>JBARRQ010000037.1:0-16748 GCA_049644305.1 Gaiellaceae bacterium
TGCCTGGAGCGTTCGTATCGAGCTCGACTGGCTCGATCGGTCGGTTCAGACGGAGGCACGGGCAGAGCCCGCGCCTCCTGATGACGGCACCGCAAGCGGTGCCTGGAGCGTTCGTATCGAGCTCGACTGGCTCGATCGGTCGGTTCAGACGGAGGCACGGGCAGAGCCCGCGCCTCCTGATGACGGCACCGCAAGCGGTGCCTCGGGAGCGTTCGTCTCGAATTCGACTGGCTCGATCGGTCGTTTCAGACGGAGGCACGGGCAGAGCCCGCGCCTCCTGATGACGGCACCGCAAGCGGTGCCTCTGGGTCAGCTGTCCTGTCCCTTTACGATCCCGACGACGTTCCCCTGGGGATCGGCGAACTGCGCGAAGGTGACCATCTCCATCTCCGTCACGGGGACGACGGTCTTGCCTCCCAGGCTCTCGATCTTGTCGAGCGCCGCCTGCATGTCCTCGACCTCGACGTAGAACGTGACGTGCCCTTGTCCGTCCTGCGCCTGGCCGACGCCGCCGCCGATGCCCCTCTCCGGCTCCGCCACCATGCCGTAGCCCATCCCGGCATCCTGCAGCTGCCAGCCGAAAGCGTCGGAGTAGAACTTCTGCAGTCCTGCGCCGTCCTTGCCGACGACCTCGAACCAAACGACGGGCTTGCCCATCCCGGGCCTCCTCTCGTTGACGACCTTACTTCTACGACGAACGGAGACGCTTGGTTTCGACTGTCGAGCGGTAGGCTCGAGCCTCGTCGACCAGCGCCTCGAACAACCGCATGTCCTCGCCGGCCTCCGGGTGCCAGAGGACGCCAAGTGCGAACCGGCGAGACGGGTCCTCGACCGCCTCCACGGTACCGTCTTCGGCCCGCCCCGCCTCACGTAGCCCGGAGCCGAGCCGTCCGAAACCCTGGTGGTGATGGGACTTGACCGGCGCGTGGTCGCCGAGCAACGTGGCGAGCCGCGTGTCCGGCTCCAGCACCACGTCGTGATCCGAGTACTCGCCGGGGGTGTGCTTGTGGTCGTCGTGCCCTACGACATCTGGCAGGTGCTGGATCAAGTCGCCGCCAAGAGCCACGTTGAGCACCTGGCTCCCTCGGCATACCGCGAGCACCGGCATGTCGCGCGCGAGCGCCGCCTCCAGCAGCGCGAGCTCCGCACGGTCACGGTCGGCGACGACGCCTTTCGTCTCCGGGTGCGCCTCCTGCCCGTACGTCGCGGGGTCGAGGTCGGAGCCGCCGGAGAAGACCAGCGCGTCGAGCACGTCGAGCGTCTCCTCGATGCCCTCGTCGCTCGGCGGCACGAGCAGGGGGCGGCCGCCCGCGCGCTCGACGGCCCGCACGTAATCAATAGGCACGAGTGCCGATTCCTCCTGCCAGCTCTCGAACGTCGTCAGCGTGACGTAGGTCGTGATCCCGACTACCGGCCGCATGGCGAAAGCCTAGAGGTGTTTCGGAAGTGACTCCAGCGCCTCAGACGCGCTCGAAGAAGCGCTCCCGTTCGTAGCCGGTCACCGTCTGGTCGAACAGGCGCTGCTCGGTTCGCGCGTAGTTCAAATAGTGGTCGACGACCTCGTCCCCGAGTGCGCTTCGCGCCATCGTCGAGTGCTCGAGCGCATCGATCGCCTGACGCAGTGTCGAGGGAACCCGCGAGAGGCTCTCGTCCGCATAGGCGTTCCCTGCGAACATCGGCGGCGCTTCACGCTTTTCCTTGATGCCTTGCAGGCCCGCGGCGATCATCGCCGCGAACGCGAGATACGGATTCGCGTCGGCGCCCGGGATCCGCGACTCGATCCGGAAGCCGTTGCCGTGGCCGACGACCCGGAAGCCGCACGTGCGGTTGTCGTGGCTCCAGGCGAGCGTCGTGGGCGCCCAGCTCTCCGCCGCATACCGCTTGTACGAGTTCACGTTCGGCGCGACGAAGATCGACAGCTCGCCCATGTAGGCGGTCAGGCCGGCGAGATAGCCGTTGAAGACCGGGCTCGGGCCGTGGCCGTCGTCCGTCGGGAAGAGGCTTCGCGACCCGTCAGGAGACCAGAGGCTCGAGTGGATGTGGCAGGAGCTTCCGATCCACGTGTGGTCGGGCTTTGCCATGAAGGTGATTGCGCGACCGTGCTTCTGGGCGATCTCCTTCGCGCCGTTCTTGTAGATCACGTGCCGGTCGGCGGTGGTCAGGGCGTCGGCGAAGCGGAAGTTGATCTCGTGCTGGCCAGGCCAGGCTTCGCCCTTCGACGATTCGACGGGAATGCCGGCGGCCTGCATGCTCCGCCGCAGGTCGCCGATCACGTCCTCGTCGAAGGTCGTGGCCAAGATGTGGTAGTCGAGGATGTAGGGGATCGACGGCGTCAGGTCCCGGAAGTGCTTCTCGTTCGCCTCCGCGTAGCTCTCCTTCAGGAGGTAGAACTCGAGCTCGGAGCCGAACATCGGCAAGTAGCCGAGCTCGTGCGCGCGCTCCACCTGCCGCTTGAGCACCTGCCGCGGTGACTGTTTGACCGGATCGCCGTTCTCCCAGGCCACGTCGCAGAGGACCAAGGCCGTCCGGTTGATCCAGGGGATGCGGCGCAGCGTGTCAAAGTCGGGGACGAGGTTGAAGTCGCCGTAGCCCTGCTCCCAGTTCGCCATGTCGTAGCCCGGCACCGGGTCCATCTCCATGTCCAGCGCGAGCAGGTAGTTGCAGCCTTCGATCCCGTGGGAGACGGAATCCTCCAGGAAGAAGCCGCCCTCGACTCGCTTCCCGAAGAGCCGGCCCTGCATGTCGGTGAAGCACGTGACGACGGTGTCGATCGTTCCGCCCTCGACCTCGGCGCGCAGTTCGTCGAGCGTCAGCATCCCCTTCGCTGCGCTCTGTCTCTTCGCGCTGATCATCTCGGCCATAACGGTACGTGCTATGAGCCGGGCGCCGGCGCGGCCCCGGTCTTAGGGCTCTCGTCGACCATCGGCGCCTCGTCGATGGTGCGCACCGGCCCGGTGTAGTGGTTCTTCGCCGAGAGGACCCACCAGATTCCGACCACCACGCCAACCAGGAGGACCAGCGGCGAGTAGTTCAACGAGCTCCACTTCCAACCGGAGTTCCACGGAATGCCTGCGGAGTTGGTGGGGATGTCCAGGGCGTAGACGACGAGCGCGACGAAGAGAATCGCACCGATATTGACCCAGCGGTAGTGGCGGCCCAACGTCCAGGGGCCCGCCTGGAAGCTGTCTCCGGCTCGGAGCCGCAGGAAGACGGGGATGATGTATGCCAGGTAGAGGCCGATGGTGCAAATCGCCGTGATGGCGTAGTAAGCCCACGGAACGCCCTTGCTCCCCCAGTACGCGGGAATCGTGATGATCAACGAGGCGGTGGAGACGGCGATCACGGCGTAGAGCGGCACGCGGGCTTGGTTTAGGCGCCGGAAGAGCCACCAGCCCGGCATACCGCGGTCGCGGGAGAACGCATACCAGGTACGCGATGCACTGGTGAGGCCGGCGGCGCCGCAGAACAGCTGGCCGACCGTCGCGATGATGATCACCAACTTGGCGCCCCACATGTGGTTGGCCATGGAACTGGTGAAGATCGCCTTCACGTCTCCACCTGCGCCGTCAACGGCCTTGGTGTCCGTGGCGGCGAAGAGGAAGGCGAGCAACACGAACCAACCTGCGAGCGCCGAATAGAACACGGACTTCCAAACGCCCTTGGCCGCGCCCAATGCAGCGCCACGAGTCTCCTCGGCCGTGTGTGCGGAGGCGTCGTAGCCCGTCTGGGTGTACATGGTCAGGAGGAAGCCGACAGGCAGGATGTAGAGCCACCAGAAGGGACCCCCGAGAGCCGCGTGGTGGAAGCCGGTGTTGTTGTTCCTGTGACCGAAGACGAAGCCGGCGCTCTGATGGTGATCAGGGACCCAGATGAGGATCCCGATGATCACGAGCACGCCCAGGACATGCCACCCGACGGAGATGTTGTTGAAGATCGCCAGCAGCCGGTCGGCGAAGATGTTGATGAGGGTGTAGAGAACGAGAATGAGCAGGAACAGGACGAAGGTGTGATGGAGACTCGCTGAGCCGTTGGCAGTCGCGAAGTCGATTCCGCCGACCTTCAAACCGTAGATAGCGAGGAGGGCATTGAGAAAGAACGCCGCCCCGTAGCCGACACCCGCCACGATGCCGACGAGGCCGACCATGTTGAACCAGCCGGTAATCCAGCTCCAGCCGGCCCCACCGAGCTTGGCCGCCCACCAGTACGGCCCCCCGGCCGTCGGGAAAGCAGACGTCAGCTCGGACATCGAGAGCGCGACCAGCAAGACGAAGGCGCAGAGGATCGGCCAGCCGATCGCGACCGCTGCGGGGCCTCCGGCCGTCCAGGCGGCGAAGAAGTTGGTGAAGCAGCCCGCGAGGACCGAAATGATCGTGAAGGAGATCGCGAAGTTCGTGAAACTGCTCCAGGCGCGCGTGAGCTCCTGCCGGTAGCCGAGCTCCGCGAGCCGCTGTTCGTCGCTTCCGACGTGCCGCTCCGCCTCTGCCATGCCCGTTCCTCCCAGTCGAGTTAGGCGCGAGCGTAATTTGCAACGTACGGCACAGTCAACCGTCGTCGAGCCCGATCTCGACCGGCGATCCGGGGATTTCCACCTGTTCAAGCCAAACGCAGGGCAGCGATGCCGAGCGGCCGGGCATCAACCGGCCCGCGCGTCCGGCCCACAACAGACGTTCGCTCTGGCGGATCTCGATCCGCCCGCGGCCGACAAACCCACTCGACCGGAGCAGGAATCGTCCGCGAGGTGGCTGATCGCGCGTCTCCCCCACGGCATTCGGCGAGATCCAGTGCAGCGGCTGGCGGCAGACGAGGTGGACGGTCTTCTCAGGCCAGCCTTGACCCGCAAGCCAGGAGGCGGCGGAAGCGGCAGCACGGCGCCCGCCCAGGGCCGCCACGTCCGCGGGCTCGGCGCCGTGAAGCAGATTCCCGGCTGCGAACACTCCAGGCCTTGCCGTCCGCAGCCCGGTGTCGACGCGCGGACCGCGGGTGCCGGCGTCCAGGTCGAGCCCGGCCGCCGAGGCGAGCTCGTGGTCGGGGATCCAGTCGTCCGTGAAGACGACGGTGTCGCAGGAAACGGGCCGCGTGGCGCCGCGATCCAGGTCGAGCAGCTCGACCTCCTCCACCCGCGGACGGCCGTGGATCGCCGCGATCGCAGTCCGGGTCCAGAGCGGCACTCGATAGCGCAGCGCCGCGCCGGCGCGCACGAGCGCGAGCGACTGATGCCGGGGCAGCTCGGTCGTCATGCCGACCGCCGTGGCGCCGGCGTGAGCCAGCGTCAGCACGGCTGAGAAGCTCACATGCTCTGCGCCGACGACCAGCGCGCGCCTGCCGACGGGCAGTCCGCGCTGGACGAGTTGCTGCAGCAGGCCGGTCGTCAGGACGCCCTCCGGGCGCGAGCCCGGCACCAGCCTCGCGGCGCGAGGTCTCTCTCGGCAGCCCGTCGCGAGCACGACCGCCTCGCCCTTCAACGTCTCGCGGCCGGCCGGGCTCGTCACCTCGAGTCCGCCGTCCTGCGCCCAGCCGGTGACCATTGCCTCCTCGACCACGTCGGCGCCCGCGTTCCGCGCCAGCTCCACGTACCGCTGCGCGTAGCGCGGACCGGACTGCAGCCGGTGCAGGTCGCGCAGGCCGAAGCCCTGGTGCTCGCAATGGCGGGGGATGCCGCCGGCCCGACGCTCGCGCTCGAGCACGACCACGTCCACGCCTCGCCGCCGCAGCTCGAGAGCGCAGGCAAGGCCGGCCGGCCCGCCTCCGACCACGATCACCACGCGTGTCTGTCCGCTTCCAACAGCATCGCCCGCACTTCCGCACCGCAGAAGAAGCCCTGGCACCGGCCCATCAGCGCGCGCGTGCGCCGCCGCAAACCGTCGGTGTCGACCGCAGGCACTGTGGCCGCGAGCGCGTCGCGAATCTCTCCTCGCGTCACCCGCTCGCAGAAGCAGACGATCCGGCCGTACTCGCGATCCTCGGCGATCCGCTCAGGGTCCGCGTACGGGCGCGTCCGAGCTTCGCCGATGTTCGGCATGCGCAGGGGCGGGAGGCCCTTACGAGGGCGCAGCGCGAGCCCCGCCGCCTCGAGCTCGCCACGGACGTGCTCCGCGATCGCCATCGAGGCGGTCAGCCCGGTCGAGCGAATGCCGGCGACGCAGGCGTAACCTTCCGTGGCGTCGACGGAGATCTGGTAGTCGGCGTGCTCGGTGGCCGTTCGAAGCCCCACGTAGATCGCCGTGACCTCGTGCGCGAGCAGCTCCGGCACGATCCGCTCGCCCTCGGAACGAAGGTACGCCAGGCCTTCGCTCGTCGACGACGTGTCTTCCCTGTCCTCGACGTCCTGCGCAGTCGGACCGAGCAGGATGTTGCCGAAGACCGTCGGGGCGACCAGCACGCCCTTCGTGGTGCCGGTCGGGACCGCGAGGATGATGTGCTCGAGCAGCGGCCGGGCCAGCTTGTCGAACACGATCAGCTCGCCTCGACGGGGGGTGATCGTGAAACCGTGGTGTCCGAGCAGCCGGTTCAGCTCGTCGGCGTGCAGTCCGGCGGCGTTCACGAGGTAGCGGGTGGTCAGGGTCTCGTTGCCGGCGTCGAGGCGAAAGCCGCCGCCCTCGAGCCGCTCGATCCGGGTAACCGGAGCGCGCAGGCGCAACTCGCAGCCCGCCGTTACGGCCTCGGTCGCGAACGCCAGTGGCGTCGTGAACGGGCACACGATGCCCTCGTCGGGCACCTCGAGCGCCCCCACCGCGCCGGCGCCGAGGTGCGGCTCGCGCTTGTAGAGGTCCTCCACCGAGAGCTCCCGGATAGCCCAGTAGCCGTTGGCCTGCGCCCGCCCGACGATGCCGTCAAACGCCTCACGCTGCTCCTCGTTCCAGGCCACGAGCAGCGCGCCGGTTCGCTCGAGCGGAATGCCGACCCGCGCCGCGTACTCGCCCAGCAGCTCGTGGCCACGAGCGACCAGCCTTGCCTCGAGCGTCCCGGGTTTGGCGTCGAAGCCTGTGTGCAGCAGAGCCGTGTTCGCCTTGCTCGTAACAGCTCCGACGTCGGCTCCGGCCTCGACAAGCGTGCAGTCGAGCTCGAACCGGGACAGCTCTCGGGCGATCGCGGTGCCGACGACGCCGCCGCCGACGATGACGACGTCGCGCTCCGGCCCCGCCTCTCTCACCGACCGTCCCGCGCCAGCTCGGCCAGTGCGAATGCGGCCCCCTCCCAGGCCGCGAGACGCTCCTCGGCTTCGGACGAGCTCATCCGCGGCTCGAAGATGGCGACCGAGGTCCAATCGCCCACGGCCTCGGCCGGCGTCGAGGCGGCGCCGCTGCCGAGGCGTGCGAGCGCTCCCACGCCGAGCGCCGTCGCGTCGGCGGAGGGATAGAGCTCGACGGGCGCCTGCAGGAGATCCGCCTGCGCCTGCATCAGCGCGGAAGAGCGCGTCAGACCTCCGTCGACGCGTAGTCGCTCGAGCGGCCTTCCCACGTCCTCCCCCATCGCCCGCGCCAGCGCGGCGACCTGAGCCGCGATGCCCCAGACGACAGCGCGGACCAGGTGCTCACGGCGCGTGGCGAGAGAGAGGCCGAGCCAGCCGCCTCGTGCCTCCGGCGACCAGTAGGGAGCGCCGAGGCCGGCCAGCGAGGGAACGAAGACGACACCGCCCGCGTCTCCGTCGAGGCGATCGAGATCGGCCGCCTCGGAGATCAGGTCGAGCTCCTGCAGCCAGGAGACCGCCGAGCCGGCGCTGTAGACCTGGCCGTCCAGGCAGTAGGTCGTCGTCCCGCCCAGCCGCCAGGCGACGCACGCGGCAAGCCGAGCCTTCGAGCGCACCACCCGCTCGCCTGCGGTGGCGAGGATGAACGCGCCGGTTCCGTACGTGCACTTCGCCTCGCCGGCCTCGAAGCACGACTCCGCGAAGAGCGCCGCCTGCTGGTCGACGGCCAGGCCGGTGACCGGCACCGTCTTC
This sequence comes from Gaiellaceae bacterium, assembly GCA_049644305.1. Lineage (GTDB taxonomy): Bacteria > Actinomycetota > Thermoleophilia > Gaiellales > Gaiellaceae > AC-32. The sequence goes on from JBARRQ010000037.1 coordinate 7,940, forward strand.
CCGAACGCCGACGTCTCGCCGACCGAGGCGTCGCAGTCCACGATCTCCGGCTGGCCTGCGGGATCCAGGCCGAAGAGGGAGCAGGCCTCCTCGGACCACCCGGTCGTCTCGAGGTCGAGCAGCAGCGTCCGCGAGGCGGTCGCCGCATCGGTGACGAATGCGCCGGTGAGCTGCTGGTTGAGCCAGGCATCCACGGTCGTCACCACGCCGTCGTCGCCCTGCTCCCGGCGCAACCAGGTCATCTTGGGCGCCGCGAAGTAGGGGTCGAGAGGAAGACCCGTCAGCTCGGTGAGCCGGTCCTCGTGATCCGCGAGATCGCGAGTGACCGTGACGGCCCGGCGGTCCTGCCAGCTCAACGCGGGCCCGTAGGGACGGCCGCTTTCGCGATCCCAGCGGAGCACCGTCTCGCCCTGGTTCGCGAGCGCGATCGCATCTACGGACCTTGCGGCCGCAGCCATCGCAGCCCGGCCTGCCTCCACGATCGACTGGAGCAGCTCTTCAGGATCCTGCTCGACGGTTCCTTCTGCGCCGGCCTTGGGGTGCACGGAGGCGTTTCCCTCCCCCAGGACCTTTCCTTCCTCGGCCACGACGAGCGCCTTGGTCGACGACGTGCCCTGGTCGATGGCCAAGACGTTCATGCGCGTCAAACCTAACGCCTGTTCGCGGCTTCGACGAGTTTCGGCGGTGCGACCTCGGCGTACGCGTCCTCGATGATGCCGGCGAGCTCGTCCCAGTCGAGCCCGCGATCGAGACGGACCCCGAGCCAGCCGCGGTGGCCCACGTAGGGCGGCACGAAGAACTTCTCCGGGTCGGCCTCGACGAGCATGCGCTGCATCCCCTCCGGGGCCGAGCACCAGATCGCGAAACGCCCGTCCCCATGGTGGTTCGTGAGCACCATCAGGAAGGCGCGCTTGTCTCGGATGAAGAACGTCGGGGCGCCGTGGCTGAGCCGCTCGGACGTCTCCGGCAGAGCGAGGCAGATCCCGCGGATCCGCTTCAAGATGCGCACACGGTCGGTCGTGCTCACGAATCGAACGCCCACATGTCGAAATCGCTGACAGGCCGGTAGCCGACCGCCTGGTAGATGTTGTTCGAAGTCGGGTTCGCCAGGTCGGTGAAGAGGAAACAGAAGCGCCGTCCACGGTCGAGCAGCGATTGGGTCAGTTCAGCCGTGAGCGCGCTCGCATAGCCGCGCCGCCGGAGCTCGGGCGGCGTGTAGACGGGGCCGATCCGAATCCCGTTCGGTGTCGGCCCTCCGTAGCCGGCGATCGAGACCGGCTCGCCGTCCTCCCAGAGGACGATCCCGCCCTCCGGGTCAGCCGACTTGTGGGCTAGGAACTCCTCGTTCGACACCGGCGGCGGCTCCGGCAGCGCCTCGTCGGCGAACGCCTCGAGCCAGCGCAGGGCCAACTCCCGGTCGCCGGTCTCGTAGTCGCGCATGCGGCCCGGGACGCCGGCCGGCGGCGTGACGTTTTCGGTGCGGAAGAGCCGCTGCGCTATCGCGCGGCGACCACGGGCTCCCGTGGCCTCCTGCCACAGCGAGACGAATCGCTCGGCGGCAACGGTGGGACCGAGGACCCCGGGCAGCGTCGGGAACGTCTCGAGCGCGTCTTCGGCAAGGGGCCCGAGTGCCGCCTCGTCGTCGACCTCCGAGAGGATCAGATTGTGCGGAGGCGTGCGCATGGCGGCCGCCACGACCAGATCGCTTTCCTGAGCGACCGCGAAGTACGGCGCTTCCCCGTACATCAGCGGATCCCCGCGGAGTCCGGCGCAGAGACCGAGGATCAGGTTGTGCTCCGCCTCTCGGGCGGACAGGAAGTCACCGGCGAGTCGAAGGAACTCGTCGGCGTCGCGGCAGCGGCGAACCTGCATGCCGCATCTTCGCACCAGCGCGGTGCGGCCTACGGCAGCGTCACGTACTGCCCGAGGAACGCCTCGGCCGACGGACGCAACCGTCAAGCACTACTACGACCGGGAGCAGTTCGAGCGGGCCTGGCTCCCGGCGTCGGGCGGAATCGTCTACGTCATCCGCCCGGTGGGCTGGGCAACGCCATCGCTGACGGCGAACAACTCGTAGACCTACTTGAGGATGTTGATGGCGCGGGCCGCGACCATCAGCGCGAGCACGAGGCTGACCGCTGCCTCGACAAGCATCAGCATCTTCGACCAACGGCTCAGCGGCATCGCGTCAGTAGGGCTGAACGCCGTCGCGTTCGTGAACGAGACGTAGAGGTAGTCGAGGAACTGCGGCCGCCAGCCGGGCGCGCTCACCTCGGGCGACTCCTGCTGGGGGAAGAGGAAGTCCCGTCCCTCCGGGCCGGCCGTCCGACGCGCTGCCGGGCCGCCGTTGTCGAGCTCCCAGAACCAGAGCGCGAAGACGAGCACGTTCAGGCACCACATGTGGATGCCCGCGCGGAGCAGCAGACGCGCCTGCGCGTGGGCCCCGTTCACGAGCAGGTGTACGAGCAGGATGATCGCCGCCGCGTTGGCGGCACTGACGATCGCGGTAAGCCCCAGGGCGGCGACCCGTCGCTCAACCCGCACTCGCCGGGCTCGAAGTCCGACCGACTGCGCGAGCCGGCCCTTCGGCACCGTCGCGACCAACGCCAGGAGCAGCAGCACGGTCAGCGCAGGGACGAGCCACCGCGCAGCCGAGAAGACACCGACGGAGTGACCGACCACGAAACGGCTCGGCAACGTCGCGTAGAGGCCCGCCGCCGTGAGCAGCGCGAGAGTAGGAAGCAACGGCGACTCGCCAAGCTCCTCGCTCGAGAGCACCGCCTGCCGGGCTCGGTCGCCTGCCGAGAGACGGCGGTCGCGCATCGCGAGCGGCAGCCTAGCGCGTTCGAGCCGGGATCAGCGCCCTCACTTCGGGCGCTTGTCTACTCGGGAATCCAGCCGTCCCGGTAGCGACTCGGCTGACGCGGCGGGAATCGCGCGTAAGCCTCCGCGGGGTCACTCGTCTCCTGCTCGACACCCGCGCCGTGACGCAGCGCGGCGTCGTCGACGCTGTAGCCGCCCCAATCCGGGCCGGTTGAGCGGTCGCGGGCGCCGACCGCGAGCACCAGGCAGGTTGCGTCTCCGGCCCCGACGATCACGTGCTTCGTTCCCGCAGGGCAGTGCACGAAGTCCCAGGCTCGCAGCGGGCGTTCCTCACCCTCGACGATCAGCAACGCCTCCCCCGCGAGCACAAGGAAGTCCTCCTGGTCTGCCTCCCAGTGGTACATCGCCATCGGCTCGCCCGGTGGGAGCGCAACGAGGTGGATGCCGATCTGCGAGAACTCCGGCTCCCCCTCGAAGAGGCCGTAGGCGCCCCGCCCTTCACCTGGACGCCAGATCGCTTCGCGCGCGTTCAACACGAACCAGCCCTCGCTTTTGGGAGTGAGCCCGTGCTCGGTCGATTCGAGCGGCGATTCGCGAACCATCACGTGCAGCCTGCCATACGGATCCAGGGGCTAGCCGCGTCTAGTAGCCTCGAAATCGTTGCCTGGGGTCCTGCGTGACGTGGTCGAGGCCGATCTCGCGGTTTTCTTCGAGCACCAGCGCGAGCCCGAGGCAAATCGGATGGCCCTCTTTCCCGCGCGCGAGCGGGACGCCTTCTATGCGCACTGGCGACGGGTCCTCGAGAACGATGCTGTGACGAAGAAGACGATCGTCCACGAGGGAAACGTCGCGGGCAACGTCCTCTGCTGGGAGCACGACAGGCGGCGCCTCGTCGGCTACTGGCTCGGGCGAGACTTCTGGGGAAAGGGCCTCGCCACGTCGGCGCTCGCCGAGCTGCTCGACGAGGTGAAGATCCGTCCGCTCCACGCGTGGGTTGCGACGTCCAACGTCGCGTCGATCCGAGTGCTCGAGAAGTGCGGCTTCGTGGTGACGGGCTCGAAGACCGAGTTCGACGAGGCATACGGCGAGCGTGTCGAAGAGGTCCTGCTCGAGCTCGCGTGAATCCCCCGGCTGTCTCGAAGACGCGTTAGCTTGCGGGTAGAACGTTGTTGTTCCGGCGGAAGAAGTTCCCCGAGTCGTAGGTGGACTTGATCTCGGCCAGCCGCTGCAGGTTGGGCCCGAAGGTATCCGCCACGCCGGCGTCGGCGTCCTCATCGACGAGGGCGTTGAAGTTCAGATACATCGCGCCGGTGCCGAACTTGCCGATCTCCTCCCAGGTCTGCCGAACCCACGCGATGTTGTCGGCGTTGTCGGCCGGATCGTCCCAGCAGCCGACGATCGACACCATGTAGGGAGCCGATCGATCGCCGAAAGCAGTGTCCCCGGCGGCGACTCGGCTCATCTCGCCACCGTTCGCGAACGTGTCGACGAACGTGAGCGGCGAGGGGCGCTCTGCACCCTTGTCGGTGATGAGCTGGACAGCCTCGTCCGAAAGCTCCGGGAGATACACCGACTTCCAGTAGCTCTGAAACACCCCACGCGGGTAGAAGGCATCGAATGCCGACTGCACCGCCGCGAACGGCATCGGTTGCGAGATGTCCGCCAGCGGCGTAGCGAGCCCGCGGAGTGGCTGCATGATCTCCATGCCCTGCTCGACGTCCCCGGAATGAACTGCTGCGACGATGAAGCATTCCTGGTCGTGGATCGTCTCGGGGAGGTGAGGATCGGCCGGCATGGTGATCGAAATCGCTTCCGGGCTCACCTCGTCGGGCGCGTCGCGGAAGTACTCGCGATAGCCGCGCAAGATGTCGGCGGCATCCGCCTGACGGTAGAAGACGCCTGTGAACGCGACTATCGGGCCGACCGGGTGCAACCGGAAGGTGAACGACGTGACGATCCCGAAGTTCCCGCCTCCTCCGCGGATGGCCCAGAAGAGGTCCGGATTCATGTCGGCCGAGGCTGTCCGGACCTGACCGTCGGAGCAGACGACCTGGGCCTCGATGACGTTGTCGCACGAGAGGCCGTGCTTCCGGCGGAGCCACCCGTAGCCACCGCCGAGCGTGAGCCCCGCAACGCCCGTATCGGAGACGACGCCGCCCGGAGTCGCGAGCCCGAACAGCTGGGTCTCGCGATCGACGTCGCCCCACAGAGCTCCGCCCTGGACACGGGCGATCTTGGCCTCCGGGTCGACGTCGACGCCGTCCATGAGCGAGAGGTCGATGACCATCCCGCCGTCGGAGCTCGAGAACCCGGCGACGGAGTGACCGCCGCCCCGGACGGTCAACTCGATCCCGTTGTCGCGGGCGAAGGTCACAGCCTCGACCACGTCGGCAGTTCCCGTGGGGCGGACAACGAGGCTCGGACGATCAGTCTGCATCGCGTTGAACGGAATGCGAGCCTGGCCGTATCCCGGATCCGACGGAATCAGCGCCTCCCCGCGAAGGCGCGCCCTCAGCTCGGCGAGCAATTCCTCAGAGAGCTCGACGCGTTGTCCCTCGACCGTGGGAAGGCTCGTCGCCATTACGTGCTCCTCTCGTGTGATGACCGCGCGGCGAGTCTAAGCAGGTGGAGCCCGCCGAACAAGGTCGTTGTCGCTTGACTTCGGTCTGAGGAGGCGAGAGCGTTGACCAGCCCGCGTAATGGGCGCTGGGTCAATCCTCATGAAAGGAGCAAGCGGTGGCCGGGAAGACTGTTGTCCGGAAATCAGGCGAGGGCGACGCGATCTGGATGCTGAACTCGCTCTACGAGGTCAAGGCAGCCGCCGACGAGACGGGCGGCGAGCTCACTGCGATGGAGATGACGCTCCCGCCAGGCATGGGCCCGCCGCCTCACGAGCACGAGGCCGGCGAGTCTGTTTACGTCCTCGAGGGGCGCATTCGCTACCACATCGGCGGCGAGACCCATGAAGGCGGCCCCGGCACGTTCTTCTATGTCCCAGCCGGGGTCGAGGAGAACTTCGAGCCGGCGGATGAAAACCCGCTCCGACTGCTCGTGATCTACACGCCGGGCGGGATGGACAAATTCTTCAGCGAGGCAGGCGAGCCGGCGGAGCGCCGCGAGATCCCGGCCCCCTCGTCGACACCGCCCGACCTCGAGCGGCTTGCCTCTCTTGCCGAGAAGCACGGACTGCATCTGAAGGTGCCCGCAGAGGCATAGAGCAGGGGCACCGACGATCGGGACGACTGCAGGGAGCCCGAGCCTGTGCCCGGACTCCCTGCGGTATCTCTAGGACATCGCCGGGCGGCGGCGCTGTGTGCGAAGCGCGAAGCCGGCGGCGGTGAGTGCCAGGATCGTCCCGGCCGCGAGTGCCATCACCCCTGGGCTCGGAGCCCAGTCGGAGGGTTGGCTTGGGCTTGCGGCGACGGGCGTGGCGGTCGGCTGCTGCACGATTCCCGTCGTCACCTCAGCAGGCGTCACGGGCGGCTGCTGAACGATTCCGGTGGAGATTTCCGACGGGGCGGCGGCCGGCGTTTTACCGGTGATGCCCGTGCTGATCTCCGACGGAGTCGTTGTGCGTCCGGGCTGTGAGGCGGCAGGAGCTGCCTGCACATCACCCAGACCGGTGCTGATCTCGGATGCCGTGGGCGTCTGCACCACCGCGGCCGGCGTGCTCGAAGGCCCACCCTCTGAGCCGCCATAGACCGATCCGAATGCCGGTCCGGCACCTGCGGCGGCCATGCCGGCGACGACTGTGAGCACGGCGAGCTTCTCGCGCATGCCGTGCGCGTCTACGTCTTCGTCCAACAGACGCCGGAGCTCGGCCTCGTCGAACGTGAGGCCGATCTCGTCGTCGCTCGTCGTGGCGAGCAGTCGCTCGAGATCCTGCGGCTCCCAGCCGAGCGCGACCCGCGACGTTTCGCGGCCATTGCCGTCGGCCGCGACGCGCTCCACATCCAGCAAGAGGTCAACTGGCCCCTCGTCGGCGCGCAACGCCTTCTCCACCTCGGTCCGAGAGATCGTTGTGACGAAGCCACTGGCCTCGCTGTCTCCACGGGACTCAACGAGACGGACAGTTCCGCTTCTCTCGTCCATGTTGCTCCCTTCGTCTAGCGCGTCGCGAGAGAAACGACGCTTATGTCGGCAAGACGGGCCGCCGCGCCGCGATCTTCCCACCCCTCGCGAAAGGTTGCAACGATCGCGACGAGCGCGAGCACGACGCTCACCCTGCGGCTAGGAGGGTTTGGCGGAACTTCGCTCGTCGTCGGGGTGCGATGGCCGTTCCGAGGCAAGGACGCAGGGAGTGCCCGTAGTGGATAGCTACGGGCGCGACCGAGGACGCCGACTCGGGGCGGACAGCGCAGCCCGAAGGCACAGACGAGGTTTCGTCAAGCCCTCCTAGCTAGGGGAGGAGCTTCGCCGCGTCGTGCGCGTCAGTCCGCACGTGAGACGGTGATGACGACCTTGCCCTGCGCGTGTCCCTCGCCGAGGTAAGCGAGGGCTTCGGGTACTTCGCTCAGCTGGTAGCGCCTGTCGATGACCGGCGTCACGCTTCCGGCCTCGAGCAGCTTGCCCATGAATTCCAGATCCTCCCTGTTCAACTTGGCGAGAAAGACAGCCACTCGCCGGCTCCGGGCCAGCGAAGCCAACTTCAGGTAGAGCGTGTTACCGAGAGGTCCGATCCAGCGATTGGTCTTCGGTCCTCCGACCATGACCACCGTCGCCTCGTGCTCGAGGACCCGCGTGTAGTCCGACCACGACCGGTTCCCCGCGATGTCGAGCATCAGGTCGTACCGCCGCCCGCTCCGAGTGAAATCGTCTTTGGTGTAGTCGACAACGTGGTCTGCCCCGAGCGACCGCGCCGTGTCCACATTCCTGGTGCTGCAGACGCCGGTTACCTCCGCGCCAAGCGACTTGGCGATCTGCACGGCGAAGGTCCCCACGCCGCCCGACGCGCCGTTGATGAGAACCTTCTGGCCCGGCTCGAGCTGTCCCTTGTCGCGAAGGCCCTGCAGCGCGGTGAGCGCCGCAACCGGCACGGCCGCCGCGTGCTCGAACGTGACGCTGGCCGGCTTGAGCGCGATTCCTCGCTCCTCGCGAACACACAGGTACTCGGCGAAGGCGCCGTTCCTCCCTCCGAACACCTCGTCGCCGGGGTGAAGCCGCGTGACCTCCGTGCCAACTGCTTCGACCGTGCCCGCGAAGTCGACGCCGAAGCTCTCGTCTTTGGGCCCGCGCAGACCGGCATCCAGCCGGGCGAGATACGGGATTCCCGTCATCATGTGCCAGTCGACCGGGTTCACAGAAGCCGCGTGCACGCGCACCCGCACCTCGTCGTTCGCGGGAATCGGCCTCTCGACGTCTCGCAGCTCGAGAATGTCGGGCAAGCCGTAGGTCGGACGCATGACCGCCTTCATCGTGGTCGACTGCTCAGTCTCTGTGATCGTCATTGCCGTCTCCTTCCGTACAATGTAAGCTTACGGCGTAAGATAAACGTACAACGTAAGATCTGTCAATGGCCACCGACACGAAACCGCGCCTCCCCCTGAGTCGAGAACGGATCCTGCACGCAGCGCTCGAGCTCGTCGACGAGGGCGGGATCGAGTCGCTCACGATGCGCAAGCTCGGTCAGGCCCTCGGTTTCGAGGCAATGTCGCTCTACAACCACGTGGCCAACAAGGACGACGTGATCGACGGCATCCTCGACCTCGTCCTCGACGAGAGCGAGCTGCCGTCACCCAGTGGCGCCTGGGACAGGGCCGTGCGGAGCAGCGCGGTCTCCGTCCACGGGGCACTCCGGCGCCACCCCTGGGCGTCCGCAGTGCTGATGGCGCCCGGCCGCCTACGGCCTGCACGCTTGCGCTACATGGACTCCCTTCTCGGCCGGCTCCGCGAAGCCGGGTTCTCAGCCGAGACGACCTACCACGGCTACCACGTCCTCGACGGGCACATCTTCGGCTTCTCGCTCTGGGAGGCGAGCCACTCCTAC
>JBARRQ010000038.1:0-12112 GCA_049644305.1 Gaiellaceae bacterium
GCAGTAGATGGCGAGGGGCGGGGCGAACGAGACGGTCGAAGCCCGGGATCGGGCGCGCTTCGGCGAACAGCGCCTCGGCTGCCTGCTCCGGGAGCCCCCAGGCCTCGACCGGGACGAGGTCGAGAGACTCGCCGCCGCACTCGCGAAATCGCACCCACTCCCCGTTGCGCTCGAGGAAGCCCTGATCGGACAGCCATTCCGACACCGTCGACAGCTCGGGCGGATACGCGAGCAGGTCGAGGTCGCGGCCGGCCGGGGGCGGCGAGCCGAACACGAGCACGGGCGCGCCTAGCAGGCGGTCGATCGATTCGGCCAGGGTCATCTCGGCGACGAGGCTAACCGCCTCGAGGATGCCTCGTCATACTCGCCGGCGTTGACCAATCCTCGACAAGGCACGTTCTTGGCCCCTTTAGTGCTGGCGTCCGCGCTCGCTTTCGGCCTTCCCGCGGCCGGTGCGCCGTCTGGCAGCTCGGCGACCGCCACGTTCCGCCCGCTCGCGGATGCCGAGGTCAGCTCCGCGCAGCCCGGGCGGAACTTCGGCAGCAGCCACGTCCTCGGGGTCGACCGGCATCCCGCCGTTCGAAGCTACCTCCGCTTTCGCGTCCGCGGCCTGGCCGCGCCGGTGCGAAGCGCGACGCTGCGCATCTACGTCAGCGTGGCGAGGGGGCACGGTCTCCTCGTCGGCGGCGTCCGCGGGCCCTGGAACGAGCGGCGAATCACCTTCGCCAACGCGCCGCCCCTGAGCGCAAGCCTGGGGCGGGCCCGAATCGCCGGGCCGGGCTGGGCCGACGTCGACGTGACCCGCGCCGTCCGCCGGGCAGGCGTCGTCCAGCTCGCGCTGACCTACGCGTCGCCGGCCGGCGCGATCCAGTTCGCAAGCCGAGAGACGGGCAGCCACTCGCCGCGGCTCATCGTCACGAGCGGCAGCGATCCCGTCATCGCGGCGGCCGGCAACATCGCCTGCGATCCCGGCGCGCCCGGGTACAACGGCGGCAACGGCACGGCGACGGACTGCCGGGAGAAGGACACCGCCGCTCTCCTCGGCGGAAAGCTCTCTGCCGTCCTGACGCTCGGCGACGCGCAGTACGAGTGCGGCGGGTACAGCGCCTACCAGCAGGCGTACGGGCAAACCTGGGGACGGGTCAAGGCGATCACCCACCCGGTTCCGGGGAACCACGACTACGTCTCCTCGGGCGGGACCGATTGCGACGCGTCCGGGAAGGGCGGAGGCTACTTCCGCTACTTCGGGGCCGCGGCCGACGAGCCCGGCGAGAGTTACTACAGCTTCGACCTCGGCGCGTGGCACATCATCGCCCTCGACTCCGAGTGCACACCGGTCGGAGGATGTGGCCCTGGCTCGCCTGAAGAGCGGTGGCTTCGTGCAGACCTCGCGGCCCACCCGAACAGATGCACGCTCGCCTACTGGCACTACCCGATCTTCTCCTCCGGCCTCGAGGGAGGCACGCCTGAGGCGACGACCTTCTGGCGTGACCTCGACCTCGCGGGCGCGGACGTCGTCCTGAACGCGCACGAGCACGACTACGAGCGCTTCGCACCGCAGCACATCGACGGGACCGCGAGCCCGGACGGGATACGGGAGTTCGTCGTCGGCACCGGCGGGCGCACACTCCACGCCTTCACGACTGTGCGGGCGAACAGCGAGGTGCGGGGCGGCAGCTGGGGAGTCCTCAAACTGACCCTGCATCCGGGTAGCTACGACTGGCGCTTCGTGCCGGCCGCAGGCGGAACGCTCACCGACGCGGGGTCGGCTCGCTGCCACTGACGGCCGGGGCCGGCAATCGGCTCCAGAGCCGCACGGTCCGTCCGAGCACGCCGCCGAGCCGGCGTCCGACGGCGTCGTCGAGCCAGCGTGCGTCGTCGGCGGGGAGGATGCGCAGGAGCGCGCCGAGCGCCGTGAAGGCAACCGCGCCGGCGAGCAGCCCTAGGAGCAGGCCGCCCGCCCCGCCGAGGAGGAGCACGCCGGCCCAGGCCACGGCTCCCGCGAGCGCGGAGGCCGTCGCCGTGCGCGCGAGAGCCCCCGCCTCCCAGCGGACGCCGCCTATCTGACTGCGCGTGTACGCGAGTACCGGCAGGCCGGCCGCGAGCTGCGCGCTGACATTTGCGATTGCCGCTCCCACCGCGTCGTACCGCGGCACGAGCAGGAAGTCGAGCCCCACGTTCAGCACTCCCGCGAGCGCGACGATCAGAAGCGGAACGCGAATGAGGCCGATTCCCGTGAGGAAGGAGCGCGCGAAGTTGATCAGCGGGATCAGCGGGAGCGGCGAGACGAGGATCAGGAAGACGGGCGCCGCCTTGCTGTAGTCGCGACCCCAGATGACCCTGAGCGTCTCCGGCCCGAGAGCAAGCGCCGCCGCGGTGACGGGCAGTGCGACAAGGAGGAGCAGCCGCGCGCCGCGCCCGTAGCCTCTGCCGATCCGGTCGGTCGCCCCGGCGCCGAAGAGCGTCGCCACCGCCGGCGAGACAACGTCGCCGAGCGACGTCGGCAGGGCGGTCAGGGCCGTCACGACTGCGAAGGGGATCGAGTAGAACGCGAGTTGTGCGCTGGCCGAGTAGTGCTGCAGGAAGAAGAGCTCGGACCGGCGCCAGACGATGAACGTGACGATCGCCGTCGCGGACCCAAAGAGGGCGTAAGAGCGCGCGCCGTGGCGGATCGAGGCAGAGGCAACGCGGGGAACCGAGGCAACCCTCCCGAGGGCGCGACGCCCCAGGCTCCCCGTCCAGGCGAGGTTGACGACGGCCAACACAGCCTCGACGGCGAACATGCCGGTGATCCCGCCGCCCGCCGCGAGGACGGCGACGATCGCGCCGGTCGCGACGGTGCCCGTCGCGAGCCCGACGATGGACGCGTCGCGCCAACGCTGCGCTCCGATCAGCACGGCCGACGGAACCGTGTGGAGGACGCTCGCGACCGCGGCGACGGCGGCGAGCGCCCAGGCCGTGCGCGGGTGGGCTCCCGCGAGCGAGGCCGCCCCGAGCGCGGCACCGGCGAGCACCGCTCCGATCGTCTGAAAGCGCCAGCCCCAGGAGACCAGATCCCGCAACTCGCCCGGGCGGCCCCGTCCGAGCAGCTCTCCCACGTACCGCATGAGCGACAGCGAGAGCCCCGTCGAGGTCAGGCTGACGAGCGCGATCTCGCTGAAGGCGATGAAGCTCTGCACGCCCATCCCCGACGGCCCGAGGAAGCGCGCGGCGACGATCGACTGGACGAGCGCGTAGAGCTGCGGCAGTGCCAGCGAGGCGGCCTTCCAGGCACTTCCGGAGAGGACGGTGGCGCCCGTGGTCGCGGCGGCCGCGTCGAGAGGCTCCGAGGCCCCGGCGCCCCTCATGACCTCAGGATGACTCGATCGCCTCGGCGGGAGCGGCTTCGTCTCCGGCTCGCCCGCGCTGGGCGTGCTCGACGACGTCGGCGATGATTCGGTCGAGGTCGAACGTCGGCTGCCAGCCGATCGCGTCCTTGATCTTGCCGATCGCCGGCTCGCGGTGGAGCGTGTCCTCGATCCCCTGGCCGTAGACCTGGTCGTACGGGATGAAGGCGATCTCCGAGTCACTGCCGGCCGCCTGTTTGACCCGCTCGGCGAGCTCGATGATCCGCACGCGCTCCGAGGAGCCGACGTTGAAGATCTCGCCGGAGATCTCCCCGGCGTCCATCAGGCCGGTCAGGGCCCGCACGGTGTCGGTGACGTGGCAGAACGAGCGCGTCTGGGTCCCGTCGCCGTGCACCTCCAGAGGCTCGCGGGCGAGCGCACGCTCGACGAAGCGCGGAATCACCATCCCGTAGCGGCCGCTCTGGCGCGGCCCGACCGTGTTGAAGAGGCGGACGACGACCGCGTCGAGCCCGCGCTCGAGGTGGTAGGAGAGCGCGAGGTGCTCGTCCATCGCCTTCGAGTCGGCGTAGAGCCACCGCTTCTCCGTCGTCGGCCCGTAGACCCGCCGGTCGTTCTCGGCCAGCGGCCGCTCTTCGCGGTGGTCGCCGTACACCTCGGAGCTGGAGGCGACGAGCACGCGCTTGCCGAGCTTGCTGCAGTACTCGAGCACCGTCTCGGTCCCCTGGACGTTCGTCACCATCGTGTGAACGGGCTGCTCGACGATCAGGCGGACGCCGACCGCGGCCGCGAGGTGAAAGACGACGTCGCACTTGTGCACGACCTCGCTGACGACCGACGGGGAAAGCACCGAGTCGACGACGAGGTGGAAGTCGGGGCGGTCTCGAAGATGGGCGACGTTGTCGAGCGAGCCTGTGGACACGTCGTCGAGGACGAAGACCTCCCACCCGCCGGCCAGGAGGAGCTCCGAGAGGTGAGAGCCGATGAACCCGGCGCCGCCGGTGACGAGGGCTCTGCGGGCCACGTTACGAAGAGCGTACCGAGCGCTTCGGCAGGCGCCTCAGCGCTTCGGCGATCCGGGGCTCGCGCGGGTCCAGCCTGCGGGCCTCGAGCAGCGCGGAGCGCGCCAGCCGCCACTCACGGGCCCGGCTGTAGGCAAGGCCAAGGTCGAAGCGCAGCTCGACGACTCGCGGTTCCTTGCGCACCGCCGCCTCGAGCGCCCGCGCCGCATCTCCCGGCGAGCGGGCGTTGCCGGCCTGCCAGATGTACGGATCGACCGAGAGCGGATCTAGCCGCTTCGCCCAGCTCGGATTGCCCCGGGTCGTCAGCCTCGCGGACAGCCAGGGGGGCACGAAGGCCACGACCGCGACGATGAGAGTGGCCGCCGCGGCCGGAAGGGCCGCCCTGCCGGGAAGCGGCCGCCGCTCGCCGCCCGCACCTCCGATCCCGAGAAGCAGGAAGAAGGGAACGCCGCAGGCCGGGACGGTCCAGATCCAGTCGCCGGAGGCGTGGGCGAGCCAGTACGCGGCTCCCGCGAACGCCGCTGTCGCCGTGGGATCCCTCGCGCGCATGCGCCTCACGACCGGGAGCAGGGCGAGGGCCAGTGCCAGGGCCAGCAGCGCGAAGCCGACGACCCCGAGCTCGCTCAGCGCGTCCAGCTCGAGCGAGTGCGCCCGCGCCGGAGTGTCCGGGCTGTGCCGAAGCTGAAGGTAGGCCGGGCCGAAGCCGCGCGAGCCGATCCCGGCGAGCGGATTGTCCCCGAACTCGTCCAGCGCGACGCGCCAGATGTCGTATCGGTACGAGCCGAGCTGGAGCAGGTGGCTGGACGCCTGCGTCGTGGTCGGGGCGTTCTTGAACGCACGCCACTGGGCGTCGAACCAGCCTGCGTGATAGACCCGCGTGAAGAAGACCGCGAAGGCCGCCACGACGCCGGCGGCGAAGAGCCCGAGAGCCGCGAAGCCCGCGGCGCGCAATGCTCGCCTGCCGAGCACGAGGCGGCGGTCGCCGAGCGCGTAGACGAGGCCCAGGACCGCTCCCAGCGCGGTGAGGAGCAGGATCGCCGAGCCGGCCCCCTTCACGTCGGAGACACTGCCGGTGCGGAAGGGCGCCGTCAGCGGCTTGTACGCCGCAGCGGCGAGACCGGCCGCGATCAGCGTCGGCGGGAGGAGGCGGAGCCTCATGGGCGAGAGCGCGAAGAGGAGCGCTGCGGAGACGGCGATCGCGACGACGCCGCCCTTGCTCTGGGCGGTCAGCCACCCGGATGAGATCGCGGTCGCGGCGGCGAGCGACAGGGCCCGGACGGCCGGCGAGCGGCCGCGCTGGGCCGCGAGCACGATCGCGGGCCAGAAGCCGATCAGGAAGACCGCCGCCTGCGCGTTGGGGTAAGAGATCGGGAAGGAGAGGCGACCGGAGTAGAAGTGGTCGGCCTGGTTCGAGCCGAAGCGGAGAACCGTTCCCACGCCGACCGCGAGGAGGGCGGCCGCCGCAGCAACAAGGCCCAAGGCGGCGAGCCGGTCGCCGGCCGTCCGCAGCGTGACGAGCGGCACAAGCAACACGATCGCGTAGAAGAGCGTCAGCAGCGCCTCGTCCCGGGCGAGTGGGGGCACCGCCGACCACGAGATCGACAGCGCCTCCCAGCCCGCCAGCCCAAGGAGCGCACCGACCGCGACGAGCTCTTTCGTATGTGGTCGGGCGGCCCCGCCGCTCACGACCAGGGCGGCGAGGAGCAGCCCCGCCAGAAACGCATACGGGAGCCAGTCGCCGGCGTCCGTGCTTCCCGTGGCGAGCCAGGCGAGCGCCCATGCCGCCGCGGCCAGGCCGGCCGTCGGCAGCACTCGCGCCGCAGTTCCGGGGTCGAACCGCACTTTCGACGCACTTAAGCAGGTTCGGGCGAGCATCCGATCGAGCGGAATTTGCGTTACTTCGGAGAAAATTGGCTCTTGCCCCGGGGCCAGACGCCAACTACCGTGCGGGGTGGGGAAAGGAAGAATGTTCAAAAATCGGCAGAAGTGGAGATCTTCTGCCGGTAAGGGGCGCCAAGGCGCGGAGTTACGAGAGGTATTGGCTCCTAGTTCAGGCGGCCAGAGGAGGAGGAGGGAGCAAGGTGAGGCGGCAATTCATGATCTGGGGGGTCGGCGCCTGCGCGGCTGTCGCGTTGGCCGCAGCCCCTGCGGCACTCGGTGCCACTCCGCAGCAGATCTACAGGGACTACGCCAACAACGGTCGGCTCGACCACAAGTACTCGCGGGCGGATCTCGAGCGTGCGCTGAGGGACGCGGCGCTCCAGGGGTATCCGCACGTCGGCGCGCAGGGAGCGGTCCAGCAGGCGCTCGGGGCGCAGGCTGTGAAGCCCAAGGGCGGTCTTCCGTTCACGGGCCTCGATCTCGCGCTGATGTCCGCGGGCGGCGCTGTCCTGCTCGCAGCGGGCACGGGCATGCGTAGGCTCGGCCGGGCGAAGAAGTAGCGCGGCGGTCTAGGGACCGACAAGAGCAGCCGGGAGCCGCAACATGGCCACGCGACCGCTGACGAGCGTCGAGGCGCTTCCGATCCTCGAGCCGCTCGAGCTCGAGCACTCCGAGGCGCTTGCGCTTCGGCGTCTGCGCGCGGTCGGCTCGTGGACACGCGGAACGCTGATCCTCGACGCCGCCATGCTGGCCGCTGCGGCGCTCGCCGCAGACGTCGGCGCGAGGAAGGCGGGCATCGCCCCGATGTCGCCGGTGTGGCTCATTGGATACGGGGCAATCGCCCTCCTCGTGCTCTATCTGCGGCGCATGTACTCCTGGCACGTACGCCTCCAGACCCTCGACGACGTGCGCACCATCGTGGCGACGACCGCCCTTGCCTCGATGACCGTTGTGACGGCGAGGATCATCTTGCCGGGGAACGTCGACGGCCTCGCTTCCCAATCCCTTCGCCTCTTCGCCTTCAGCGCCGTCTACCTGGCCGCGGGTCGCATCGCCCTCGACTGGGCCCAGATCAGGGCCCGCCGGCAAGGGGAGCTCGCCAAGCCGGCTCTCATCGTCGGCGCGGGCCGGATCGGCCGCCTGACCGCGCGACGCCTGCTCGAGCACCCGGAGTTCGGCCTGCACCCGGTCGGCTTCCTCGACAAGGAGCCCCTCGACGAGCCAGGCCTGCCTGTGCCCGTGCTGGGGGCGAGCTGGGACCTCGAGCGCCTCGTCGAGCAGCATGGCATCGAGCACGTCGTCGTCACGTTCTCGACCGCGCCGAGTGAGGTCCTGTTGCGAGAGATCAAGCGCTGCGAAGCTCTCGGCGTCGGCGTCTCGCTCGTCCCGAGGCTCTTCGAGAGCGTCACCGAGCGGCTCTCCGTCGAGCACATCGGCGGCCTACCGCTGCTTTCGACTCGGAAGACCGACCCAAAGGGGTGGCAGTTCGCCGTGAAGCACGGGCTCGACCGCCTGATCGCGGCCGGGATCCTCGTCGTCGGCGCGCCGGTCCTCCTCCTGCTCGCGCTAGGGACGCTCGTCTCCGTCGGCAGGCCGATCTTCTTCCGGCAGCCGCGCATCGGCCGCGACGGGAGGAGCTTCTGGATGTTCAAGTTCCGCTCGATGCGCGCGCCGACAGAGCCGGTGACCCTGCCCGACCTACCGCATGACACCGCGCCGGGCGGCGTCGAGGGCGACGACCGCCGGACCCGTTTCGGCACGTTCCTCCGTCGCACGTCGCTCGACGAGCTCCCCCAGGTGCTGAACGTGCTCCGGGGTGAGATGAGCCTGATCGGGCCGCGGCCGGAGCGTCCGGACTTCGTGCAGCTCTTCGAGCGAAACGTCCACCGCTACGGCGACCGGCACCGCGCCAAGTCCGGAATCACCGGCTGGGCACAGGTGCACGGTCTGCGCGGCAAGACCTCGCTCAACGATCGCGTCGAGTGGGACAACTACTACATCGAGAACTGGTCTCTCTGGCTCGACTTCAAGATCCTGCTGATGACGGTCTGGGCCGTGCGCCGCTACTTCGCGCAAGCCGAGTAGCGCGGGGAAACCTCCGTTGGTGAGCCTCCCGCCGGGCTAAGCCCGGCTCCGGCGTCGAAGCGTCCCGACCCTAGGTGCGCAATCCCTCGTTCGCGGTGACTCGGCGGAGTGAGTTTCCGCAAGACTTTGGGAATTCGGCCGATGCTCCTCTCGAGCAGGAGTGCGGTTGCCGCCCGACCGCCGCCGTCAAGCACCGATCCGACGGGCCGGCCAGCGGGGCAATCAGCCTGCGGCCGGCTCGCCGGTCGAGAGGAGGCACACCCGAATGAAGAGAGCTCTTCTCTTCGCCGCAGCGATCACGGCTCTCGCCGTCGCCCTGCCCGCCACCGCCGGGGCCGCGACGCTCAAGGGCATCGTCATTGCCAAGAAGCCCGCCCGCAAGGCGCTCGTGATCGTCTCCCCCAACGGAGTCGTTCGCACCGTTCGCGCGCGGGAGGCGTATCAGCGCGTCCCGGTCGGACGGATGGTCACCGTACAGGGCGCAGCTCTACCCGACGGCACGTTCGCCGCGGGCAAGGTCAGGATTTCCGGCAAGGCGAGACGGGTCCACTTCCGCGGGACCGTTGTCGCCGTGAAAGGCCCCCGGCTGTTCATCTCTGCCGGCGGCAGCGTCTTTGCGCTACGCGTCCGGAGCGGCGCCAAGACCGGCGCTTCTGAAGGCTCAGGAGGGCTCGCGCCCGGCGACGAGGTCGACTGCGACGCTTCCGTCAAAGGCGGGTTGCTCGAGACTCGCGGCGGGGACCTGAACAAGGTCGGCCATTCCGACAAGCTCGTTCTCGAGGGCATCTACCTCGCTACGGCCGGGGACGGCACGATCGAGCTGGCCGTCGTCCATCACGGCCGCGTCTTCGTGAAGGTGCCCGCGGGCACGGTCGTGCCGACCTTCGCCCCCGGCGACCAGATCGCGCTCGTCGTGACCGTCGAGACTGACGGGAGCTTCACCCTGGTGAAGGCAGAGAACGAAGAGGGCGGTGACACGGGCGACGGCGACGTCGACATCAACGCCCCGAAGAGCCAGTTCACCGTCGTGGGAGTGCTGGCGGCGCTGTCGGCCGACGCAGTGACCGTGAAGCTCGAGGAGCACCACGAGCCGGTGCGATGCGCTGTGCCGGACGGCTTCGACCTCTCGGGCTTCGTGGCCGGCCAGCGTGTCCTCATGACCTGCAAGTTCCAGGACGGACACCCGGTGCTGCTGTCCCTGAAGAAGAAGGACGGGGAGAGCGAGTACCTCGAAGCGGCCGGGAAGATCACCGATCTCGGCGGGACGATCACCGTCCAGGCTGACGGGCACGACCCGGCCAGCTGCGCCGTCCCGGAGGGCTTCGACGTCTCCGGATACGCGGTGGGAGATCTCGTGGTGATGTTCTGCAAGAAGCTCGACGGCGTCTGGACGCTGAAGGCCATCAAGCACAAGGAGCCGCCCCCGCCCGAGTACCTGGTGTTCGGCGGGGCGATCACCGCTCTCACCTCGGACACCATCTCCGTCCAGGCCGACGGGCACGACCCGGTCACCTGCGCAGTGCCGGCGGGTGCCGATCTGAGCGCTTTCAACGTCAACGACCACGTGACCATGAAGTGCGTCTACGTGGACGGCGGTCTAAGGCTGAAGGGCCTGAAGTCCGATACTGCCGAGTACTGGGCTCCATAGCCCGAGCTGAGCCGGCCGTCTCGCCGCCCGGGACGGCCGGGCTCTCCTTACTCCGTGACCGCTTGCGGCTCGCGGACGAGCAGGAGAACGCCCGCGAAGAAGCTGAGCAGGGCCGGGGCAGCGGCCACGGCCGGCGCGAGCGAGGCCATCGCGAGGTAGCCCGCAACGAACAACAGTAACGACGACAATCGTCTCCCCATGCCTCCTCGATCCCCGGTTCTGGACCAATTCAACCCGATTTGGAGGCAAAAAGAAACGCCTCTCGAACGTCTCGGTACGGCCCGCGACACCCCCCGACCCCTTCGCTACGATTAGCCCTCAGGGACTTTCAAGCGGACCACGGGGGAAAACGGCAAATTGTTCGAACGGTTCACCGAAAGAGCTCGCCAGGTAGTTGTCCTCGCTCAGGACGAAGCCAGAGCGCTGAAGCACAACTACATCGGGACCGAGCACATCCTGCTCGGCCTGCTCCGCGAGGAGGAAGGCCTCGCCGCGCGCGTGCTCGAGTCGCTCGACATCACCGTCGAGGAGGTCCGCGCCCAGGTCGCCCGCATCGTCGGCCAGGGCGACGAGGTCACGACCGGCCAGATCCCGTTCACTCCCCGGGCGAAGAAGGTTCTGGAGCTCGCGCTTCGCGAGGCGCTGTCGCTCGGGCACAACTACATCGGGACCGAGCACATCCTGCTCGGCCTCGTGCGGGAAAACGAGGGCGTCGCCGCGCGGATCCTGCTCGACTTCGACGCCGACGCCGAGAAGATCCGCAACGAGATCATCCGCATGCTCTCCGGCCCCGGCCGGCGGCAGCAGGGCGCGGGCGGCGCGCCGGGCGAGAAGTCGAAGAGCTCGAAGCTCCTCGACCAGTTCGGG
This sequence comes from Gaiellaceae bacterium, assembly GCA_049644305.1. Classification (GTDB taxonomy): domain Bacteria; phylum Actinomycetota; class Thermoleophilia; order Gaiellales; family Gaiellaceae; genus AC-32. Next base: position 10,848 of record JBARRQ010000038.1, read on the forward strand.
CGCAACCTGACCAAGCTGGCCGCCGAGGGCAAGCTCGACCCCGTCGTCGGGCGGCAGACCGAGATCGAGCGCGTGATGCAGATCCTCTCGCGGCGCACGAAGAACAACCCGGTGCTGATCGGAGAGCCCGGCGTCGGCAAGACGGCCGTCGTCGAGGGGCTCGCGGCTCGCATCTCGTCCAACCAGGTCCCCGAGCTTCTGAAGGGGAAGCAGATCTACACGCTCGACCTCGCCGCCCTCGTGGCCGGGTCGAAGTACAGAGGTGAGTTCGAGGAGCGCCTGAAGAAGGTGATGAAGGAGATCACCCAGCGCGGCGACATCGTGCTGTTCATCGACGAGCTCCACAACCTCGTCGGCGCCGGCGCGGCCGAAGGCGCGATCGACGCGGCCTCGATCTTGAAGCCGGCTCTCGCCCGCGGCGAGCTGCAGGCGATCGGCGCGACGACGCTGGACGAGTACCGCAAGTACCTCGAGCGCGACGCGGCCCTCGAGCGGCGCTTCCAGCAGATCCGCGTGGACGAGCCGACCGTGGACGACACGGTCCAGATCCTGCGCGGGTTGCGCGACCGCTACGAGGCCCACCACCGCTGCAAGATCTCCGACGAGGCGCTCGGCGCCGCCGCGATCCTCTCGGATCGCTACATCCAGGACCGGCACCTGCCCGACAAGGCGATCGACCTGATCGACGAGGCGGCCTCGCGGATGCGGATCAAGACCATGAGCGCCCCGCCGCGCTACCGCGAGCTCGAGGACGAGATCGAGAAGGTGCGCAAGGACAAGGAAGCCTCGATCGAGGCGCAGGAGTTCGAGAAGGCCGCGTCGCTCCGCGACAAGGAGCGCAAGCTGTCGCAGAAGAAGCGCGAGCTGGAGGAGAACTGGCGCGCCGAGGAGGGCACCGCCGAGCAGCCCGAGATCGGCGAGGAGGAGATCGCCGACATCGTCTCGATGTGGACCGGCATCCCCGTCTTCAAGCTGACCGAGGCCGAGTCCCAGAAGCTCATCCGGATGGAGGACGAGCTCCACAAGCGCGTGATCGGCCAGGAGGAGGCGATCGTCGCGGTCTCGAAGTCCATTCGCCGCGCCCGCGCCGGAATCAAGGACCCGAAGCGCCCGACAGGCTCGTTCATCTTCCTCGGCCCCTCTGGCGTCGGCAAGACCGAGCTAGCCCGCACGCTCGCAGAGTTCCTCTTCGGCGACGAGGACGCGATGATCCAGGTCGACATGTCGGAGTACATGGAGAAGCACTCCGTGTCCCGGCTCGTCGG
>JBARRQ010000039.1:0-1694 GCA_049644305.1 Gaiellaceae bacterium
TAACTCGTCGAGGAGACAATGGCCAGGCCGCCCGACCCAGAACGCCGCGAGAGGACGCTTGCCAGAGCGGCGGACTACGTCCTCGAGCACGGGCTCGAGGGCCTCAGCTTGCGGCCTCTCGCAGCCGCGCTCGGCACAAGCACGAGGATGCTCCTCTACGACTTCGGGAGCAAGGAGCAGCTGGTCGACGAAGTGCTAGCCGAGATCCGGCGCCGCCTGGCCGAGCGCCTGGCCGAGTTGCAGACGATGCCTGGGACGGGCTCGGGAGAGACCCTGAAAGGAGTCTGGGACTGGGTGAGCGCTGACAAGCGGGCGCCGTTCATGCGTCTCTTCTTCGAGACCTACGTCCACGCGCTCGCTCATCCCGAGCCCCACGTAGGGCGCGGCCGGCCGATGATCGGCGACTGGCTCGAGTTCCTGGGCTCGCGCTGGCGGCCGGAGACGCTCGATTCCGCGACGGCGACTCTGTTCGTCGCGGTGATTCGCGGGTTGTTGCTCGACCGCCTGACCGCGCCAGACCCGGAGCGGACGGACGAGGCCCTACGCAGGTTCACCGAGCTGCTCCAGGCCTGAGGCTCAAAATTCGAGGCGGGCGTCCTCGAGGTCGAGGTCGCGGACGATGCGGCGCATGACGTCATCGTCGATCTCCCCGGCGCGCCGGAGCTCGGTGACCGCGTTCCGCTCGGCGTCGAGAAGCTCGTGCCGAAGGCGCTGGAAGTCGAGAGAGCGGTCCTCGACACTCGTGTCGCCGTCGGGATCGAGGCGGGACAGAAAGCGCCGACGCCGGAAGTCGTACTGGCCGCGGAGGCGTTCGGCCGTGTCCTCGCGCACCCACTCCTCGTCGAGGAGCTCCTCCAGGCGTGCGAGCCCCGCCTCCGCCGCCTGGATGCGAGCCTTGGCCTCCTCCCTGTCGGCGACGCCGCCGTCGTCGGGTGCCGCCAAGCGGATCAGCGCCGGCAGAGTCAGACCCTGAACGACGAGTGTGGCGAAGATGACTCCGAACGTGAGGAAGACGATCAGGTCTCGCTCGGGAAAACGCGCGCCGGCGTTCGTTGTGAGCGGAAGCGCGAGCGCGGCTGCGAGAGAGACTGCGCCCCGCATGCCCGACCAGGCCAGGATTGTCTTCGACCCCAGGGTGGGAGCCGGGTCGCGTTCGCGCATCCAGCTGCTGATGAGGCGCGGCAGGTAGCTGGTGAAGAAAATCCACGCGAACCGAGCGCCGACGACAACCCCGCTGACCAGCGCGGCGTAGCCGGCGAGCTGCACCGTCGACCTCCCGGACAGCCGGTCGACGATCGACGGGAGCTGCAGGCCGACGAGCGCGAAGAGGAGGCCGTTGAGTAACAGGAAGGTGATCTCCCAGACGCCCTGCCCCTGGAGCCGAGTCCGCGCCGTGGTCAGCTCCGGCGTGTGCAATCCCATGTAGATGCCGACCGTGACGGCGGCGAGGACGCCCGAGACCCCGGCCGCCTGCGCCGGCAGGTAGCCGAAGTAGCCGCTCAGTAGGGCAATCGTGATCTCGACCGGAGGGTTGTCGAGCCTGCGGCGGAGCTGCCGGATGAGGTAGCCGACGGCAAGCCCGACCGCGCCTCCGCCGACGACGTTGAGCACGACCCGCCAGGATGCTTCGACGAGTGAGCAGCTGCCGGTCACCACGGCGGCCACGGCGAAGCGGTAGGCCACGAGCGCCGTGC
>JBARRQ010000040.1:0-8443 GCA_049644305.1 Gaiellaceae bacterium
GTCGAGAGGCTGGGCACCCACCCGCCGTCCTCGAAAACGAGCGGGCGCCGCAGCTCTCTTGGTGAGAAGCCCCCCTCCCCTACTCTCGTTGTAGTCAGCTCCGCCCGAAGCGCTATCCCTCGTTCGAGGTACCCCGCTCATTCGAGGGACGATCCCCCAAAAGGGGGATTCGCCCGATCGCTCGATCGAGGGACGCGTGGAGGCCGTTTCAGGAGGGCGTGACGCGGAAGGCGTCGAAGACGGCGTCGAGGTTCCGCAACGCCGTCAACAGGCTGCGCAGCGACTTCAGCTCGCCGACCTCCGCCACGTACCAGTTCTTCGCCAGCTGGTCCTCGACGTGGCCGCCGTACTCGACGATGTTGGCCCCGTGCTCGGCGAATGTGCGCGCCACGTCCTCCAGCAGGCGCGGCCGGTCCCACGAGTCGACCGCGATCTGCACGCGGAAGCTCCGGGTGGCGCCCCCGCCGTCCCAGGACACCTTCGTGAACCGCTCCGGATTGCGCCGTAGCGCCTTCACGTTCGAGCAGTCCTCCCTGTGGATCGTGATGCCCTTCCCGAGCGAGACGTAGCCGACGATCTTGTCCCCGGGAACGGGCGTGCAGCACTTCGCGAGGCGCACGAGCACGTCGGCCACCCCCGGGACGTTGATGCCGACGTTGTCGCTCGAGACGGCATGTCGCGCCTTGGGCGCCTTCAGCGGAACGGCTTCCTCCTCGGCGACCTGCTCCGTCTTCAGCCGCTGGATCACCTTGTTGACGATCTGGCCGGCCTGGAGCTTGCCCGAGCCGAGCGCGAGGTAGAAGTCCTCCGCCTTCTTGAAGCCGGTCTCGCGGATCACCTGCGCGAGCACCGACGACCCCTGCAGCTTCTTGTACGGCAGGTTCTGCTTCTTCAGAGCCGTCTCCAGCGCCTCGCGGCCCTTCTGCTCGGTTTCCTCGCGCGTCTCGCGCGAGAACCACTGCCGGATCTTGTTCCGAGCACGCGATGACGCCGCAAGGGACATCCAGTCGCGCGAGGGGCCCCGCCCCGCCTTCGTCGTCAGGATCTCGACGAAGTCGCCGCTCTTCAGCCGGTAGTGGAGCGGAACGATGCGGCCGTTGATCTTCGCGCCGACGGTGCGGTGGCCGACATCGGTGTGAACCGCGTAGGCGAAGTCGATCGGCGTCGAGCCTGCGGGGAGCACCTTCACCTCGCCCTTCGGCGTGAAGACGTAGACCTCGTCGTCGAACAGGTCGGTGCGGAACGCCTTGATGAACTCTCGCGGGTCGGCCTCGTCCTCCTCCCAGTCCATTAGCTGGCGAATCCACGCGAGCCACTCCTCGTCCGCGGGCCCGCCCTTCTTGCCGACCTTGTAGAGCCAGTGTGCGGCCACGCCGAACTCGGCGGTCTCGTGCATCTCGCGGGTGCGCACCTGGATCTCGAGCGGCCGGCCCTCGGGCCCGATCACGGTCGTGTGCAGAGCCCGATAGCCGTTCAGCTTGGGCATTGCGACGTAGTCCTTGAAGCGGCCCGGCATCGGCTTCCACAGCGAGTGGATCAGGCCGAGCGCGCCGTAGCAGTCGCGCGTGCCCTCGTCGCCGCCGCGCTCGGCGATCACGCGCATGGCCGTGAGGTCGTAGATCTCGTTGAACTCGCGGCCCTTCTTGGCCATCTTGTCGTAGATCGAGTAGAAGTGCTTCGCGCGGCCGGAGATCTCGGCTGGGATGTCGACCTTCTCGAGCTCGGCCTTCAGCACCATCGCCGCTTCGCGCACGTGCTCGTCACGGTCGGCTCGGCGCTCGCTGACCATCGCCTTGATCTCTTCGTACTTGCGGGGGTGAAGCGTCGTGAAGGCGAGATCCTCGAGCTCCCACTTGAGCTTGTTGATCCCGAGGCGGTGCGCGAGCGGCGCGTAGACCTCGAGGGTCTCCTTCGCCTTCTGGATCTGCTTCTGCTTGCCCAGGTACTCGATCGTCCGCATGTTGTGGAGGCGGTCGGCGAGCTTGATCAGGATCACGCGCACGTCCTGCGCCATCGCCACGACCATCTTCCGGTAGTTCTCCGCCTCGGCCTGCTCGCGGCTCTGGAACTGCACGCGCGTCAGCTTCGTGACGCCCTCGACAAGCTGGGCGATCTCGTCGCCGAACTCGTCCCGGACCTCCTTGATGTCTCTCCCTGTGTCCTCGACGACGTCGTGCAGGAGCGCCGCGGCGATCGTCTGCTCGTCGAGCCGCAGCTCGGCGCAGATCTTGGCTGCTCCCCAGGGGTGGTTGATGAAGGACTCGCCGGAGCGGCGCTGCTGGCCCTCGTGAGCCCTCGCTGCGAAGCTGAAGGCGCGCCGCAGGAAGTCCTTGTCGACGTCGGGGTTGTAGGCGGCAACGTCCGAGATGAGCTCTTCAATCAGCTCCTTGTGACGCTCACCTGCCTCGAGGACGGTCATACAAAAAGTGTACTCCCGGGTTTTCGGGCCGCCGAGAGTGGTAATTCGCTCTAAAGGAGGGGACTCCCCCAAGCCGAAAGATGAATGCCGTGCGAAAACGTCGCCAAGAACGGAAAGCCGCCGAACTGGCGCGACTCCTCGTCGCGCTCGACGAAGCCGCCCGCGAGACGCGCCCCTGGCGCCCGCGGCGCGTTCAGCCGGCCGCTGTCAGTGCCGGGGCCGGCCGTCGTCTGGCTTGACGTAATTCGGCGGAAACTGGGCGTGACCCGCGCCACTGGTGGCGCCGAGGCCCCTCCCGCCGGTCGCCGCAAAGGCGTCCACGTTGTCGACGGAACGCTCGGACTCGACGCTGTAGTCGGACCGGTCGAAAGAACGAAGCCGGAACCGCCGAAGCTTCTCGAGAACGCGCATCTGAGGGAAGCGTACTCCTAGGCTGCCCGGGCCAGCTCGGTCTCGCTCAGCAACTCGAGGAAGCGCTGGGACTCGAGGAGATGACCCCTGCTGCCGCCGTCGAGGGCGAGCTCGTCGAAGATTCCCGAGGCCCTCGCGTCGCGCGCCTCGGGGGGCTTGCGCCATTCGGATTTGAGCCATTCGCGCCGGTCGACATACTGCTCGTCGGCCTCGAACACCTGCCGCACATTCAGCTGCGGCGCGACCGTGCCGTTCCACTGGTTGGCCTCGAGCCGAAACGCCACGTCGTAGCGGCCGACGCGCCGGAGCCGCTCGAGCTGCGCACCGAGCCGAAAGGCGATTGCAGAGCCTGAGTCGCGCCCGTCCGCACGGACCCGGAAACGCAGGTGCTTGCCGTCGCCCACGGCCGTCGGCTCGACCACCTCGCAGCCGGCAAGCAACAGCGTGACGTTCGGGTTGCCGAGGCCGAACGGGGCGAGCTGCGCGAGCTCGGCGGCCAGCTCGAGCGTTAGGTCGGCGCCGTGCACGAGCGCATCAACGGTGGTCAGCGGGCGCAGCTCTTCCTCGCCGAGGGCGGCATCCGCCACGGCGGCGAACGCATCGGCAAAAGCGGCGAGGCGCTCCGGGCGTATGGAGAGACCCGCTGCCGCGGCGTGTCCGCCCCACCGTTCGAGGTCGTCCGCGCATTCGCGCAGGCCGTCGTGGAGGTCGAAGGCCGGAATCGAGCGGCCGGAGCCCTTCCAGTCGCCCTCCGCACCGGCTATCAGCACGACGGGCCGGTTGTAGCGCTCGACGAGCCGCGACGCGACGATCCCGATCACGCCCTCGTGCCAGCCTTCACCCGTGACGACGTACGCGCGATGCCGACGGCGGGCCTCCGGCCATTCCTCGATCGCCTCCGCCGCCTCCCTGAGAATCCGCTCCTCGACCGCCTGTCGGTCTCGGTTCAGCTCCTCGAGCTCGGCCGCCAGCTTCGATGCCGTTTCCTGATCCTCGGTGAGCAGGAGCTCGAGCGCTGCCTCCGGCCGGCAGAGCCTGCCCGCGGCGTTCAGGCGCGGCGCGAGCCTGAAGCCGATCGCGCCAGCATCCACGGCCGCCGGATCGACACGTGCGGAGCGCATCAGCTCGCGCAGGCCGAGCTTCTGAGTACGGGCAAGCACGCGGAGGCCGGCAACCGCGAGCCCACGGTTCTCGTCCACGAGGGGGACGACGTCGGCGACTGTCGCCAGCGCAACCAAATCAAGATGTCGTCGAAGCGCGTCCGACTCCGTTCCGAGCAGCGCCTGCCCGAGCTTCCAGACGACCCCAGTGCCGCAGAGCTCGCGAAACGGGTAGCCGCCGCTGTACGGACCGACGACGGGGCACGAGGGCAGCTCCGCTCCGGCTCGGTGGTGATCCGTGACGACTACCTCGAGTCCCAGTTCGCGCGCGTGCGCGACTTCCTCGACCGCGGTCACCCCGCAATCGACGGTGACGACGAGCCCACAACCTTCCTCGGCGAGGCGCGTGAGGGTCTCGCTGCGCACGCCGTAGCCCTCGTCGAAGCGGCTCGGCAGATGCCATGCCACGTCCGCGCCGAGCTCGCGCAGAACGAGCACGGCGACGGCCGTCGCGCAGATGCCGTCCGCGTCATAGTCGCCGTGGACACAGATGCGCTTTCCTGCGGCTACTGCTTTGCGGATTGCCTCGCAGGCGGCCGCCATGTCGCCGAGCAGGAATGGATCGTGCTCCGGCAGCTCGGCAGCCAGGAAGGCTCCGGCTGCGGCGGGGTCGGCGTACCCGCGCCGGACGAGCACGCTTGCAGTCGTCCGCGCCAGCCCGAGGTCGCGGACGAGAGCATCGACCTGCTCGAGCGGTGCCGGGCTGCGCAGCTTCCAGGGACGAGACATGGGCAGCCCACGGTACGGAGGCCGCCGGACGGCGCTGGAAGTCCCCTACTCGCGAGGCAGCTTCACCCCGAACAGCGACAGCACGACGATCAACGCGATCACCGTCACCGCGAGCCCGACGAGCCGCCACGGGTGCTCACGCCCCCTCAGCGCCTCCCAGCCGACCTTCGTCCAGAGCACGACCAGTCCGGCGGCCGCCCCGGTCACGACGACCAGCACCGGCGCGAGTACCGCTGCGCGCTCCAGTGGGAGCTCGAAGATCCAGACCGTCAGAAGCACGAGCCCCGCCGTCACGAGGCCGGAAACAAGCGCCGCCCGGAGGCTCACCCGAGTCAGTCTAGTGCGAGGGCTATCCTCCACCCGTGGACGTCGAGAACTACTCGTCCGGCAACGACGTCGTCGTCGAGTTTCTCCGGCTTCGCTTCAGCTTCAACGCGGCGGACTTCGCGCAGCGGGTCTCGTCGGCCGCCTACAAGCTCGGCATCGTGGACGACAACGAGCTCGACGAAGATGAGACCGAGGACCTCGTCGAGCTGACCGCGGACGGGCTGATCGAGGAGCCCCGCAGCGAGCTCGGACGCTACCTCGTTCGCCACTGGGAACGGCTCTCGCTGGTCGACGGCGAATCGCTCGTCTACTGGCTGCGCAAGCTGGTCTTCCGCGGAGCCTGGCTCGACCATCGCGTCAAGGATGGCCGCCTCGACGTCGCCTGGGACGACGGCTCCTCCGACTTTGCCTACCTCGAGCCCGGCGGCGAGCGGGCGCTGCTCGAGCTCGCGCCGACGCCGTCCTGGCATGAGCTTCAGTTCCGGAGGGCTTGACACCCTCAAAGCGTAAGTCTAAACTTACGTAAGTAGTGACTTACCGAAATGGCATGGACGCGTTGGGAGACCCCACCCGACGGACGATCTTCGAGCTCTTGCGGGAGGGACAGCGGTCGGTTGGCGAGCTCGCGGCCGGCCTGCCTGTCAGCCGGCCTGCCGTGTCGCAGCACCTTCGCATCTTGAAGGAGGCGGGGCTCGTGACGGAGCGGCGCAACGGAACGCGCCGGTTCTACCGGGTCGACCCAGACGGGCTGGGCGAGATCCGCGATTACTTCGACGATTTCTGGACGGAGGCCTTGGCCGCCTTCAAGGCGGAGGCCGAAGGCGAGAGGAGGAAGAAATGAGCACGCAAGCGGAGGACCTGACGGTGCGCAAGAGCGTCGTAGTCGACTGCTCCCCGGAGCACGCCTTCGAGACGTTCACGGCGCGGATCTCCACCTGGTGGCCCTACGAGACTCACTCACCGACAGGCGAGCGGCCCGAGGCCGGAGTCTTCGAGCCACGGGTGGGCGGCCGCGTGTACGACCGCGCGGCAAACGGCGAAGAGCACGAGTGGGCGAGCGTGCTGGTCTGGGAGCCTCCCAGCCGTTTCGTGCTCGACTGGCACGTCACGCCCGGGAACCCCTCGACCCAGCTCGAGGTGCGGTTTCTCGCCGAGGGCGACCGCACCCGAGTCGAGCTCGAGCACCGCGGCTGGGAGAGCTACGGCGAGGACGCGCGCGACACGTTCGCCAGCTACTCCAGCGGGTGGGACACGGTGCTCGGCCGGTTCGTCGAGGGGGCGTCCCGGTAAGCCTGCATCCCGACGACACGGGTTTCACGAGAGCCTGCTAGAACAGGCTGGTGTCGTCGGCCGCCGGGGCCCCGACGTGCTCGCGTCCGAGCTTCGTGACGATCCGGCCGCGAGGCGTGCGTTGGAGGAAGCCGAGCTGTAGTAGGTAGGGCTCGTAGACGTCCTCGATCGTGTCCGGCTCCTCTCCCAGAGCGACGGCGAGAGTTGAGAGGCCTACGGGGCCGCCCTCGAACTTCTCCACGATCGCGCGCAGAAGCGCCCGGTCGATTCGTTCCAGCCCGCGCTCGTCCACCTCGAGCAGCGTGAGCGCTTCCCGCGCGATCTCCGTGGTGATCACGCCCTGGTGCCGCACCTCGGCGACATCTCGCACCCTCCGCAGGATCCGGTTGGCGATCCGCGGTGTCCCCCGGGAGCGGCGGGCGATCTCGTCAGCGGCTTCTTCCGCGACCTCCACCTCCAGGATCCGCGCAGAGCGGCGCACGATGCGTGCTAGCTCCTCCGGCTCGTAGTGCTCGAGCCGGAAGGTCATCCCGAAGCGGTCGCGGAGCGGCGACGTCAGGAGCCCGGTTCGCGTGGTCGCGCCGATGAGGGTGAAGGGCGGCAGGTCGAGCGTCAGCGTCCGAGCAGCCGGGCCCTGGCCGACGATGATGTCGAGCCTGAAATCCTCGAGGGCCGGGTAGAGAATCTCCTCGACCGCGCGGTTCAGGCGGTGGATCTCGTCGATGAAGAGGACGTCGCGTTCGCCGAGCGCAGTCAGGATCGCGGCGACGTCACCTTTGCGCTCGAGCGCCGGGCCCGCTGCGGAGCGCAGGCCGACGCCGAGCTCCTCGCGAACGATGTAGGCAAGGCTCGTCTTGCCGAGGCCCGGGGGGCCGATCAGCAGCACGTGGTCCAGAGCCTCGCCTCGCGAGCGAGTTGCTTCCAGCGCGATCTCGAGCTGCTCCTTGACCCGCTCCTGACCGACGAACTCGTCCAGGCGGCGCGGGCGCAGAGAGCGCTCGAGCTCGTCTTCCTCGGGGCTGACGGCCGGCGCCAAGAACTGCGTCTCCGTCATGCCGCCTCCTTCAGCGCTCGCCGGACCTGCTCCTCGATCGGAAGATCCGGGTCGATCTCGGCAAGGGCCCGCTCTGCCTCCACGATCGAGTAGCCCAGCTCGACGAGCGCGTCGCGAGCGCCGACGTGACCGGGCTCTGCGGCCGCTGCGACCGAGCCCAGCTTCTCCTTCAGCTCGAGCACGACGCGCTGCGCAGTTTTCTTGCCGATCCCTGGGATCGCCTCGAAGCGGGCCGTGTCCTCGAGCGCGATCGCACGGCGTAGCTCGGCCGGCGGCGAGCCCGAGACGATCGCTAGCGCAACCTTCGGCCCGACGCCGGAAACCGCGAGCAGGTGCTCGAACAGCTCGCGCTCCGCCGGCTCGCCGAACCCGTACAGCTGGAGCGCGTCCTCCCGCACGTGCAGGTAGGTCTCCAGCGTCACCTCTTCCCCGCGCTCGGCAAGGCGTTGGGCGGTGGGCGTGACGCTCAGCGCATAGCCCACGCCTCCGACGTCGAGCACGAGGCGCTCGCCGGTGCGCCCGGCCGGAACCCCGCGGAGGCGGGAGATCACCCGGCGGCCCTCAGAAGAGGCGGCGCGAGCGCGTGGCAAATCGCGACGGCGAGGGCGTCGGAGGCATGCTGAGGCGTCGGAACCGCCTTCAAGCCGAGGATGGTCGTGACCATGCGCTGCACCTGTGCCTTCTCCGCGCGTCCATAGCCGCAGACGGCCTGTTTTACACGAGAGGGTGCGTACTCAGCGCACTCGACGCCGAACGAAGCGGCCGCGACGAGCACTGCGCCGCGCGCCTGTCCCACGGAGAGCGCGGTACGGGCGTCGACGCCGACGAAGGACTCTTCGAGCACGACGGCGTCCGGCTCGAATTCCTCCATCAGGTCTGTTACGCCGTCGAAGATTTTCTTCAGGCGCAGCTCGGGGCGCCGGCGCGCAGAGGTCTGCCACCAGCCGTGGTCGATGGCCTTGAGGCGTCCGCCTCTTTCGTGGACGATGCCGTACCCGCACGCAGCTGTGCCCGGATCGATTCCGAGAACTCTCACGCCGAGAGGTTAGGCGC
>JBARRQ010000041.1:0-8893 GCA_049644305.1 Gaiellaceae bacterium
CTCTCCTCCAAGTAAACGTTTGGGCGATGCCTGGGGGATGCGTGCGTATTGTGCGGATTTTCGCGTGCGCAGGCAAGCGCGGGAGCCAAAACCGCCCGAACAGAGCGGCGCAGGAGTCGAACCTACCAAGCCGTGGGTCACACGACCGCACCGGTTTTGCCTGACAGTGGCGCGTTAGTGAGCGGACAGCTACGCGGCTTGCGCGGGCCTTTTTGAAGAGCCTGTAACGCAAGCCGTCGTTTTCCGTCCCTGCTTTGACAGAGAGTCAATACCGCGGTCGGAGAGGACGGTGAGAGGATGAGTGGGTCATGGAGGTGAGGGCGCTCTTGGCTGCGCCTGCTCCGATCGCTCGGGCAGTCGATCCGGATGCCGAGCTGGTTGCAGCCGCGCGGGCGGAACCGTGTGCGTTCCTTGGGTTGTATGACCGCTACTTCGAGCGCGTTCTCGGCTACGCGCGGGTGCGGATCCGCGACGCGGCCGTGTGCGAGGACGTGACGAGCCAGGTGTTCACGAACGCGCTGGCCCAGCTCGGCCGCTTCCGCGGCGAGGGCACGTTCGCCGGTTGGTTGTTCGGGATCACGCGGAACGCGGTGCGAGACGTGCAGCGGCAACGGGCGTCAGAGCCGTTCGCCGAAGAGCTCGCGATCGCTCCGGCGTCCGAGCCGGGCCCGGAAGAGCGGTTCCTCGAGTGCGAGCGATCCGACCGCCTGCACGCGTTGATCAGGTTGCTCCAACCCGAGCAGCAACATCTGCTCGCCCTGCGCTACGGCGCTGGGCTCGGCTTCGACGAGATCGGCGCGATGGTCGGTGCCGCTCCCGGAACCGTGCGCGTGCGCATGCACCGCATTCTTGAAGAGCTACGACGGAGGTACCCCCATGACGACGCCTAACGACTCCAACCTGCTCGAGCGTGAGCTGACGCAACTGGCGGAACCCCGCGCGACGGACGAGGCGCTTCGCCTCGCGATCCGAGCCGAGCTCGTCGAACGAATGCAGCCGCCCCCGCGGCGGAGCCGCCTGCGTTTGCGGATCGCGTTTGCCGCTGCGGCGGTCGTCGCGGTCGCCGCAACGTCCCTCGCGGCGCTGATCGGCACCGGCGGCTCGGGCGGTCCAAGCGCAGCGGACGCCGCGATCCTCCATCACGCGCTCAGGGCGGTCACGCCGCCCGCGAACATGATTCTGCACGAGAAGGTCGTCACCGTCGGCGGGGCAACGCCCTTCACGGGAGAGTGGTGGCAACAGACGAGCCCGCCCTACGCAGGCCGGTGGACGAAAGGCGAACCCGGCCATCTAGGCGAAGGGTCGGACAACGGGACAACGTCGTCCTCCTACGACCCCTCGACGAACACGATCTACCAGCAGCCCGACTCGGCGCCGCTGACGTTCACCGATCCGCTCTCGCAGATCCGGCAGGAGCTCAACGACGGCCGCGCCCAGCTCGTCGGCACAGCCGTGATCAACGGAGCCTCGCTCTACAAGATCAACCTCCCCAACAGCCTCGTCGGCTACTTCGACAAGAACAACTACCGACCGCTCTACCTCGACGATCCGCAGAGAGGCGGAAGCATCGTCCGGCTCAAGGTCGTCGACCTCCGCTATCTGCCGATGACCCCGGCGAATCAGCAGCTGCTGAGCATCGCCGCGCAGCACCCGAACGCTCAGCTCGACACCAATCCAAACAACGCACCCACCGGAAAATAGGCAGCGGCTAGGGCCCCGCTGCGGCCCTCGGTTCGTAATCAAGGTTCGGAACTCGCTCAGGAACCATGGTCGGATCGTGGTTCACCCTTAGGGTCGGCTCAATGTTCGCGAGACTTCGGGATCTCGCTGCTCGACTCTTCCGGCGTCACCGGAGCCCCCCACGGAGACCCTCGGCTCGCCGCAGCTCGCCGGCGTCAAGGTCAATCCGAAGGGAGCCGCAAGGAGCAAGGTCGCGGGGTCTGCCGGCATTGGTGTGGGAGGGATTCTCGGCGGTGTGATCAGCGCCACAGCCGGTGAGAGGGCACAGCAGCGGCAGGGGCAAGTCGTGGCGGAGACGCCGGACCTCGGCCGGGTCGCCTACCTGGCGGTCACCGAGGACGAGCTGGCGCTGATCAAGCTCAAGGGCCTGGTGACGTTCACGCTGGATGAGGTCATCGCACGTATCCCGCGCAGCGACGTGGCGTCGACTGAGCTCGGCAGGGGTATCCCCTCCTCGCTGACGATCAGGTTCGACAACGGCGACAGTTGGCAGCTGGAAGTCCCACGAGCCTCTAGGAAGCATGCGCAGGCGGTCGTTCATGTGCTCGGCGCCTAGCAGGGATTGCGAAGATCTTCGACGTCACTGAGGACGGCCGAGGACGGATGAGGCGAGTGTGTGGGTCGTGCGTGTTGCTGAAATAAGCAAGGACCTGCGAGACTTCCGCGCGCCAGTTGTGCGCCAGTGAGCGCCCTCTCCCGAGCGGACTGCAGCGGATTTGGGCGGTCTGACGGTGTCGGGGTCCGAAGACACCGAAACCCGCTTATTAGGCGAGTTTCGGCTCAACGGAGCGGCGCCGGAGTCGAACCGACCGAGCCGTGGGTTACACGACCGCACCGGTTTTGAAGGTCTGCCGAGGTAGCGCCGATTGGCAACGGGAGCGGGTTTTGGCTCCGCTTCCGTACCGGCAAGTGCCATGAGATCCGCTCAGGCCGGTACCAAATCCAGTACCAAGTTTTGAAGAAACTGGGATATTCCCTTCGCTCAAGTCGACGCGATGACCACGCTAATCGAGCCGTGGCAACTTGAGGGTGATGAGAGCTACGGCTCCGGCTCTGGCCAGCCAGGCCCAGCGGAATGCGACCTCTCCCTCCGGGTCCTTCATAGCGCCCACCTCATCGAAGGCCAGGTCGCGTTATTTCGGAGAGTGAGTTGCGGCGCTTGTGCTCGGTGCAGGTGCGGCCGCGGTGGCTGGGACCCCCGCGGCCGCTCGTGCTCAGAGCCTGCTACTAGCCGGTGAAGTCTTCGGTCAGATACATCTCGCCGTCGAGGTAGACGGCGCCGATGCCGACCTGGGTGAAAGCGGGATTGAGGATGTTGGCCTTCGAGGAGGCCCCGGTAAGGAGATCCCCCTCGATCGAAGTTAGTGCGTTGGTCGCGGCCAGGTCGGTAGCGAGGCCGTTGTTCTCCGCGTTGACGAGGAACGGCACGCCGGCCGCTCTCATGCGATCGGCCGACATCGAGCCGTCGGACCCCTGCTCGCCCTTGTTACCGTGCTCGTGCATGTCGCAGGAGTGCTTGCGCGCCGCATCCGAGCTCGCCGTGTTCATTGTCAACGCAGGCAGGAACGCCGCCGACCGCTGTTGGTTCATGTGGTCGAGCGCCTGGCGCTCTGCCTGATCCGACTCGTCGTTCCGGCCGCAGTTGCCGACGGGCGTGGAGGATGCGAGATACACGCCGTCGACCAAGAAGCCCTGACCGAGGTTTCCCGGATCTGGCGCACCACTCTCGCGGAACAGCAGCTTCTTGACCGTCGGGACCATGTTGCCGTTGCCGATCTGCTCCGGGTCGTAGCGGTAGTAGTCCTCCCAGGTCGTGCCGGTGATCTTCAGGTTGCCGTCGATATAGATCTTGACCACGTCGTTGGCCGGACCTGTCTTGAAGTCGATCGAGAACCTGATCGAGTGGGCGTGCGCCCGGTCGAGGGTTGCGATGTCGGTCTCGTTGAAGGTCGCCACCGTGGGGAACGGACCAGGGTCGGTCACGTCGTCGAAGAACACGTGCACCCCATCGGGCATGTCTTCGAAGCGCAGGTAGCTCATCCGCGAACCGTTACCGTCATCCGGGCTGACGGACATGTGCAGGCCGGGCTGCACGGTGGCCTGCGTCGTCCCGATCCTGAAGCGTCCCTCGAAGTGCGTCTGGGCCGGAGGCTCCCCGGCTGGCTGAGAGAGACCCGGCGAGAACGTCTGATCGCCGAAAGTTCCACTTGTATACGCGTCTGATGCACGCAACGCCTGGAGCCCGAACCCATACCCCGCAGCGGCCGGAAAGTCCGCGACCTTCGCCACCTTCACGTCGAATAACGGGTTGAGCTTCATCCAGCCGTTCTGACCGTTGATGTCGCCGACGGTATACGTGGGCGGCTCAAACGTGATCGGGCCGACGGAGTCGGCAAGAGCAGCGATCGCGCCCGCGAAAGCGAGCATGACGAACGCCGAGAGCACCAGCGCGAAGCGCCTCATGATCCTCCCCCTTGACTATGTTGCGGCCTCTCGCGGCCGTACCTGTCGGAACCTGAACGCGCCGCTCGCCGTTTGAGGTACGGCTAGCCGGTCACGCATAGAGCTCAGCCCTGGAAGCGGCGCCGCTCTCTCGGCGCGCGCCAGTCGCGCGCCAGTGCATCGGGGCGTTAAGAGATTTCTGGGCCCCTCAGTGCGTCGCGCGCATCGGCGACCGGGGCCGTGAAGAGGGCCTCGATCTCGCTTGGTCAAGCGGGTTTCGGCTTAACGGAGCGGCGCAGGAGTCGAACCTACCGAGCCGTGGGTTACACGACCGCACCGGTTTTGAAGACCGGCTGGGCCACCGGGCCCATGCCGCTCCGCGCCTAGGCTAGCGGGGCCTAAGCCGGCTCAGCGCAGGCTTGCACGAAGCTCCCGTCGGGAAGGAGGGGGTTCACGGGGAACCAGGGGTTCCCCCGTGCTCACACCGGGCCCATGCCGCTCCGCGCCTAGGCTAGCGGGGCCTGAGCCGGCTCCGCGCAGGGCCCCGACCGAGTCTTCGGACGCGGGAAGTCGAATCGTTCCGTCGTCGTTCGACTAACTAGGTCTCAAAAGCGGCGTCACACGCCGAAATGCCGAAAGGAGGAATTCATGACGTTCGCTGATTACGGAGCGGTGCGGTTCGCGCTCATGGAACTGCGGGCGAACCTCGATCCCAAAGCTCCACCGGTTCCCCCGACCGCGTGGGAGCGCTTCCAGACTCGAGTTCGCAGCTTCTTCTAGACCCCGGGTAGGGCATTTCTCAGCCCCGCTCTGCGGCGCGCAGAAAGCGCTCGTCGCCGACTCGGCGGGTGAGGCCGTCCGCGTCGAAACGCTCGAGCAGCAGCTGGGCCGTCCGGCGCGAGACTCCGAGTGCGTCCCGGAAGCCGGGCAGGGTGATGGGCGAGAGCGCGTGGAGCGTCTGCCTCCCCCGCTCGTAGAGCTCGCTCGACACCGCGAGGCCGTCCCCGACGCGCTTGAGCCGCCCTTCGGCTTCGAGGTACGAAGCAAGCTCACGGTCTTCGAGCCGAACGAGATCGTCTTCGGCGAGCCGGGCCTCGAGCTCGACCGCCGCGGCTTCCTTCTCGCCGAGGCGCGGGGCCGCGCCGGGCAGGTACGCCTTCGCGTCCCGCCGCTCCACGTGGAGAAGTGGGCCGAGGGAGGCCGACCACGGCTCGGCCGGAAGGAGCTCGGCCAGCGGCAGGCCGGGGTCAAGAGGTGAGTCCTCAGCACGCCGCGCCAGGCGCTCACGCACGGACGCGCGCAGCTCCTCCAGCCACTCGGGCGTGAAGTACCAGTCGCCGGCCTGTTGCAGCGCGGCGAGGCCGCGTGCGAGCTCCGCCGGCGAGAGGAGCCCGCGGCTCTGCAGACTCTCGGCGGCCACCGGCTCGCGGACGAGGGCGCGCACGATCGACTCGGGGTCGCCGTGCTCGAAGACCTCGAGTCGCTCTGGGTCGAGGCCGCGCGGCGGCGCCGGGTCGAGCACGACACCCCCGCCGACGGTCGTCTCCGTCCTCAGCACGACACGATCGCCGCGAGCGGCGACGACCGGCTCCTGCAGGCGGAGCTGCGCGTAGCGGCCTCGGCGTACGACCCGCGCAGGGACGTCGCTCGTGCCGATGTGCACCGTCACCCCGGCCGGGACGGGCTCGAGCTCCTCGAGTGCGATGTCCAGCCGCCAGCTGACCGGATAGTGGCCCGGCTCGACGAGGGCGTCGCCGCGGCGAAGTCGCTCGCGCTCGATTCCGGGCAGGTTCACCGCGACGCGCTGGCCGGCCTCCGCGCGGAGCACATCGACATCGTGGACCTGCACGCTGCGGGCCCGCGTCCTCAGCCCGGAGGGCTCGACTCGCAGCGAGTCGCCGGGCGCGATCGAGCCCGACCACAGTGTCCCCGTGACGACCGTGCCGATCCCCGAGAGCGTGAAGGCCCGGTCGATGTAGAGCCGTGTCGCCGATCCTCCCAGTCGCTTGTTCTCCAACGAGCTTGCTACTTGCTCGAGCGCCGCACGCAACTCGTCGAGGCCGGCTCCCGTCTTGGCGCTGACGGCGACGACCGGCGCCCCGGGCACGAGCTCCCGCGCCTCGGCAACCGCCAGCTCGAGCGTCTCCGGGTCGACCGCGTCCGCCTTGGTCACGGCGACGACGCCATGCTCGACGCCGAGCAGACGGAGGATCGCGAGGTGCTCGTGGGTCTGCGGGCGAGCACCTTCACCCGCATCGACCACGAGCAAGAAGAGGTCGATTCCCGTTGCTCCGGCGACCATCGTGCGAACGAAGCGCTCGTGCCCCGGCACGTCGATGAGCGAGAGTCGCCGCCCGTCCGGAAGATCGAGCGGCGCGTAGCCGAGCTCGATCGAAATCCCGCGCTCCTGCTCCTCCGGCAGCCGGTCGGTGTCCTTGCCGGTCAGAGCACGGACGAGCCAGGTCTTCCCGTGGTCGATGTGTCCCGCGGTCCCGACGGTCAGCGGCATGGCCGCACGCTAGCGCGCGGGCACGGCCTCGATCAGGGCCTCGTGGAAGCGGACCGGCTCGAAGCCGCCGGCCTCGAGCAGCTCGCGCCATTGCGCTTCTGTTCGCTCCTTGCCGCCGAAAAGCGTCAGCATCAGGAGGTCAAGCCACTTCGCGCCGCCCGGCTCGTTGCCGGGCGGGACGACCGTCTCCACGATCAACAGCCGGGACTCTGCCGGAGCCGCCGAGCGGATCGTTCGCAGGATCGCCGCGGCCCGCTCGTCGTCCCAGTCGTGGAGGATCGTCGAGAGGATGTAGACGTCGGCCTCGGGTACCCGCTCGAAGAAGTCGCCGGCAACGAACTCGATCCGCTCCCCCAGGGCTTGTTCGTCCCGCACCGTCTCCGGCAGGTCGAACACGATTCCGTGCAGGCCGGGGTGGAATCGCAGGAGCTCGAGGAGGAGCGAGCCGTTCCCGCCGCCAACGTCGACGACGGTCTCGTTGCCGCGCCACTCGACCGGCGCAAACCGCTCGACCCTGCGCTCCTTGCCCTGCTCCATCGCCCGGTCGAACGACGCCCGCTCGGACGGGTGAGCCGCGAGCCACGACCAGAAGTCGTCCCCGAATGCGCGCGTGAACGTCGGCTCGCCTTTCGCGTCGAGGTCACCGACCGCCCGGTACCAGATTCCGCCGAAGAGGTGCGCAAAGTCGTCCCAGCCCCCGCGGCGCAGGAGCAGCTCCGAAGCCTCCGTGTTGCGGAAGACGCCCGGCTCTTGCTCGGCGAAGACGCCGTCGCTCGCGAGGGCGCGCAGCAGCCGATGGAGAGTCTCTGGATCGGCGCCGAGGTCGCCCGCGAGCTCCGACACAGGGCGCGGGCCATCGGCAAGGGCATCCGCGACGCCCAGCTCCGAGACGACGGCGAGCGCCCGTGTTCCGAGCGCGCCGCGGATGAGGTTCCAGATCCGCTCCTCCGGTACGGGGTCGCTCACTCGCGCGCGGCCGCGACTGCGGCGGCGGCCTCCTCGGCCTCCGCATCCGTCAGCGTGCGGCAGTCGAGCAACAGTCGCCCGTCACGGATCACGCCGATCACGGGCGGATCGCCCGAGCGCAGCGGCGCCGCCAGCGCCTCGTCGACGGCACAGGCGAAGCTCGGCAGCTCGGCCAGTGGCAAGGCCCCGCCTCCAACTCGCGCGACCGTCTCTTCGACCTCGGCGCCCACGGCTTCGGCCAATCGCGAGGCCCGCGCGCGCACCGTCTCCGCGGGTTCCCGCAGCATCCGTAGGACCGGGACGTCCCGCACGGCTCGCGCCGGGTCGAGGTACAGGGCCAGCGTCCCTTCGAGGGCGGCGAGCGTGAGCTTGTCCGCCCGCAGCGCGCGCTGGAGAGGATGCCGCCGAAGCCGCTCGACCAGGTCGGCCCGCCCGACGACGATTCCGGCCTGCGGCCCGCCCAGCAGCTTGTCCCCCGAGAAGCAGACGAGGTCGGCGCCCGCCGCCAGGCTCTCCCTCGCGGACGGCTCGTCCTCCAGATGCACGAGCACGCCGGAGCCGAGGTCGTCCACCAGAGGGAGCTCATGCCGGCGCGCGACGCGGGCCAGGTCTTCCAGCCGCGGCTGCTCGGTGAAGCCGACGAGCCGGAAGTTCGACTGGTGCACCCGCAGAAGCAGCGCCGTCTCGGGACCGATCGCCCGCTCGTAGTCGGAGTCGCGTGTGCGGTTGGTCGTCCCTACCTCCCGGAGCCGCGCGCCTGAGCGAGCGAGCACGTCGGGAATCCGAAAGCCGTCGCCGATCTCGATCAGCTCGCCCCGGGAGACGAGCACCTCGCGTCCCTCGGCCAGGGCGGCCAGGGCGAGCATGACCGCGGCCGCGTTGTTGTTCACGACGAGCGAGCCCTCGGCTCCCGTCAGACGCCGCAGGATCCCCGAGACGTGGTCCTGGCGGGACCCGCGCGTGCCGGCGCTCAGGTCGTACTCGAGGTTCGAGTAGCCGCGTGCCACCTCGATCGCCCGCTCGAGCGCAGTCTCCGGCAACGGTGCCCGGCCGAGGTTCGTGTGCACGATCACGCCCGTTGCATTCAGCGTTCGCCGCAAGCTCGGCGTCCTGGCAGACCTGAGCTCCTGGAGAGCTTGCTCGGCCAGGTCGCCGGGGTCATGGCCCGCCTGAATTGCTTCACGCGCGCGCGCGAGGGCTGCGCGGGCCGCTTCGACGGCGAGCGCTTCCGGCTCG
>JBARRQ010000042.1:0-8159 GCA_049644305.1 Gaiellaceae bacterium
CGTTCCCGGATCTTCTCCAGGGCGGCCCGCGGTGTGAGGCCGTCCGGCGAGCGCACCGTGATTCCGGCTGCGGCCTGGTCCATCAGCCCGGCGACGCGGACCATGAAGAACTCATCGAGGTTCGAAGAGAAGATCGAGCAGAAGTTGGCGCGTTCCAGCAGTGGGAGGCTCTCGTCGCCCGCCACCTCGAGCACCCTCGCGTTGAACTCGAGCCAGGACAGCTCCCGGTTTAAAAAGCGAGCTTCAGCCTCGACTGTCTCCGCAGCCACGAGCTGCCTATCCTCCACCCTTCGGCACCTGCTTTGGGTTACAAACCGGCGTCTTTTTGGTTAACGCCGGGTTACGCCCGCTGTTCCGGGTGGGACGCGTCGGTGAACTCGCGGAACTCGGCCGTCAGCAGGTACGCGATCTGCTCGCCGATGTCCACTGCGTGGTCGCCGATCCGCTCCAGCGTCCGCGAGACCAGAACCATCCGCAGCACCCATTCCCGCATGCCGGGCTCGGCCACGATCTCGACGACGCGCTCGACGAACCGACGGTTCGAGCGGTCGATCAGCTCGTCCAGCTCGACGAGGGACTCCGCCGCCCCGAGGTCGCGGTTCGCAAACGCATCCAGTGCGACGCGGATCATCTCCTCGGCGCGCTCGCCCATGTCCTCGAGGCTCTGGAGCAACGGCGGATCAGGCTCGACGTCGACCACGAGCTTCGTGAGCTTCGCGATCGTCACGCTGTAGTCCGCCATTCGCTCGAGGTGCAGATTCGTGTGCAGCATCGCCAGCACGAGCCGCAGGTCGATCGCCACGGGCGTCTGCCGAGCGAGCAGGGACTGGATCCCTTCCTCGATCTGGAGGTAGTGGCGATCGACGTCGTCGTCGAACGCGATGACCTCGTCGGCGAGCTCGACGTCGCGCTGCGAGAGGGCGTTCAACGCGCCGCGAAGCACTCTGAGGACGAGAGCGCCCTCCTCTTGCAGGCTTGCTTCGAGCTGGTCGAGCTCCTCCTGGAAGGTGACCCTCGCCAACCGACGCCTACCCGAACCGGCCCGTGACGTAATCCTCGGTCCGCTTGTCGGACGGCGCGGTGAAGATCTTGGGTGTCTGGTCGTACTCCACGAGCACACCGTAGCGGCCGCTCTGATCTGTCTCGAGGCTGAAGAACGCGGTGCGATCGGCCACGCGCGCTGCCTGCTGCATGTTGTGGGTCACGATCACGATCGTGTAGTCGCGTCTCAGGTCGTGCATCAGCTCCTCGATCTTCTGCGTCGCGATCGGATCGAGCGCGGAGGCCGGCTCGTCGAGGAGCAGAACCTCGGGCTCGACGGCAATCGCGCGCGCGATGCAGAGCCGCTGCTGCTGCCCGCCCGACAGGGAGAGCGCGCTCTTCTTGAGCCGGTCCTTGACCTCTTCCCAGAGCGCGGCGCTCTTGAGCGCCTTCTCGACCCGCCCGTCCAGGTCCTTCTTGAGGCCGAGCACACGCGGTCCCCAGGCGACGTTGTCGTAGATCGTCTTCGGGAACGGGTTCGGCTTCTGGAAGACCATGCCGATGCGCCGGCGCACCTCGACCGGCTCGACCCCGTCTCCGTACAGGTCCACGCCGTGGTAGTTCACTCGGCCTTCGATATGGAAGCCCTGCACCGCGTCGTTCATCCGGTTCAAGCAGCGGATGAACGTGCTCTTGCCGCAGCCGGAAGGCCCGATGATCGCCGTGATGACGTTGCGGTAGATCTCGAGGTTGACGCCTTTGACGGCGACGTTCGTCCCGTAGCTGGCGCTAAGCCCCTGTATGTCGAAGACCGTCTCGAGGGCCCCTGGCTCCGCCTCCTGCCGCTCAGCCACGTCGACCGGCCTCATCGGCGGCATCGTAACCGTCTCGTTCACATCGTCCTCCTCCTCCTGCGTCAACCGCTGAGCTTTCTTCGGGTGCGGGCAAGGGCGAGCCGGGCGACCATGCTCGTAAGGAGCACAAACACCATCAGGACGAGCGCAGAGGCCCAGGCGCGCTTGTGGTCCTGGGGATCGGCGGATTCCGACCAATAGAAGATCTGCACCGGGATGTTGGGCAGGGCCTGGCCGATGTTCGTCGTGATGGTGTTCGCGAAGATCGCCGTCGTGAAGAGAAGCGGCGCGGTCTCGCCGGCTGCGCGTGCGAGAGCGAGAACCGTGCCGGTGAGAATCCCGCCGAGCGCGCTTGGCAGCACGATCCCGAGCACGGTGCGCCAGCGGCTTGCGCCGAGCGCGAGCGCCCCCTCGCGCTGAGCCAGAGGCACAAGCCGCAGCACTTCCTGGGTCGAGCGCGCAACCAGCGGCAGCATCACGATCGACAGCGCGAACCCGCCGGCATAGCCGCTCATCTTGTGGTGGTTCACGAGCAGGCCGAAGACGAAGACGCCGATGATCACGGAGGGAAGGCCGTTCATCAGATCGAGGGTCAGCTGAATCGCAGGCCCAACCCGCCGTGGAGCGAACTCGCTCAGGAAGAGCGCCGTCAACACGCCGAGCGGGAGGGCGATCGCGGTCGCGACTCCGACGAGGATCCCCGACCCGACGATCAGCGGGCCGATCCCGCCGCCCGGCTGCCCGTAGATCGGCAGGTCCTTCGTGAGGAAGCCCCAGCTCAGCTCACTCGCCCCGCGCTTCGCCACCGACCAGACGACGATTCCGAGCACCGCGATCGCGGCGAGGGCGGCAACCAACGCGACTGCCTCGGCGGAGCGGTTCACGAGGCGGCGGCGCTTGACGCGCGCGTCGCCTCGGAGCGTGAGCGCAGGCTCCGACGGCATCACTCGGCCCCGGTCCGCTGGAACTCGAACCTGCGGACGATCACCTGCGCGAGCAAGTTCGTGAAAAGCCCGATCACGAGCAGGATCGCCGCCAGGAAGAAGAGCGCCGACTTCTGGAGATCGCTCTGAGCGCCGACAAATTGGCCCGCGATGCGGCTCGCGAGGGTGTCACCGGTCGAGAACAGCGACCACTGGATCGTCCAGCCGGCGCCGATCACCTGCGTGACCGCGATCGCCTCGCCGATTGCCCTGCCAAGCCCGAGGATGATCGCAGCGGCGATCCCCGGACGCGTGGAGGACAGGACGACGCCGCGCACCATCTCCCAGCGGGTCGAGCCGAGCGCGAGGGCGCCCTCCTCGAGCTCTTGTGGGACGCTGAGGAAGAGCTCGCGGCAGATGCTGGCGACGATCGGGACGATCATGATCGCGAGGATCAGCCCGGCAACGAAGATGCCGCTGGACTGTGGTGTCCCGTTGAATATGGGCAGGAATCCAAGCGTGCGGTGAAGCCACGGCTCGACGTGCGTGCCGACGAACGGGCCCATCACGAGGATGCCCCAGAGCCCGAGCACGACGCTCGGGATCGCGGCGAGCATCTCTACGAGAGAGCCGACGACCCCGCGGACTCCGCGGGGCGCGAGCTCGCTCAGAAAGAGTGCGATCGCGATCGCCAGCGGCGTGGCGACGACCAGCGCGATGAGAGCTGTGACCGCCGTGCCGTAAAGCCCCGGCAACGCGCCGAAGAGATTCTTCTGGATGTTCGCGTCCCAGACCCTGTGCCAGATGAACGAGAGCCCGAAATGGTTGAAGGCGGGATGCGCGCCCTCGAGAACCTTGTAGACGATCCCCGCCATGATCGCAGCCACCGCCAGGGCCGCCAACAGGGTCAAGACGAACAGGATCCGGTCGCCCAGCCAGTCGCGCATCCGGCGGGCCGCCCGGACGCGGGCAGTTGCGGAGAGGCTGCTCACGAACGACGGACGCTAACGGGCGCAGGCGCTTGAACAGCGGCTTGTCACCAGATCGTTACCAGATCCGAACCGCCTGTCAGCCCACGCCTCCTCGCGGACGCACCACGCTGTTGCAGGTGCAGTTCATAGGACGCGCTTGTCGCAGCCTGTGGAGTTCCAAGGAGAGGAGACATTCACTTGAACAGGAAACGAACCTCTGCGGCGGGCCTTGCCCGAGTCGCAGTCGTTGCTCTGGCGCTGACCGTGTGGACAAGTCTCGCCGGCGCGTCGCCGGCACGCCAGACCGCGTCCGTTTCCGGGGCCGGCTCTTCGGCCTTGGCCCCGCTGATGGCGCTTTGGCAGACGAACTACCACGGCTCGCAGATCAGCTACACGTCCAACGGCAGCGGTGCCGGCATCAACGCGATCACGGCGCGCAACGTGGACTTCGGCGCCAGCGATGCACCGCTGACCCCGGACCAGGCGAAGGCCTGCAACGGCTGTCTGATGATCCCGTGGGCGTTCTTCGCGACCTCGCTCCCGTACAACGTGAGCGGCGTCGGCTACGGGCTCAATCTCACCGGGCCGATCGTCGCGAACATCTTCCTCGGGCACATCACGAAGTGGAACGACAAGCGCATCAAGGCGATCAACCCCGGCGTGAACCTGCCGAACGAGAACATCACGCCGATCTACCGCAGCGACGGAAGCGGCACGAGCTTCAACTTCACCGACTACCTCTCCCGCGTCAGCACGGAGTGGAAGAACAGGGTCGGGAAGGGCACACAGCCGAGCTTCCCGGCAGGAGTCGGCGCTCGCGGCAGCTCAGGCGTGGCCGCGAAGCTCAACAGCACGCCGGGCGGCATCACCTACGTCGACGTCGCCTACTCGTACAAGAACCACTTCAGGATCGCCAAGCTGAAGAACCGCGCCGGGAAGTTCGTGCTGCCGAGGATCAGCTCGATCCAGGCAGCGGCGGCGTCGATCAAGAAGGTCACGCGCAAGGACAACGCGATCTCGATCGTCGATCCAAGCCCTAGCAAGAAGGGCGCCTACCCGATCTGCACCTTCACCTGGGCGATCGTCCCTGCCAAGTCGCCCAAGGCCGCGGATCTGAAGAGCTTCCTGGACTGGGCGGTGACGAAGGGCCAGAGCTACGGCCAGGCCCTCGTCTTCGCGCCCATACCGAAGCCGGTCGTTCAGGCTGCACGCCGAACGATTCAGAAGATCCATTCGTAGTTCAGCCTGGAAGGCTGCACCGTACGTCGAGCCCGCGGCCAGGAGCGCCGCGGGCTTCGACGTATCCGCCCGCGGTCTCGACGACGTGCTTGACGATCGCGAGGCCGAGCCCGCTGCCACGCGTCGTGCGGGCGCGGTCCGAGCGGAAGAACCGCTCGAACAGCCGCGGCGCGTCCGCCTCCGGGACGCCTGCGCCGTCGTCCCTCACTTCGAGCACGACGCTGCTGCCCTCTCTTCGGAGCGAGACGACGCACGTCGCCCCTTCTCCCGCATAGCGAACCGCATTCTCGGTGAGGTTGTCGACAACCGTCCGCAGCATGCGCCTGCGTAAAGGCACGCGGAGGCTGTCGTCGTCGAGCTGCAGCTCCAGCGTCACGCCTGCGCGCTCGGCGCGCTCGGCGCGCTCCGCGATCGCCTCGCGCAGCACGGGCGCGGCCACGGTCTCGCCGAGCGACACGACCTCGCGCCCCTGCTCCAGCTCGCTCAGGAAGAGGATGTCGTCCACGAGCTCGGTCATCTCCTCGACCTCCTCGCGTGCCCGCCTGAGCAGGGCAGGTAGGTCGACTCCCGGCAACTCGGCCGACTCGAGCAGCGCCAGGAGTCGGGCAAGCGGCGTTCGCAGCTCGTGCGAGACCGCCGCGGTGAACGCCGCACGAAGCTCTTCGTACTCTGACCTGGCCACTAGTGTCCCTCCCGGCAATGATCGCCCGTCTCTCGCCCGCTATCACGCTGCGCCAGTGCCCACCCCCGCCCTTGCCCAGGCATCCAGCCTGGGCCGCGGACGACTGCGGCCCGTGGCTTGGTGCAAGCGACCGAGAGCCTGGGCATCATCACTGGCAGGGACACCCCTGAGTATCGCGTGACCAAGGTCCTGATCGTCGAGGACGACGACGTCATCGCCGAGGCGATGGCGCACCAGCTCAGCGCCGCAGGGCTCGACCCGATGCGAGTCGGCGCCGGCGAGATCGGGCTCGCCCGCCTGCGCTACGAGCGCCCGGACGTGGTCGTGCTCGACCTGATGCTTCCCGGCCTCGACGGCTGGAGCCTGATCGAGACGGCCCGGACGGAAGGAATCGGGACCCCGATCGTCGTCGTCAGCGCGAGAGGCACCGAGCACGATCGCGTGCATGCGCTGCAGATCGGGGCGGACGACTATCTCGTCAAGCCGTTCTCGATGAAGGAGCTCGTCGCACGTGTCCAGGCCGCGGCGAGGCGGGGCGTGCGCGGAGTCGAGGAGCGCCGGGGCGAGGAGCTGGTGATCGAAGAGCTCCGAATCGACCCCCGCTCGGTCCAGGCGTTCGTGGACGGAGAAAACGCAGGCCTGACGCCGACGGAGTTCCGGCTCCTCTACACGCTTGCCCTAGATCAGGGCCGCGTCGCGAGCCGCGACGAGCTGCTGCAGCGAATCTGGGGCCGCCGCGCGACGCACCGCGACCGGACTGTGGACGTCTGCGTCCGGCGACTGCGCGAGAAGATCGACCGGCGCGCGTCCCGCCACACCTTCATCCAGACCCGCTACGGCGTCGGCTACAAGCTCGAGCCGCAAGCCAAGTAGCGCTCGGCGCCGAGCCGGCTACTCCAGGCGATAGAGCGGGAGCAGGCTCTTCTCCGCCTCGGTCTCGATGCGGGCAACGACCTCGACGTAGGGCTCCAGCCCGGAACCGTGGAGCTTCGCCTTCAGCAGCTCGTCCACCTGGTAGACGCCGGCCGAGTTGTTCATCTTGATCTCGACCGAGACGGGCCGCTCCTTGCCCTCGCTGATGACCACCTCGTCGATCGCCGCGGCCGAGATCGAGTGGATCGAGATGCGCCCTCGCTCGAATGGAATCCGCGAGCGGCCTTCCTCGATGTCGAGCGCATCCGCGACGCGCACGATCCCCGCCTCGAGCGTGAGCGGCCTGCCCGACTCGCGATGGCTCGTGATCGCCTGGAGCACCTCGGACACGACGACGGTCAGCTCGGGCTCCTCGTAGATCCCCGCGAGCAGCTCTCGCGCCTTCGGCTCTGCGAGGAACAGACTCCAGTCCTCGTGGCGATCCCGGTGGACGGCCATTCCGACGCAGTGGAGCAGCGCCCCCAGCAAGACGACCAGCTCGGCGTCCTCTGACTTCATCTCGTAGTCCTCGACCATCGCCGGCGCGACGTCGCGCTTCACGAGGATCCGAAGCAACCGCAGCCCGATGTTGGCGACGATCTGCACGTGAACCCAGGAGTGGTCGTTGATCCCGAGCCGTTTGACGGCGTTCACGTTGGCCACGTGCCACCAGGCCTTCAGCCCGTCGTCGGCGTTGACGCGGTCGAGCACCTTGCGCAGCTTGGCGTTCCGCTGCGCAGGCACGTTGATCCGCATCTGCGCGACCGCTTCGGCCGGCGACAGGCGGACTTCGCGCTCGGCCTCGGCGGAAGCCGGCTCATCGATTCGCTCGCGAAGCTGCTTGTCGAGCTGCGACACCGGCGCGAGGGTACTCGTTTCGGTGCCCGCCGGGAGTTACGATTGCGCCAGGATGCGCACGATGGGACAGGTCCACGACGCCAGCTGCTGCTCGGTCGCGGCGTGTGCCGAGATTCTCGGCGCGAAGTGGACTGCGGTGCTGGTGCACGACCTCTCCGAAGGGCCCCGTCGTTTTTCGGAGCTGGAGCACTCCTGCCGGGGCATCAGCCCGCGCACGCTCTCGGAGCGGTTGCGGGTGCTCGAGCACGAAGGCCTGGTCTGCCGCCGGAGCTATCCCGAGTCGCCCCCTCGGGTGGAGTACGAGCTGACCGACAAGGGCGAGGACCTGTTGCCCATCATCGACGAGATGCGCCGCTTCGGGCACACCTGGCTCGTCGAGAATGAACTAGTGCTTTAGGCGCGCCAGGCTTCGGTAGAGCTCGCGCGCGGTCTCGAAGCCGAGCGGCACGTACTCGGCGAGCAGGCGCTCGTTGGGGGAGTGGATGTTGCTCTCCGTGAGCGCAAAGCCCGTGATGATCGTGGGGATTCCCTTCTCCGCGAGCGCAGGCACGATCGGAAGAGTTCCCCCGGAACGAACGAGCAGGGGCCGGCGCCCGAACGTGGTCTCGAATGCGTCCAGCCCAAGCTGGACGGCCGGGGCCTCCGGTGGCACGAGCCCGGGGGCACTCGAGGAAAGACGTGTCAGCTCGAGCTCCGCTCCCTCGGGCGCGGCTTCGCGAAGAAGCCGCTCGACCTCCGC
>JBARRQ010000043.1:0-44680 GCA_049644305.1 Gaiellaceae bacterium
GTACCGCGGCTACTGCTACGAGGGCATCGGGACGATCCTCGGGGCGATCAACCGCTACACGCAGCAGCGGAAGGACGCCTGCAACGCGGTCACCCCGAAGCGCTACCGCGCCGACTGCTTCCGCGGCGCCGCTATCACCTAGGCATCTAGGCCTGCGGGATCCGCGCTTCGAGTGCGCTCGTGACAGCCTCGCGGACCGGCTCGAGCTCGATTCGGTCGAGCACGTCCTGGAAGAAGCCGCGCACGATCAGGCGCTCGGCCTCCGCGCGGGGCAAGCCCCGGGCCATCAGGTAGAAGAGCTGCTCGCGATCGACCCGGCCGACGGTGGCGCCGTGTGTGCAGCGCACGTCGTTCGCCAAGATCTCGAGCCCGGGGATCGGCACCGCGTGCGTCGTGGGGGAGAGCATCAGGTTGCGGCACTCCTGGTAGGCGTTCGTCCTCTGTGCGTCCTCCTCGACGCGAATCATCCCGCGCCAGACCGCCGTCGCGTGATCGCGTAGCGCGCCCTTGAAGGCGAAGTCCGACTCCGTGTTCGGCGCGATGTGCTCCTGGAAGGTGTCGTAGTCGAGATGCTGCTCGCCGTCGGCGAAGTAGGCGCCCGTCACGCGCGAGGTCGCGCCGGGCCCGGCGAGATCGTTCTGGATTCGCACCTTGCCCTTCTTCGAGCCGAAGCCGCCGCTGACCCAGTCGAGCTCGGCATCCCGCTCGACCCTCGCGTGGTGCGAAGCGAAGTGCCAGGTCTCGCGCGAGAAGTCCTGCAGCGAGACGTACTCGAGCTTCGCGCCCTGCTCGACGAAGAGCTCGACGACGGCGTTCGAGTAGCCGCTCAGCGAGGGCGAGACCGACGCATACTCCTCGACCAGCGAGAAGCGAGAGCCCTCCTCGGCGATCACGACGAGGCGCCAGAAGAGCGAGCCTCCTTCGATCGTGTTCGCGACGCGCACGTAGAGGGGCCGCTCGAGCTCGAGCCCGCCGGGGACGTGGACGAGCAGCCCGTGCTGCCAGACCGCAGCGTTGTGAGCCGCGAACTTGTCGTCCTCCCAGCCGACGAGCTGACCCAGACGCGAGTTCGCCTCGTCGAGCGGCTCGAAACGGATCTCGGCCGGCGCCCGCGAGATCTCGATGCCGGTCTCGGTGACCGTGGCAACGCCGGCCACGTCCAGCTCGAGCATCGACGGCGCAGGCGCGCTTGGAGCCACCTGTCCGTTAACGCGGACCAGACGCTCTTCAGTCGGGACGTCCAGCACGTCGGTGAACGCGTCCGGATCGAAACCGCGCAGATCGGTGAAGCGCCAGTGCTCCTCGTTCGTCCCAGGCACCGGCAACTCTCGGTATCGCTCGAGTGCCTCTGCCCTACTCATACGGCTTGTACCTCCGGTGCAGGATCACGGCGTTGCCGTCGGGGTCGAGGCAGACAGCCATCCGGCAGACGCCGGTGTCTCCGGAGCCGACGAACTCGACACCCTTCGCCTCGAGCTCCGCTTTCGCCTCTTCCACATCCGCGACCCGCAGCGCGAAGCCGCCGATGTCCGGCTTGAACTCGAACCCCTCCTCCTCCGGCTGCCAGAAGGTAATCGTCACCTGGCCCGCGGTCAGCTCGCCGGGCTCGTTGGGATCGGCCGGCAGCCCGAGCACGTCCCGGTACCAGGCCCTCGCCCGGGCGGCGTCCCGCGTCGGAATGTTGATGAAGTCCACGCGCTCGACGTTCATTCGTACGGCGCGTAGCGGCGGTGCAGCATCAGTCGGTTGCC
This sequence comes from Gaiellaceae bacterium, assembly GCA_049644305.1. GTDB lineage: Bacteria > Actinomycetota > Thermoleophilia > Gaiellales > Gaiellaceae > AC-32. The sequence goes on from JBARRQ010000043.1 coordinate 1,752, forward strand.
CTCGGTGTCCTTGAAGAAGGCCATCAAGCAGACGCCCGAGTCGTGGATGTCACCGTCGAACTCGACGCCCTCGACCTCGAGGTCACGTCTTGCCTGCGCCACATCGGAGACGCGCAGCGCCACATGCGCCGTGTGTGGGACGAATTCCCAGCCGACCGCTGTGGGATCAATCAGATAGAGCGAGACGTTGCCGGTTTCGATCTCGGGCCAGGCAGCGTCCCAGTCCGGACTCTGCATCGCGAGCGTTTCGCGATAGAACCGCTTCGCCCGCTCCATGTCCTCCACCGGCACCGACACGAAGTCGGTGCGCTCGACGATCAACCGACCGAGCCCTCCATCTGGAGCTGGATCAGGCGGTTCATCTCGACCGCGTACTCGAGCGGAAGCTCCTTCGTGATCGGTTCCACGAAGCCGGAGACGATCATCGCGGAGGCCTCCGCCTCCGTGAGCCCGCGCGACATCAGGTAGAAGAGCTGCTCCTCGCCGATCTTCGAGACCGTCGCCTCGTGGCCGATGTCGACCTCGTCCTCGTCGATCTTGATGTACGGGTAGGTGTCGGAGCGCGAGTCCTCGTCGAGGATCAGGGCGTCGCAGACGACCTTCGACTTCGACCCCCTGGCGCCCTTCGCCACTTCGAGCAGCCCGCGGTAGCCGGCGCGGCCGCCGTCCTTGGAGATCGACTTGGATGTGATCACCGAGGTCGTGTTCGGCGCGATGTGCACGCACTTGCCGCCCGCGTCCTGGTGTTGCCCCTTGCCTCCGAAGGCAATCGAGAGCACCTCGCCGTGGGCGCCCTCGCCCATCAACCAGATCGCCGGGTACTTCATCGTCAGCTTCGAGCCGAGGTTCCCGTCGACCCACTCCATCGTCGCGTTCTCGTAGGCGACGGCGCGCTTCGTAACCAGGTTGTAGACGTTGGTCGACCAGTTCTGGATCGTCGTGTAGCGGCAGCGCGCGTTGGGCTTGACGATGATCTCGACCACAGCCGAGTGAAGCGAGTCGCTCGAGTAGATCGGCGCGGTGCAGCCCTCGACGTAGTGCACGTAGGCGCCCTCGTCGACGATGATCAGCGTCCGCTCGAACTGGCCCATGTTCTCGGCGTTGATCCGGAAGTAGGCCTGGAGCGGCATCTCGACCTTCACGCCCGGTGGCACGTAGATGAACGAGCCGCCCGACCAGACGGCCGAGTTGAGTGCGGCGAACTTGTTGTCGTTCTGCGGGATGATCGTCCCGAAGTACTCCTTGACGATGTCCTCGTGCTCGCGCAGGGCGGTGTCCATGTCGAGGAAGATCACGCCCTTTTCCTCGAGGTCTTTCTGAAGCTTGTGGTAGACGACCTCCGACTCGTACTGCGCCCCGACCCCTGCCAGGTACTTCTTCTCCGCCTCCGGGATCCCGAGCTTGTCCCAGGTGTCCTTGATCTCGGACGGCAGCTCCTCCCACGAGGAGGCTTGCTTCTCGGTCGGGCGGATGTAATAGAAGATGTTCTCGAAGTCGATGTCGTTCAGGTTGCCGCCCCACTGCGGCAGTGGGCGCGCGACGAAGTAGTCGAGCGACTTGTGGCGGAACTTCCGCATCCAGGCGGGCTCGTCCTTGTGCGAGGAGATCGCGTCGACCAGCTCGTGCGAGAGACCACGGCCGGACTTGAAGAAGTAATTCTCGTCGGCGTGGAACCCATACTTGATCTCGTAGTCGGAGCCGATTCCTCGGACGACTTCGGTCTCGGTGACCGCCATCAGGCGACCGCCTCCTCATACGCCTTGTAGCCCTCAGCCTCGAGCTTGTGCGCCAGCTCGGGACCGCCTTCCTCCACGATACGCCCGTCCACGAAGACGTGCACGAAATCGGGCGAGATGTGATTGAGGATCCGTTGATAGTGCGTGATCACCAGCGCGCCCGTCTCCGGCCCGATCAGCTCCTGCACGCCGTCCGCGATCACTCGCAGAGCGTCGATGTCGAGGCCCGAGTCCGTCTCGTCGAGGACCGCGATGCGCGGCTTCAGCATCGCCATCTGGAGGATCTCGACGCGCTTCTTCTCTCCGCCGGAGAAGCCCTCGTTCAGGTACCGCTGGGCGAGCTCGCGGGGGATCTTGAGCCGCTCCATCTGGGCGAGCATCTCCTTGCGGAACTCGGGGATCGGGACGGGATCGTCCTCTCCCCCGGCACGTGCCTTCCGGACGGCGTTGATCGCCGACCGGAGGAAACTCGTCACGGTGACGCCGGGAACCGCGTGCGGGTACTGGAACGCGAGAAAGAGGCCGCGCTGGGCGCGCTCGTCCGCGCCGAGCTCGGTGACGTCTTCGCCGCCGAACAAGATCTGGCCCTCCGTGATCTCGTAGGCCGGGTGGCCCATGAGCGCGTAGGCGAGCGTCGACTTGCCCGAGCCGTTCGGGCCCATGACCGCGTGCACCTGGTTGGTGTCCACAGCAAGGTCCACGCCCTTGACGATCTCGGTCCCGTTCTCGAGCGCGACATGCAGGTTTTTGAGTTCGAGCAAAGCCATGTGGAATTCATGCTAGCGGGCGCCGTCAGCCCTTCGGGAGCAGCAAAAAACGAAACCGTGTCCAGACCGTCGAGCCAACGGGATCGATGATCGAATCTCCCGTGGGGCCCCTGGGTCTCCCGCAGCGTATCGAAGAGGTTGTCGGGCGCGTCAACCGGCTTGGGCTGACCGGTGTGCCGGCTCTCCCAGCCGGTCCGCGGCCTCGCGATCGCGGTCGAACTGGGGCGCTAGTGGCGTCGTTCGCTTCATGTTTCGTCCCTACCCGGAGACGAACGCGCTACGCTTCGGATATGCCAGAGATCGGGATCTCCGGGCTCATCATCCTCCTCATCGTGGCTCTTCTCGTCTTCGGACCGAAGCGCTTGCCCGAGATCGGGCGCTCGCTCGGCCGGGGCATGCGCGAGTTCAAGGACTCCGTCACCGGCCAGGACGATAAACCCGAGCTACCGCAGCGCTCGGGCGACGAGACTCCGCCCTCGTCCTAGCGTCGATGGGCTTGCTCCCGCGGCGCCTTCGCCACGGCGAGGAAGCCACGCTCGTCGAGCATCTCGGAGAGCTCCGCTCGCGGCTGATCATCTGCCTGCTCGCGATCGCGCTCGCCTTTGCGGTGACCTACTCGTTCCACGGGCAGCTGCTGGACTGGCTCAACCGCCCCCTCCCGCCCCGCCTTAGGAAACCGACGACCTTCAGCCCGGTCGAGCCCTTCACCACCTCGGCCTGGGTGAGCCTCTGGGCCGCCGGCCTGCTCGCGTTGCCGATCGTCTTCTGGCAGGTCTGGTCCTTTCTCGCGCCCGCATTCGAGGAGCGCCGCCAGCGCTCGATGGCCACCCTGGTCGGATTCGCCACGGCGCTCGGTGTCGGCGGCGTTGCGTTTGGCTACTGGCTGGTGCTGCCGCCCGCAGTCCACTTTCTGACCCACTACGACTCGTCGCACTACTCGATCCTCATCCGGGCCCGCGACTACTACAAGTTCGCGAGCCTCGTCCTGCTGACGATGGCGATCTCGTTCGAGATCCCCGTCTTCGTGCTCGCGCTCGTCCGATTGCGCATCCTCTCCGCGGCAAGGCTGCGCGACTCGTGGCGGCTGGGCGTCTTCGTCATGACGGCGATCGGCGTCGCGCTTCCCGGCGTCGACCCGGTCACGACCATCCTCGAGATCGTGCCGCTCGTCGGTCTCTACCTGCTTTCGATCGGGCTCGCCTCGTTCTTCGAGCCCCGCTGGCGGCAGGTGCCCGCGCCTTCGCTGCCCGAGTGACACACGAGACCTATCCGAAGATCGAGCTTCATGTCCACCTCGAGGGGACGGTGCGGCCGAAGACGCTGCTCGAGATCGCCCGCCGCAACGACTACGCCCTCCCGGCCGAGTCGGAAGAAGAGCTCGCGGCGCTGTACGACTTCCGCGACTTCGCGCATTTCATCGACGTCTGGGTCCTGACGACCAACGCGCTTCGCACGGAGGAGGACTTCCGCCAGGTAGTCGGCGACTACGCGCAAGAGGCCGCCTCGCACGGAGCCGTCTACGTCGAGGCGATCTTCTCCCCGTCGGAGCGCGTCAGGCGGGGAGTCGGCTGGGACGAGATCTTCGGCGGCTACTGCGACGGAGCGCAAGAAGCGCGAGAGCTGCACGGCGTCGAGGTGCGCCTCACGCCCGACATCGTCAGGGGTTTTCCGCTCGAGGACGCAGAGCAGGTCGTCCGCCACTCGGCCAAATACCGGGACCGTGGGATCGTCGCCGTCGGCCTCGGCGGCCTCGAGTCCGAGTTTCCGCCCGAGCCGTTCGAGCCAGTGTTTGCGCTCGCGCGAGAGCTCGGGCTCGCCTCGGTCCCTCACGCCGGCGAGCTGGCAGGGCCGCCTTCCGTCCGCGGCGCGCTCGAGGCGCTCGGAGCCGACCGGCTCCGACACGGCATCCGCGCCGCGGAGGACCCAGGCCTCCTCCGGGAGATCGCCGATCGTGGCGTCGTGCTCGACGTCTGCCCGCTCTCGAACCTGCGGACGCGGGCGGTCGCGTCGCTCGAAGAGCACCCGTTGCCGGCGCTCGTCGCCGCTGGTGCGCGCTGCTCGATCTCGACCGACGACCCCGCGATGTTCAACACGGACCTCTCACGCGACTGCGAGGCGGCTGTTTCGCTCGGGCTCGAGCCGCAGGACTTCTTCGCCGCAGGAGTCGAAGGCGCACTCTGCGACGACGAGACGAGGTCTCGCCTCAGAACGACCGGCGAGACCTTCGACTGGGGCGCTATCCGCCCTCTGAAAAGGCAGGTACCCTAAGGCTCCCATGGCCCGAGGAGCCGCACAGGCACAGAGAAAGCGACGCGCGCAGCAGGCGCAGCCGAAACGGAAGCGTTCCGCGCCGAGCTGGGAAGAGCAGCTCTTCTTCTCGCGGCTGCGCCGTCACGCGAAGGTGATCTACGTCGCGCTTGCGCTCGTCTTCGCGGTTGGGTTCGTCGCCTTCGGCGTCGGCTCGGGCTCGACCGGGATCAGCGACATCCTGCGCGGCAACTTCTTCGGCGGAGGCAGTAACTCGACGAGCTCGCGGATCAAGGATGACCAGAAGAAGATCACCCAAAACCCGAAGAACACCACCGCCTCCCTCGATCTCGCCGCCCTCTACCAGCAGCAGCAGAAGTTGCCGGAGGCCATCGCGACGCTCGAGGGCGCGGCGGCCGTTCAGCCGAAGAACCTCGACGTGGTAAACGCGCTGGCCCGCATCTACCGCGGGCAGGCAGAGCAGGCGAGAACGGCCGCGATCACTGCGCAAGACGCGTTTACCTCGAGCCCACTCGCGCCGCCCGGACTCGACCCGAACTCGACCTTCGGGCAGACGTTCACGTCGGATCCCTGGAGCCAATCGCTGAAGAATCAGGCGAGCACCGCCTACAGCACGATGACGCAGACATTCGCGAAGGCCGAGGTGGCCTACGAGCGCGTCGTCATCGCCGCGCGCGGGACCGCACAGGAGGCGAACGCGCAGCTGCAGCTGGGGAGCATGGCGTTCGAAGCCGTCCAGCTCACAGGGCAGCCCGGGGATGCTCGGGTTGCAATCGCCGCCTACAAGCGTTATTTGAAGCTCCAGCCCACCGGCATCAGCGCGAGCCAGGCGCGCCAGACCATCGCGCAGCTTCAGACGCTCGTGCCGAAGACCCACAGTTAAACTCATCCGCAAGGGACCAGGCCAGGATGAACTTCGACATCACCACCGAGCAAGTGGGCGACGGCGTGTACGTGATCTCGCTTTCGGGCGAGGTCGACCTGTATACGGCGCCCGAGTTCAAGCAGCAGCTGCTCGACGTTATCGGCAAGGGCTCAAAGGACGTCATCGTCGACTTTTCGAACACGACGTTCATCGACTCGACGACCCTCGGCGTGCTCGTTGGCGGCGTCAAGCGGTTGCGGTCGAACGAGGGCCAGCTCTCGCTGGTCTGCAGCGACCGCAACATCACCAAGATCTTCGAGATCACGGGCCTCGACCGCGTGTTCACGATCTATCCGACGCGGGAGGAGGCAGTCTCCCAGCTGACCTCCTCGACTCAGCCCTCGACGTAGTGCGCGGCGGCGCAGCCGTCCTCGCGCTGACCGCTCTGCTCGCGGCCGGCTGCGGCACCGGGGGAATCGCCAAGGGAGGGGACCAGAGCCGAGGCAAGCAGCTCTTCCTCCAGAAGTGCGGCAGCTGCCACACGCTCGCGGATGCCGGCACTCCTGGGACCGTGGGCCCCAACCTCGACGACGCCTTTGCCTCGGACCGGCTCCAGGGCTACAAGCAGAGCACGATCGAGCAGGTGGTCCGCGATCAGATCGAGCTCGCAACAGGCCGGATGCCGCCGAACCTCGTCACGGGAGCCGCCGCGGACGCGGTGGCGGCTTACGTCGCAGCCGTCGCCGGAGTGCCGGGTAAGGGCGGCAACCTGACGAGCGGCAAGGACATCTTCACTGCCAACTGCGGCAGCTGCCACACGCTCGCCAACGCGGGCACGACGGGCAAGGTGGGACCGAACCTCGACCAGCTGAAGCCCGCCTTCGCCCGCGTTCAGCGCCAGGTGATCAACGGCGGGGCGATCATGCCGGCCTTCAAGGGCAGGCTCACACCCGCACAGATCAAGGCAGTGGCGAAGTACGTCTCGTCAGTCGCGGGTAGGCACTAGCGAACTTCGTCGCGCTCGGCAGCCAGGTCGACGACCACGTGTGTGATCGGGACCGCGAAACGCTCGCGGGCGGCGGTCACGACGCCGCGCTCGAGCCAGTGCGAGCGCCCTTCAGGATGCGTCGAGATGATCACCTCGTCCGCGCCGAAGGTGCGCAGCGCGTCCTCGATCGCCTGCAACGGGTCGCCGTCTCCGATCTCCCCGCGAGCCTCGATGCCGGCCTCTGCCAGCCGCGCGCGGCTCTCCTCTAGCCGCCTTTGTGCCTCCGCGCGCGCCTGGTCCTCGTCCGACGTCCAGTGCCTGACCGGCGAGTTCAGAGCGGGGCTGACGACCAGGACCTCGGTCTTGTAGCCGGCACTTCGCTCGCGGATGACCTCGCGCAGAGCCTTGCCGCCGGCGGTCTCGTTCGCGATGACGAGGATTCGGCGCTCGTCTGGGCCCCCGCGGTGCACCGGAGCCGTCTGTCGTGGCGGCTCGACGCGTCTCGAGCGCATCCACCACGCGAGGACGCCGACTGTCAGCACGACGAAGACGGTGAGACCGGCCCAGCGGTTGAGCACTCCGGCGACCGCGATCAGCCCGAAGTAGACGGCTGCGCCCAGCAGGAACTGAAACGCCTCCGCCTCGCTTCTGAGCGGGTTCTTCACGCTCTTCGGGCCCTTAGAGGATGTAGACCGTCGTGTAGACGACGATCCACATCACGTCGACGAAGTGCCAGTAGATGCCGGGGATCTCGACGCCGAGGTGGGACTCCGGCGAGTAGTGGCCGCGATAGGAGCGGACCGTCGCCGCCAGGAGCAGCGTCAGGCCCACGAAGACGTGCGCACCGTGCAGGCCCGTGAGGCAGTAGAAGACCGTTCCGAAGGCGTTGGTGTAGGGCGCGAAGCCGACGCGCGAGTACTCGCGGATCTGGGTCAGCAGGAACGTGAGACCGAGCAGGAAGGTCAGCGTCAACCCCGCTTGCAACCCGGCGCGGTTGCCCCGCTTGATGGACTGCAGGGCCCAGTGCATGGTGAAGCTCGAGGTGACGAGGATGACCGTGTTGACCCCCGCCACGAAGATGGGAAGGTGGAAGGGCGGGGTGGGCCACGGCGTCCCCTTTGCGACGCGGACGAAGAAGTAGGCCGTGAAGAAGGAGCCGAAGAGCATGACCTCCGACGCGATGAAGAGGAACATGCCGAGGGTTCGCGCATCGACGCGCGAGCTCTGATGGGCCTCGGGCGGATGGCTGGCGTGGACTTCGGCGTGTGCGCTCAACGTGCGACTGCCTCGGTCTCGGGCTCGACCTCGATGTGCTCGACGGGGAGCCCGGTCTGCTTGCGCAGGCGGTTGACGATGTCGCCGCGGAGCCAGGTCGAGCGCTTCTCGCCCGGGAAGGTCGAGACGATGATCTCGTCGATCCGCTCGTCCTGGACCGCTTGGGAGGCAGCGGTGAATGGGTCCGGATGCGCAATCTGCCCGTGGACCTCGATCCCCTCGCCGCGAAGCACCGTCAGCGCGCGGCGAAGCCGCCGCTCGGCCTCCGGATGCGCGGACATGACGACGTCGCTCTGGGGGCTGACGATCAGGAACGACGCCGGCCCCTGACCGGCCCGTTGCCGAATCCGCTCGAGCAGCGCGCCCCCCACAACCGTCTCGTTGGCGACCACCAGCACGTTCGCGTGGCCGCCCTCCTCGCGGTCGAGGTCGACGACGACGTGCTCGACAGGCCGGCCTTCGGCCGCGCGCCTGATGCGCTCGACGACGTCCCGGCGCAGCCAGCCGGACTTTTGACGCGGGTGGGTAGAGACGACGATCTCGTCCGGCGGCGGCTCGAGCTGGACGAGAGCGTCGCGCACAGCCGCCACCGGTTCGGCCTCCACCACGTGACCCGAGGCCTGGATGCCCTCGGCGCGAAGCGCCTGGAGCGTGCGCTCCAGCCGCCGCCCTGCCGCAGCGCGCCGCGTGTCCTCGTAGACGACGTACCCCTCCCGCGGTTGGTTGACCGGGCTGACGACGGTGACGAGCAAGGGGCCCTCGGCGCTGCGGCGTTCGAGTGCCTCGATCAAGCTCCGGCCGGCGACGGTCTCGTTCGCGATGACCAGAACGTGTCTCAGTGGACCTTCACCTCTTCGACCGTACGGTCGCCGTTGAAGACCGCGTGCCGCGCCCCGGCGACCCCGTACTCGTACGGGTTGCCGACGACCTGCGGGATCTCGTCGAAGTTGAACACCGGCGGCGGCGAGCTGACCTGCCATTCGAGCGTCAGCGACCGCCACGGGTTGGCGGCAGCAACCGGCCCGAAGCGCCAGCTCTTGACCATGTTGTAGACGAAGACGACGGTCGAGGCCCCCAGGCCGAACGACGCGAGCGAGATGAACATATTCAGGTCGGCGAAACGCGGGACGTAGTCGGCGACCCGGCGAGGCATGCCTTGTATCCCGAGCCAGTGCATCGGGAAGAACGTGAGGTTGAAGCCGATGAATGTGAGCCAGAAGTGGAGCTTTCCCAGCCGCTCGTCGTACATGCGGCCGGTCATCTTCGGGAACCAGTAGTAGATCCCGGCGAAGATCGTGAACAGCGAGCCGCCGAAGAGCACGTAGTGGATGTGCGCGACGACGAAGTACGTGTCGGACGTGTGGATGTCGATCGGGACGGCCGCCAGGTAGATGCCGGAGAGGCCGCCGATCACGAACATCGAGACGAAGCCGAGCGCAAACAGCATCGGCGTGTGGAAGTGGATCCGTCCCTCCCATAACGTCGCAAGCCAGGAGAAGACCTTGATCCCGGTCGGCACCGCGATCACCATCGACGTCACCATCATCGGGACGCGCAGCCAGGGCGCCATGCCGGCGACGAACATGTGGTGCGCCCAGACCGAGAAGCCGAGCACGAGGATCGCGAGCAGGGATAACGCCATCAAGCGGTAGCCGAAGATCGGCTTGCGCGCCATTACCGAGATCACCTCGGAGGCGATCCCGAAGCCGGGCAGCATCATGATGTAGACGGCCGGGTGCGAGTAGAACCAGAAGATGTGCTGGTACCCGAGCGGGTATCCGCCCGCGGTGTAGTCGAAGAAATGCGTGTGCATGATGTGGTCGAACATCACGAAGAACTGCGACCCGGCGATGAACGGCGTTGCGATCACGACGAGCAGCGAAGTGGTGAAGTTCGCCCACACCAGAAGCGGCATGCGCCAGAAGCTCATGCCCGGCGCGCGCATGGTGATGATGGTGACCAGGAAGTTGAGCGCGGTCATGATCGAGCTCGCGCCGGCCCACTGGACACCCATGTTGAAGAACACGGCGCCGATCGGCTGGTGGGTCGAGCAGAGCGGCGCGTAGCCCGTCCAGCCGCAGGCGAAGGCGCCGCCCGGCGCGAGGAAGCTGGCCACCATCATCACCCCGGCGACCGGCAGCAGCCAGAACGACAAAGCATTCAGCCTGGGGAAGGCCATGTCCGGCGCGCCGATCATCAGCGGGATCACGTAGTTGCCTATCCCGGCGAAGGCGGGGATGACGAACAGGAAGATCATCAGCGCCGCGTGCACCGAGAAGAGCCCGTTGAACGTCTGGTTGTCGACGAACTGCATCCCCGGCCTCGCGAGCTCGGCGCGCATGACCATCGCGAGCAACCCGGCGATGACGAAGAAGGCGACCGTCGTGACCAGGTACTGGATCCCGATCACCTTGTGGTCGGTGTTGATGCGGAAGTAGTCGCGCCAGCTGCGCGCGCCGTGGCCGGAGTGGTCCTCCGGGCGCGTCGGTGAGCCGATCGCGTAGCGGATCCAGAAGTCGAAGCCCCCGATCCCGGCCAGGAATCCGAGCGGCACCGCCGTCAGCTCGACGGTCGTGAGCACCGAGCCGTTCCAGACCGGATCCCAGCCCTCGAGCCAGCGCACAAGGCACGTGATCCCGGCGCCGATCCCGAAGAAGAGCGCCGTCATCCACGGAACCCGCAGCCAGCCCGGAGCCAGCGCGCGGCGCCAGCCGGTGGGCGGGGACGGGGCGTGCTCGGCTTGCGCTTCGGGCATGTCGTGCCCTGTGATGGCCTGGCTCACTTCTTGCTCCCGGCGGCAAGGTAGGCGACCAGGGCGTCGAGCTGGGCCTTCGGCAAGTTGGCGAAGATCGTCGGCATGAGCCCCTTCGGAAAGCCGGGCTCGACGTAGGCGTTGGGGTCCACGATCGACTGTCGGATGAACTGCTCCAGGGGCTGGCCCGCCCGCTGCGCTTCGGCAGGCAGCTTATCCAGGTCGGGGCCGATCTTCCCGCTCGCGCCGGCCGGCTTGAACGTGTGACAGGTGCTGCACCCGTTGTTCGCGAAGACCGCCTTCCCGGAGGTGCTCGCCGGCCCCCCGACCTTCTTCTGCTGTCCCTTGGCCCAGGAGAGGAAGCTCTTCGAGGACATAACCTCCGCGCGCGAGCGCATCAACGCGTGGCCGAGCCCGCACAGCTCGGTGCAGACGACCGGGAAGGTTCCCACGCGGTCGGGCGTGATCGCGAGGTTGTTGACGGAGCCCGGCACGGCGTCCTGCTTCTGCCCGAACTCGGGGACCCAGAACGAGTGAGTCACGTCGACCGACGTGATCCGCAATTTGACCGGCGCGTTCAAAGGAAGCTTCAGCGTCGAGGAAGCGACGTTGTGGAATGCGGGGTACTTGAATGTCCAGAAGAACTGCTGGGCGGTCACGTCGACGACGAGCGGCCTGAGCGGGTCGGCGGCCGCCGCGGCCGAGGCGTGCGGCAGCTGATCGTTCTTGGCGAGCACGACGGCGCTCACGATCGAGATCGAGGTTACGAGCGCTGCGGGTACAGCTGTCCAGGCGATTTCGAGGCCGGTGTGGCCGTGAATGGGAGGGCCGTCCGAATCGTCGTCCGGCCTGACCCTGAACTTGACGAGCGAGTAGAGGATGACCGCGGCCACCAGGCTGAAGATGGCGATGCTGATCGCGGTGACGAACCAGAAGACGAAGTCGATCCGACCGGCTTGCCTGCTCGCAGCGTGCGGAAGCCAGGGGATGAGCAGCGCAACTGCAGCGGCCCCCGCCCCACACACGGCTCCGATGGCGACAAGCTGGGCGACCGATCCCCTGCGCACCGAGGGCGAGACTACTCGACGGCGAGGGAAGTCCGCAGACGGAAGCGCGACGGCTCGAAACGCCTGCAACGAGCGAGGTTCAGGGCCAGCGGTTTTGGGGTAAGGACGGTGCCAAACCGAAGGAGGATTCATGGGACTTGGAGTAAGCATTGTCTTGATCGCCGCCGGAGCGATCTTGGCCCTCGCGGTCAAGACGAACCTCTCCGGCGTCGACGTCAACACGATCGGCTGGATCCTGCTGATCGTCGGCATCGTCGGTGCAATCCTGTCGATGATCTTCTGGTCGACGTGGGCAGGGCCCGGCTACTGGGCGCGCCGCCGCGGGTACGTCGACGAAGCTCCCCCGCCCTACTAGAGGCTGGAGCCCGACAACAGGCCCGGGGCGGTGTACCGCCGCTCCGGGCTTCCCTTTTCGTAGGCAGCCTTTGCTCAGCTCCCCTGTTAAGGCACGCCCGGCCTCCTCCCCGCTGCGAGCGTACTGAGCAAACACGCACGGGTGTGACACGTACCCGTGCCAAGTTGGTGACAACGTTCGGCGGCCCTCGATCTCTCAGGTATGCCTCAGCTATGGTTTAGGCGTGGCTGAAAAAACGCCGGGGCCGGGCGCGCTGACTGCGGCTGTCCAGGACTACACCAAGGCCATCTACACGCTTGAGGGCCGCGGCGGCTCCGCTTCGACGACCGCGCTGGCAGACCGCCTCGAGGTGAGGCCTGCCTCAGTCTCGGGAATGCTCCGAAAGCTGGGCGACCTCGGGTTGGTCGAGCGCGAGCCGTACCACGGTGTGCGTCTGACCGCGCGCGGGCGAAAGGTCGCGCTCGAGGTAATTCGTCATCACCGCCTGCTCGAGCTGTACCTGGTCGAGAGCCTCGGCATGAGCTGGGACCAGGTCCACGCCGAGGCGGAGGTACTGGAGCACGCGCTGTCGGAGCAGCTCGAGCAGCTGATCGCTGCGAAGCTCGGCCACCCCACACTCGACCCTCACGGCGACCCGATTCCGAGCCCCGAGCTGACGATTCCCGAAGACGAGAGCCGCGCCCTCTCTGCACTCGAGCCCGGAGAGAAGGCGAGGTTCGTGCGCGTCTCGGACGCCGATCCCGAGATGCTCCGGTTCCTCGCCGACCGGGGAATCGTTCCCGGTACGAAGCTCGAGATGATCGAGCGGCAGCCGTTCGACGGGCCTCTGTATGTACGCGTCGGCAACGAGGTACACGTCCTCGGGGGGGTGCTCGCCCGCGCGATGCGCGTCAGCGGGAAGAAGACGTAGTGAACGCGCCCGGTCCCGATCCCGAACTGTTGCCCGTCACGGCAACCGAGGGCGGTTCGCTGCCGCTCGCGCACCCTGCGGGCTTGAGCCCGCTCGAAAACCTGCTCGCGAAGGGCCGGCTGCGGGCAACGCTGGCGATGCTCGGGCCGGCGTTCGTAGCCGCGATCGCCTACGTCGACCCGGGCAACTTCGCCACCAACATCCAGGGCGGCGCCAGGTTCGGCTACCTGCTCCTTTGGGTCGTGCTCGCCGCGAACCTGATGGCGATGTTGATCCAGTACCTCTCGGCGAAGCTCGGCATCGTCACCGACCGCAACCTGCCCGAGCTCTGCCGCGACCACTACCCCCGCCCCGTCGCCTGGGGGCTGTGGGTACAGGCCGAGGTGATTGCGATGTCGACCGACATCGCCGAGTTCCTCGGCGCCGCGCTCGGACTCAACCTGCTCTTCCACGTGCCGCTCTTCATCGCAGGCTTGATGACGGGGGTCATCGCCTTCGCAATCCTCGAGCTGCAGCGGCATGGCCACCGCCGTTTCGAGCTTGCAATCACCGGCCTGCTCGGGCTCATCTTCCTCGGCTTCTTCTACGAGATCGTCAAGATCGGCCCCTCCGCCTCGGGTGCCGCTAACGGGCTCAGCCCCCACCTGGCCGGAAGCCAGTCGCTCTATCTCGCAGTCGGAATCATCGGCGCGACCGTGATGCCGCATGCGATCTACCTGCACTCCGCGCTCACCCAGGGCCGCATGCCGGTTCGCGACGAAGCCGAGCGGGGCCGCGTGCTCCGGTTCGAGCGCCTCGACGTGATCATCGCGCTCGGGATCGCCGGACTGATCAACATGAGCATGCTCGCCGTTGCCGCCAGGCTCTTCCATTCGAGCGGCCTGACCGGCGTGGACACGATCCAGGGGGCTCACGCCGGGTTCTCCCACCTGGTCGGCGGCACCGCAGCGCTCGCCTTTGCCGTTGCTCTGCTCGCCTCGGGCGCCTCGTCCTCGAGCGTCGGCACCTACGCCGGCCAGATCGTGATGGCCGGCTTCGTCAACGTGCGGATCCGGCTCGTCATCCGGCGCGCCGTCACGATGATCCCGGCACTCGTCGTGCTCGCGCTGGGGGTCAGCCCAACAGGCGCGCTCGTCCTCAGCCAGGTCATCCTCTCTTTCGGGATCCCGTTCGCCCTCATTCCGCTGGTCCTTCTCACCCGGCGCAAGGACGTAATGGGCGCCCACGTCAACACCCGCGCGACGACGTGGGTCGCGGCCGCGATGGCAGCGCTCATCACCGGGCTCAACGTCTTCCTGGTCTACCAGCAGGTCGCGGGCGGATAGCTCGCTTCTGCGCCGCCGATGGCGGCTTTGCCGTCATCGGCCCAGACCGCTCTCCGGTAGGACATGAGGCGGTTCGAAGTCGTCATGCTGCGGCGAAGCCGCAGCGGACTTCGAACCGCGAATGGGCCGTGCAGGGATCGAACCTGCGACCTTGGGATTAAGAGTCCCCTGCTCTACCAGCTGAGCTAACGGCCCGGGGCGCCGCGTAGTGTAGCCCGCGTGAAGATCGTCTCCATCGTGGGCAATCGGCCGCAATTCATCAAGGCAGCGCCCACCTCAGTGGCGTTGCGAGAGCGCGGCGTCGAAGAGGTCGTGGTGCACACGGGACAGCACTACGACCCCGAGCTCTCCGAGGTCTTCTTCGAGGAGCTCGGTCTCGAAGAGCCGCGCTACCGGCTAGATCTGCGCACGGCCGATTCCGAGGTGATGCGGCCGCAAATCGGGGAGTGCCTGCGTGCTGAGCGCCCCGACTGGGTGCTCGTCTACGGCGACACGAACTCGACGCTCGCCGGTGCGCTCGCGGCCACGGAGCTCGAGTTACCGCTTGTCCACGTCGAGGCGGGGCTACGCAGTGGCGATCTCTCGATGCCGGAGGAGCGAAACCGGATCGAGACGGACAGGCGGGCGCGTCTCCTCCTCTGCCCGGACGAGCGCTCGCGCGAGACGCTCGCCGACGAGGGCGTCACGGGCGAGGCCGAGGTCGTCGGCGACGTCATGGCCGACGCCACGCGCATCTTCATGCCCATCGCACGCAAGCGGGCGGACATCCGTGCGCGCGTCGGGCTGGACGATGACCAGCCGTACGGCGTCCTGACGATTCACCGCGAGGCGAACACGGCGCCGGACCGCCTCCGCCGCCTGATCTCCGAGCTCAGCGACACAGGCTGGACCTTCGTCTTCCCCGTTCACCCACGGGCCCGCAAGGTCATGGACGACCACGGGATCCACCCGGCCGACGACCTTCACGCGATCGAGCCGGTCGGCTACCTCGAGATGCTCGCGCTCGTCGCCGGCTCCACGTGCGTCGTCACCGATTCCGGCGGCCTCCAGAAGGAGGCCTACTGGCTCGGGATCCCCTGCGTCACGCTCCGGCCGTCGACCGAATGGGTCGACACGGTGCTCGCGGGGGCGAACACGCTCGTCGATCCCGACGACGCCTCGCAGCTCGGCCCGGCGCTCGCACAGGCCCGTTTTCCCGAAGGCGCGCCGCAGCTCTATGGCGACGGCCACGCCGCGGAGAGGATCGCAGAGGCCCTCTATACGCTTAGAGGCGATCCCGCCAGGAGGGCCTGATGTCACACATCCGAGATAGTTCGTCAGACGGCTGGTGAGCGACCGCATTGCGATCGTCGGCGCGGGCTACGTCGGCGTCCCGTTGGCCGAGACCTTCGCGCAAGCGGGACATTCGGTCGTCCTCGTCGACATCCAGGCCGAGCGGGTCGAGCAGATCAACGCCGGCCGAAGCTACGTCGAGGACGTTTCCTCCGAGAGCCTGACCGAGCTCGTCGGCGCGGACCGGGTAAAGGCGACTACGGACTACGACTCGCTGCGCGAGACCGACGCCATCCTGATCGCGCTTCCGACTCCGCTGTCTCCACAGCGTGAGCCGGACCTCTCGATCGTCCTCGATGCCGCAGACGGAATCGCCGCACGGCTGCGTAAGGGTCAGCTCGTCGTCCTGGAGTCCACGACCTACCCGGGAACAACGCGAGAGCGCCTGAAGCCTGTCCTCGAGAGGAGCGGCCTCGTCGCCGGCGAGGACTTCCATCTTGCGTTCTCGCCCGAGCGCGTCGATCCCGGCCGCACCGACTGGACGACGAAGACCACGCCGAAGGTCGTCGGCGGCCTCACCGAGGCATGCACGCGCCGCGCGATCGAGCTCTACGAGAGCGCACTCGACTCCGTCATCTCCGTCTCCTCGCCGGAGGCGGCAGAGCTGACGAAGCTGCTCGAGAACATCTTCCGCTCGGTGAACATCGCGCTCGTCAACGAGCTCGCCCAGCTCTGCGACCGGATGGGCCTCGACGTCTGGGAGATCGTCGACGCGGCCTCGACGAAGCCGTTCGGCTTCATGCGGTTCGAGCCGGGGCCCGGCCTGGGCGGGCATTGCCTCCCCGTCGATCCGTTCTACCTGGCCTGGAAGGCGCGCCAGTACGACTTCTACACCGAGTTCATCGAGCTCGCGGGCAAGGTGAACGCGAACATGCCCTACTTCTGCCGCTCCCTGATCTCGCAGGCGCTGAACCACGGCCGCTCGCTCTCGCTCAACGGCTCCAAGGTGCTGATTCTCGGAGTCAGCTACAAGGCAGACGTCCCGGACACGCGCGAGTCGCCGGCCCTGAAGCTGATCGAGCTCCTGCGAAACGCGGGTGCAGAGGTCGCCTACCACGACCCCCATGTCCCCCACCTTCGCGCGCAGGGTCTCTCATCGGTTCCTCTCGCGCCGGCGAGCCACGACTGCGTCACGATCGTCACCGCGCATTCCGCAATCGACTACAAGCGGGTGGTCGACGAGGCACACCTCGTGGTCGACCTGCGCAACGCCACGGGCAGGAACGGCCGCGTCGACGGGAAAGTCTGGAAGCTATGACCACGGTCGGCTTGGTCGGCCTCGGCTACTGGGGGCCGAACCTCGCGCGCAACTTCGACGAGCTCGCCGATCTTCGGTGGCTGTGCGACGCGTCGCCGGACGCGCTCGAGCGCTACGGCGCGCGCTACCCGGAAACGCGCACGACCACGGACTACGACGAGGTGCTCGCCGACCCTGAGCTGGATGCCATCGTCGTGGCGACTCCGGCCGTCACGCACTACGAGCTCTCGAAGCGCGCTCTCGAGGCCGGAAAGCACGTCCTCGTGGAGAAGCCGCCGGCGATGAGCTCGGCGGACGCCGAAGACCTCGTGGCCGCGGCGGAGGCGACCGGGCTCGTCCTGCTGCCGGGGCACCTCCTCCTCTACCACCCGGCGGTGAGCGCAGTGAAGCGGCTCGTCGGCTCGGGCGAGCTCGGCGAGGTGCTTTGCGTCTACTCGAACCGCCAGAACCTCGGGAGGATCCGGACCGACGAGAACGCGCTCTGGTCGCTCGGCGTGCACGACCTCTCGGTCATCCTGCACCTGCTCGAGGAGGAGCCGTCGGAGACTTGGGCCCACGGCAACTCGTTCCTGACGCCCGGCGTCGAGGACGTCGTCTTCAGCTACCTGCGCTTCCCCTCGGGGAAGATCGCCCACATGCACCTATCCTGGCTCGACCCGCACAAGATGCGCCGGATCACGGTGGTCGGGAAGGAGAAGATGGTCGTCTTCGACGACATGGAGCTGGAGCGCAAGGTGACGATCTACGAGAAGGGACCCTGGCAGCCGACCGACACGTACGGCGAGTGGCAAACGCGCACCGGCGACATTTCGAGCCCGAAGATCCCGACGGACGAGCCGCTGCGGCTGGAGTGCCGGCACTTCCTCCGCCTCGTGCAGGGGGAGGGCGATCCCTTGCGCGCGGCTCAGGACGGCCTCGCGGTCGTCCGCGTCCTCGAGCAGCTCCAAGCCTCTCTGGTCGCCGCGCCGGCTTGACCGAGATCGCCGACACCGCGATCGTCTACCCGGGCACGCTCGTGGGGGAGGGCTGTCGGATCCTCGACTACGCCGTTGTCGGGAAGCAGCCCGTGCTCTCGCCGCGCTCGACTGCGGGGCGAGACGAGCTGCCGCCGCTCGAGCTCGGTCCGGGCACCGTCGTCTCCACGGGAGGGGTCGTGTTCGCCGGAACGACGATCGGCGAGCGCGTCATCGTCGGCGACCAGGCCTGCGTGCGCGAGCGCTGCACCATCGGCGACGACGTCGTGATCGGGCGAGGCTCGCTCGTGGAAAACGACACCACCGTCGGCGCCCGGACGAGGATCCAGGCCGAGGCGTACGTGACCGCATACTCCACGCTCGAGGAGGACGTCTTCGTCGCACCGTGCGTGGTCACGACCAACGACAACTTCATGGGGCGAACCGAGCGTCGACTCGACCTGATGCGTGGACCGACCATTCGCCGCGGAGCGCGGATCGGAGGTGGGGCGGTCCTGCTGCCGGGAATCGAGGTCGGTGAGGAGGCCTTCGTAGGCGCCGGCGCGGTCGTGCTCAAGGACGTCCCGCCGCATGCGGTCGTCGTCGGCAACCCCGCCCGGCAGATTCGCGAGGTGCCTGAGGACGAGCTGCTGTAGGACGCGCCCCTGTCCTACGAGTGCAAGATCCGCATCCAGTAAGGGCCGGAGCCCGGCCGGGCAAGCTTGACCTGGAGGTAGTACCAGCCGCTCTCTCGAGCCCGGTACCTCAGGAACTCCGGCACTCCGGCCGGGTGGACCGAGCGCCTGGCGCGAAGTGAGTCTTGGGCGTCCGCGAGCGAGCGCAGCGCCGGCTTCCAGAGCGCGAGCGACACGTCGAGGTCAGGGCGCGTCTGCACGAGTACTGAGACCCACTGTCCACGCCGGAGCTTGATCCGGTAGACGTCGTTGGGGTCATCCCAGTAGTCGATCGTCGCGCGCAAGCGCACCTTGTGGCCGCGAATCGTCGCCGCCGTGCTGATGTCGTCGTTCGGCTCGGCACGATCCGGCACCGGCAGCGGCCCTGTCCGCAGCGCGCGAACGGCCGCGGCCTCGTCCAGGTAGCCGAACCCGGACGCGGCGTCCCGGCCCGGTGAGCAGGTGGGGCAGCCGGTCGCCGGCGTCGCATCGATCGCGGTCCGCTCGAGCAGCGTGGACACCTGATCCGGCGTCAAGTTCGGCCGAAGCGAGAAGAGCATCGCGGCCGCGGCGGTCGCCTGCGGCGCCGAGAAGGACGTGCCGCTGGCATGCCGGTATTCCTTCGGGCCACAGTTCGAGTAGCCCTGATCTGCGCAGGCGCTGTTCTTTGCAGTCAGCGTTCGCGGGAAGAGCGAGAAGATGTCCTCCCCCGGCGCCACGAGGTCGACGTAGAGGTCGTCCCGGTTCGAGAAGACCGGCACGTTGCCGTCGCGACCGTACGACCCCACGCCCAGAACATGCGGAAGAGCGGCCGGGTAGCTCGCGTACCGCCACGGCTTGACCGGAGCTCCGTCGCCGTTGCCGACCGCGGCAACGACGAGGGCGCCGTTCGCGGTCGCGTAGTCGATCGCCTGCTGCTCGACGGACGAGAAGCCGGTGCGCAGATCGG
Organism: Gaiellaceae bacterium; assembly: GCA_049644305.1. Classification (GTDB taxonomy): domain Bacteria; phylum Actinomycetota; class Thermoleophilia; order Gaiellales; family Gaiellaceae; genus AC-32. The sequence continues at coordinate 21,226 of JBARRQ010000043.1, forward strand.
CCGGGTCGCGCAGGCCCCCGAGGCTGACGTTGATCACCCGCGCGCCCTGATTTACGGCCCAGCGGATCGCCCGCGCCTCGGCGTCAGGTGAGACCGAACCATCGTCGCGGACGACCTTGGCGACGAGGAGCCGGGCCGCCGGCGCCAGGCCGGCGATCCCGATCCCGTTGTCCACCGCCGCGGCGATCTCCCCCGCGACGAACGTCCCGTGGCCGTCGACGTCGACGGGCGAGCCGCCGACGAAGCTCCGCGCCGCGACGATACGGCGGAGGAGCTCCGGGTGTGAGGAGTCCACGCCCGAGTCGATCACTGCGACGCGGACGGTAGGCAGGGCGGGCAGGATGTCGAACGCTTCGAAGGCGCGGTCCTGGGCGACGTACCACTGCCGCGGGACGAACGGATCGTTCGGGTTGAACGCGCGCGCTCCGCCTGCCACCACAAGCGCGAGCGCGAGGGCGGCGAGCGCGACTACGGGCTTCACGGAGCCACGACCGTCATCGGGTCGGAGAGGCCGATCGCAAATCCTCGGCCGGCGGCGACGAGCGCGCGATAGGTGCCCGGGCTCAGGTCAACCGGCGTCGAGAACGAGCCGTCCGAGCCGATCGTGGTGCGCGCCACCGTCTCCCAGCCGCTTGCTCCCTGTCTCTGCACCTGAACGCCGGCGCCCGGCAGCAGTGGGCGCGCCGACCCTGAGACGGAGACACCGTCCGCCCCGGCGGCAAGCCGTACGAGCGGCGCCACCGCGACGTGCACCACGCCGCTCCTGAATCCGCCGCTCTCCAGCCGATAGTCGGTCGAGACCTTGGGGCTGACGACAGGTGCGACCAGCCCGTTCTTGGGCGCGAGCGGGCCCACCGGTTTCCACTGCCCGCCGTAGGCCAGCGCCTCGAGGGAGACCTTCACGACTCCGCGCGCGATGCCGGAGAGGGTGAGTGAGGAGCCAAAGAGCACGGGTGCGGTTGGCTTCGCGAGGCTGAGCAGGCCGAGGCGGAACCAGGTCGAGCGCAACCCGAGAGCCGTGCGCACCGCGGCTCCGCTCAGTGTCCGCTCGCCCTTGGTCCCGACGAGCGTCAACGTCTGAACGCGGCCGGACGGGCTGACGCTGGCTCGAAAGTCCATGAGCGGGCCAGGCGAATGGAGGCGCTTGCTCAGCACGGCCGCACCGAAACGGAGGGGCCCCCAGTCGTGATACGGCGAAAGCGTGTCGTATGGATCGGGGACGGAGACGAGGTACGGCGTCGGCTTGGCGCTCGGCCACACGTCCTGGACGTTCGCCGTCCTACCGCCCGAGCTCGAGGAGAAGTACGTGTTCGCGACCTCGCCGTTGTAGAGGACGACCTGGCCCGCTGTCTCCTTCACAGCCTGGGTCGCGCTCGGCGATTCGGCGGCAATGCCGCCGTAGACCTGGCTGCGTGTGTCGGGATACAGGTCGAAGTCGCCCTGGTGGAGGTGCGACAGCGCGTAGCTGCGAGCGGCCACGGCCTGCGCGGCCAGGGCCTCGGCCGGCCAGCGGTCGGGCATCTCCGAGGGTACGACACCCCAGAGGTACTGCTCGAGCCCGACGACGTTGACGACCTGGAGGGCCGAGCCGTCGCTCTGCACGCGCAGTGACCCTCGATAGGAGCGCCTCCCGAGCGTCAGGGGATCGGAGCCCGGGGAGAAGAGAAGCGGGGCGGGAAGCGCCTTCGGCTGCTTGGCCGCTGCGAGCTTGAGCCTGAGGCCGGGGCCGAGGATCTGTGACCCGGCAGGCAGCTTGTGAGCCTTGCCGGAGCCGTCGCGCACGACGAAGGGCGAGGGCGAGGAGATGACGACGTGCTTCGAGCGAGGGACCAGGAGCACGCGAACCCGCTTCAGCGGCGCCTGGCCGAGCGTCGTGCTCGGGAAGTAGTGCCCGACGATCTGCTGGTAGGTCCACCCGTGGAGCGCGTACCCATAGGCGCCGTACTGGGCGAGGCCGACGCCGTGACCCCACCCATGGCCGGCGACGAAGATCGCGGGCAGCGGCTGCGCGTCGCGCGTTGCCGCCGCCGCGCCATGGCGAGCCGGGAGCGCATCGTGCCGCGCCGGGGAGCTTCCCGCTAGCCCCAGTGCGGCGAGGATGGTTGCTGCGAATCTCGTGACCATCGCCCTGACCCCGAGCCTTGGCGCGCATCTCGGCTTCAACAGAATGCCGCAGCCGAACTGCTCTGAGGGTACCGCACGTATCCACCGCGTCACGCTTTCCTTACACACGCGCACACATGTAAGCGCCCAAATCTGGCCATAGACTGGCGCCGATGCGGATTCTCGTCACCGGCGGGGCCGGCTTCATCGGCTCGAACTTCGTTCGCTACTGGCTCGAGCGCCGCCCGGACGACCATCTCGTCGCGTACGACCTGCTCACATACGCGGGAAACCGGGAGAGCCTCGCCGACCTGGAGCCGCGAATTGCCTTCGTCGAAGGAGACATCGCCGACGGCGAGCTCGTCGAGCAGACGCTGCGGGACGAGGGCATCGACGTCGTCGTCAACTTCGCTGCGGAATCACACAACTCGCTCGCCGTCGTCGACCCAGGCCGCTTCTTCCGCACGAACGTCCTCGGCACGCAGGCCCTGCTCGAGGCATCCCGAAGGTGCGAGGTCACCCGCTTCCACCACGTCTCGACCTGTGAGGTCTACGGCGACCTTCCGCTCGACTCGGACGAGACGTTCAGCGAGGAATCGCCCTACCGGCCGCGCACCCCGTACAACGCCTCGAAGGCGGGAGCCGACCACGCCGTGCGAGCCTACTTCGAGACCTACGGCCTGCCGGTGACGATTACGAACTGCTCGAACAACTACGGGCCTTACCAGTTCCCGGAGAAGGTCATCCCCCTGTTCGTCGCGAACGCGCTCGAGGACAAGCCGCTGCCGCTCTACGCCTCGACGCAGAACAAACGGGAGTGGTTGCACGTGCTCGACCACTGCCGGGCCGTCGAGCTCGTGCTCGACCGCGGCGAGCCGGGCGAGACGTACAACGTCGGCTCCGGCGTCGAGAAGTCGATCGAGGAGATAGCCGACGCGGTGCTGGAGCTGACAGGCAAGCCCGCCTCGCTCAAGACGATCGTCCCGGACCGCCCTGGGCACGACCGGCGCTACCTGCTCGACTCGACGAAGATCCGCGACCGGCTCGATTGGCGAGAGGAGATCGGCTGGGAGGACGGCATCGCAAGAACCGTTGCCTGGTACTCCGACCACCGCGACTGGTGGGAACCGCTCCGCGACCGCGCGCCGGTCGACGAGGCGGCCTGGCGCTAGCCGCCCCTAAGCCGTTCCAGGCAGGCCCGCAGCCCTTCCCGCCAGTGCGGTAGACGGGGCGCGCCCTCTCGCTCGCTGCGCAGAACCGAATAGGCCGGACGCGATGCCAGGCGGGCGAGCTGGCCGGTCGAAACGGGCACGACGCGGCAATCAACATCCGCATCTTCGAAGATCGCCTGCGCGAACTCGAACCACGTGCACGGGCCGTCCGCTGCGACGTGCCAGACGCCCTGCGGCAGCTCGATCAGCTCGCGGGTCGCCTCCGCGAGATGGCCAACGTAGGTGGGGCAGCCAACCTGGTCGTCGACGACGCGCACTTCCTCTTGGCGGGAGCCAAGCTCGAGCATCGTCTTGACGAAGTTCTTGCCCGTCCAGCCGAAGAGCCAGGAGCTCCGGGCGATCCAGCCGTCACGCACCTCACGCTCGCCGGCCAACTTGGTCCGGCCGTACACGGACAGCGGGCTCGGCTCGTCCGACTCGACGTACGGCTCACGTTTGCGCCCGTCGAAGACGTAGTCCGTCGAGTAGTAGACGACCGGAGCGCCGAGCCCGGCGACGTTGCGGGTCCCGCGCACGTTCACGGTCTCGGCTTGGTCTGCATGGTCCTCGGCTCCGTCGACGTCGGTCCAGGCTGCGGCGTGGAGGACGAGATCCGGCGTGTAGTCCAGCGTGGAAGTCGTGACGTCGAAAAGCTGGCGAACACGCGCATCTGCGTCCGGAAAGACCTCGCGGAGCGCTTCGCCGAGCTGCCCGCCGGCGCCCGTTATGAGCACGCGGCGAGGTCGCGCTCCGAGAGGATCGGCGATTCGGTGCTCCAGAGGTGCGCAACGCGAGGATCCGCCCAGCAGACGCCGTGCTCGTCGGGGTCGCTCGGGTCGTACTCCTCGGTCACGTGGTAGAGGAAGAGACAGTCGGTGAGAGCTTCGTAGCCGTGCGCGTGCCGGCCCGGGACGTAGACCGCAACGGGGTTGTCGTCGCCGATGTCCTCGCAGAAGGTCTCGCCGGTCTCGCGGTCGAGGACGACGACGCGCACCATGCCCTGCACGCAGACGAAGAGGTCGTCCTGGCCGCGCTCGTGGTAGTGGAGCGCCCGGATCACTCCCCGGCGCGAGAAGACGAGATTCGACTGGCGCACCGGCTTCGGCAGGCGCGACGAGCGCATCAGCTCGGCGAACCAGCCGCGCTCGTCCTCGGATCGCCGCAGAGGGATCACCTCGACGCCGTCGACCACGCTAGTACCCCTTCCAGTAATGCTGCCCAGGCTCTCGGTTGCTAGCACCAAGCCACGGGCTGCACTCGACCGCGGTGCAGGCTGGCAGCCTGCGCAAGGGCGAGGGTGGTTCGTGGCGCAGCGTGATAGCTGACGAGAGACGGGCGTTCATTGCTGGATGGGGTACATGTCCTTGTTGGCGCCGTGCGCGCGCACGAAGTCGTTCACCTCGTAGTAGGCGTCGATCGACTCGCCCGCATCGCCCCAGAAGCCTTCGAGCACGTCGTACTCCATCGCCCCTTGCTCGACGTACCAGTTGTTCACGTCCGTGATCTCGAGCTCGCCGCGCCCGGACGGCTCGAGCGTCGGCAGGACATCCCAGACCTGCTCGTCGTAGAAGTAGATGCCCGTGACGGCGTGCTCGCTCGGCGGCTCTGCCGGCTTCTCGACGATCCGGACGACCCGGTCGCCGTCGAGCTCGGCGACGCCGAGGTGGCGCAGGTGCTCGGGCTCGTCCAGGCGCGCGAGCAGGATCCGGCCGCCGCTCGTCTGATGCCGGAAGTTCTCGGCCGCCGACGCGAGCGACCGCTCCATCACGTTGTCCGCGAGCATCACCACTACGCGCCCGTCCCGGCCGAATCGCTCAGCCAACCCGAGCGCCTCGGCGATCCCGCCTGGGCGCTCCTGGTACCCGTAGAACAGCCGGTCGATTCCGTACTCGTGCCCGTTGCCGAGCAGCCGGAAGAACTCACCCGCGTGTGTCCCGCCGGTGACCAGCATCAACTCGGTGACGCCCGCCTTGACGAGCGCCTCGATCGCATACGTGACCATCGGCCGGTCGTAGATGGGCAGCAGGTGCTTGTTCGTGATCCGTGTCAGCGGGTGCAGCCGAGAGCCGGTTCCGCCGGCGAGGATCACGCCTTTGAGCGACGTCTCCATCGGCCGGAGATGCTATGAGGTCCGAGGTTTCTGCGTCGCCTACGAACGGACGACGAACGCGATACTGCCGCGCCTGCGGCCGCGCTGGACGTCGATTCTCCAATACCCTCGTTTGCGGAAGACGAATCCGGCGCCCCACTCCTTTCCGGGTCGGTTCCAAGTGGATCCTTGGTGCGCTTCAGGACCCCACTGCGGATGGACTCGAGTGCCATCGGGGCTGCGTGCGAAGAGGCCGAAAGACCCACGACCAGTCACGCGGAAAACGATCTTGACCTGCTTGCCGCGCATTCCGGCGAACACGGCCGTGTTCCCGCTCGCCCAGCGGCTCTTCGGCGGCATGAAGAAGAGAGCCCAAAGCTGACCGCGAGGGATAGATCCGCGCGCTTCATCACGAGAAGCATGAGCCGGCGAGGTCGGCAAGTGCTAGGCGACGCCTTAGCCCCCGAGAAGGGGCTGCTCACCCAACAGACGAATGCCAAAGTAAGTGCGGCCACTTCTCGCGCGCGCATCCGACGAGCTTACGAACCCTTACGCCCACCCGGTCGGTCGTCTCGAAGTTTGGCTAGCGTCCTGCGGGGCGGAGCGCGGGCCGCGGCGCCGGCTCGAGCGGCGACGGAGAAACACGCACTACCCGCGCCACGCGTTGAGGCAGCCACCAGTTGTAGCGGCCGAAAATCGCCATCAGCGACGGGACCAGAATGGCGCGGACGACGGTCGCGTCCACGAAGATCGCGACAGCGAGCCCGAAGCCGAACTCCTGCAGGCCGACGATCCGGCCGGCGATGAAGCCCGAGAAGGCCGCGACCATCACGATCGCGGCGGCCGTCACGATCCGCCCGGTTCGCTCGAGGCCGAGCCCGACGGCGCGGGCATTGTCCCTCGTCTCGTCCCAGGCCTCGCGCATGCGCGTGACCAGGAAGACCTCGTAGTCCATCGAGAGCCCGAAGAGCATCGCGAAGAGGAAGATTGGGATCCACGCCTCGATTTGCGAGAAGTTGTAGAGGCCGAACAGACTGCTGCCCACTCCCCACTTGAAGATGACCACCAGGGCGCCGTAGCTGGCAGCAACCGAGAGCAGGTTCAGCAGGACCGCCTTCAGGGGCAGCAGGATCGAGCGGAAGGCACGCATCAGCAGCAGGTAGGTGAGCACGAGCACGGCCAGGACGAGCCACGGGAAGACGGCGTACGAGCGGGTGATGAAATCGACTCCCTGCGGCGGGCCTCCGCCGGCCAGGACGCGGACGCCGGCGGGCCAGCTCGCCGCCGGGATGATCTTGTCGCGCAGCCGGTGGACGAAGCTCTGCGCGGGCCCCTGCCCATACTCGTGACGCCCGGCGACGACGATCTGCGCGTAGCGCCCGCTCGGATCGATCCACGGCAGTGTGGGCCGATAGCGGACGAAGCTGACCTCCGGGTCGTGGTGCAGGTTCGCGATGAGCGTCCGGACCGAGCGCTGGACCGGCGGCGCCGTTGCACCGCCGGGCTTGCCGGAGTCGACGACGATCTGCGTCGGCGAGAGCGCGCCGGCGCCGACTGCGTGCTTGAGGATGTCGAAGCCGCGGACGGCCTGAGGGCTCTGTGGAATCCCCTGCGCCGACCCCGGAGTGAGCTTGAGCGCGAACACCGGGATCGCCGCGGCGATCAGCAACGCGGCGCCGCCCGCCAGGAAGGCCGTAGGCCTCCGCATGATCGCACCGGCCAGCCGCTCCCAGAACCCGCGTCGAGGCGACTCTCGCGAGAGGCGGAACACCCGCACGCGCCTCACGCCCCGGCGCCCGTACAGAGACAGGAGCGCCGGCTGCAGCGTCATCGCCGCGAGGATCGAGACGAGGGGGATCAGGAACCCGCCGATTCCCATCGAGCGCATGAAGGGCGAGGGCATGAAGAGCAGCAGCGCGAGCCCGATCGCGACGGTCGCACCGGAGAAGAGGACCGCCCGCCCCGCCGTCGCCATCGTCCGCACGATCGCGTCGTCCTTCGAGTCGGTGCGTCCCAGCTCTTCCCTGAACCGGTAGACGATCAGCAGCGAGTAGTCGATGGCGATACCGAGCCCGATCAGCTGGACGAGGTTGGTGACGTACGTCGCCATCGTCGTGTAGTGCGCGAAGACGTAGACGGCGCCCAGGGTGCCCGTGATCGTGCAGGCCGCGAACAGGAGCGGGATCGTGACCGAAGCCGAAAGCCCGAAGACGAGGAGCAACACCAGGAGCGCGATCGGGACGGCGATCTCGAGCTCGCCCCTCTTCAGGTCCTGGCTGAAGATCGGGTCGAGGTCGTGCTGGATCGCCGCCTGGCCGGTCACGTATGGATGAACGCCGTTCCCGTGCGGCAGCGCGCGCAGGATGTCGTCGGTGTAGCCCTTCGCATCGGCGATGCGGAGGGTCGAGACGATGTCGCCGTACAAGACCCGGTCGCTGCCGCGGACGAGCGGGCGCGCTTGGCCCGTCGGGACCTTCTTCGCCGCGCGCGCGAGCGCAGCCTGTAGCCGGACGCGCAGCTTGGCGTCTCGGGCGTTCGGGACCGTGAAGACAACGGTGAACGCGCCGTCGCTGCGGTCGCCGTAATGCTGCTGCAGGATCGTCCGGGCGCGCTCGGAATCGGTGCCCGGCATCGTGAAGGTGTTGGACAGGAGCCCCGAAAGCCGGCTGCTCGAGTAGCCCCCGGCGAGCAGCACGACGAGCCACACCGCCAGGACCGGCCACCGGTGGCGTAGCATCAGTCGCGTCCATCGTTCCACGGCGGCGGCTCCCTCCGAGCGGGCCAAGAGTTAGTCGGCGCTAACCTAGCGTCTGCTAACTTATCAGCAGCGACGGGGCTGTCAAGCGGGATCCGAAATCGGTCTCGTTGCGTTCACACCAAGAGATGCGAAAGCGAGACGACATCGACAGGTTGCACGACGAGATCAGAGAGCTCGTCGACGACCTCTGGCAGGTTCCGCGCTTCGTCGTCGCACGGCGTGGCTTCCGGCCCAACGTCGACTGCATTCGGAGCGAAAACCCCCCTGCGCTGCACGTTGTCGTCGAGCTGCCCGGCGTCGATCCGGCGAGGATCAAGGTAATCGCCGCCGATCGCGTGCTTCTCGTCGCCGGCGAGCGCTGCCGGCCGTCGGTGAGCGGCCGCTACCAGCAGATGGAGATCGAGTACGGCCCGTTCCAGCGGCGCATTCCGCTCGACGAGCCGGTCGATACCTCGGCCGCCACCGCCCGCTACGAGCAGGGCCTGCTGACGGTCGAGCTGCCTATCGCGGCCAAGGCGCCGACGCGGGAGCGCGTCTCGATCGCCGTCGGAGGGCGCCTTGAGTGAGCTGACGTTCGAAGAGCAGCTCGAGCAGGGCGAAGTCGAAATCCCGCCGACGCTGCCGGTGCTGCCGCTCAAGGAGACGGTCGTCTTCCCCCAGTCGGTCTCGCCGCTCGCGATCGGGCAGGAGCGCTCCGTCAAGCTCGTCGACGACGTGGTCGCGGGGGAGCGCGTTCTCGCGCTCGTAACCGTCCGCAACCCCGACGTCGAGCAGCCCGGCTGGGACGATCTCTACGAGACCGGGACCGCCGCCGTCGTGCACAAGATGATCCGCGTTCCCGACGGGACGCTGCGGATCCTCGTGCAGGGCCTGGGGCGAGTCCGGCTCGATCGCAGTCTCCAGGACGACCCGTACCTCGTCGGCGAGTTCGTCGAGGTTCCGGACGTCGTAGAGGAGAGCCAGGAGCTCGAGGCTCTGACGCGAAGCGTCCAGACCGAATTCGGGCGGCTGATCTCGCTCGTCCCGTACCTGCCGGCCGAGCTCGAGCTCGCCGCGGCAAACGTGGACGACCCCAGCGCCCTCTCGCACCTCGTGGCGTCGACGCTGCGCCTCAAGACCGAGGAGAAGCAGGGCCTACTGGAGCAGGCCGACGTCGCGTCGCGCCTGAGGCAGATCCTCGTCATCCTCAACCGCGAGCTGGAGGTCGTCGAGCTCGGCTCGAAGATCCAGTCGCAGGTCCAGTCGGAGATGGAGAAGGGCCAGCGCGAGTTCTTCCTGCGCCAGCAGCTGAAGGCGATCCAAGACGAGCTCGGCGAGGGCGACGAGCAGCAGGCCGAGCTGGCTGAGCTGCGCCAGCGAATCGAGGAGAAGAACCTGCCGGAAGAGGCGCGCAAGGCTGCGGACCGCGAGCTGGCGAGGCTCGAAAAGCTTCCGCCCGCCGCCGCCGAGTACGGAGTTATCCGGACCTACCTCGACTGGATCCTGACGCTGCCCTGGACCGAGACGACCGAGGACAACCTCGACCTCGACCGGGCGCGGCGGATCCTCGACGAGGACCACTACGACCTGGAGAAGGTCAAGGAGCGGATCCTCGAGTACCTCGCGGTCTCGAAGCTGAAGAACGATCTCTCGGGCCCCATCCTCTGCTTCGTCGGGCCGCCCGGCGTCGGCAAGACCTCGCTCGGGCAGTCGATCGCTCGCACGGTCGGCCGTAAGTTCATCCGCATCTCCGTGGGCGGCGTCAGGGACGAAGCCGAGATCCGGGGGCACCGGCGTACGTACATCGGCGCCCTGCCCGGCACGATCATCCGCTCGCTGCGCGACGCCGAGTCCAAGAACCCGGTGCTGCTGATCGACGAGATCGACAAGATGGGCGCCGACTTCCGCGGCGACCCGGCCAGCGCGATGCTCGAGGTGCTCGACCCGGAGCAGAACAAAAACTTCCGCGATCACTACGTCGATCTTCCGTTCGACCTCTCGAAGGTGCTCTTCATCTGCACCGCGAACCAGCTCGAGACGATCCCGAGCCCGCTGCTCGACCGGATGGACGTGATCCAGCTTTCGGGCTACACCGAAGACGAGAAGCTCGGGATCGCGCAGAAGTACCTCGTGCCGAAGCAGCTCGAGGCACACGGGCTCACCCGCGCGCAGGTGACGATCGGCGAGAAGGCGCTGCGCGTCGTCACTCGCGAGTACACGCGAGAGGCAGGAGTGCGGAACCTCGAGCGGCGAATCGCCGACCTGTTCCGAAAGGCCGCGCGCGAGATCGCCGAGGGCAAGACCGAGAAGGTGCGAATCGACGTTCGCAAGGCGCGCTCGTGGCTAGGGCCGCGCCGCTTCCCGGCCGATCCACGCAAGCGAACGGCCGACCCCGGCGTGGCGACCGGCCTCGCCTACACGCCCGTAGGCGGCGACGTGCTGTTCATCGAGGCGACCGCCTACCCCGGCAAGGGCAAGCTCACGATCACCGGGCAGCTCGGCGAGGTGATGCAGGAATCCGCGCAGGCCGCGCTGTCCTGGGTTCGCGCGCATTCGGCGCAGCTCGGTCTGCCCCCAGACTGGTTCGCCGAGCACGACGTTCACATCCACGTTCCGGCGGGGGCGGTCCCCAAGGACGGGCCGTCCGCCGGAGTCACGATTGCCACGGCGATCGCATCGCTCGTCCGAGGCGAGCCCGTCGCGGAGGACGTCGGCATGACGGGCGAGATCACGCTCACCGGCCAGGTGCTGCCGATCGGGGGCATCCGCGAGAAGGTCCTGGCCGCCCAGCGCGCGGGCCTGAAGCGCGTGGTGCTTCCGCGCGACAACGAGCCGGATCTCGAGGAGCTCCCGCGCGAGACGCGCGAGCAAGTCGAGTTCATCCTCGTCGACTCCATCGAGGAGGTCTTCGAGGTGGCGTTCGCCGAGAGCGTGGGCACGCGCCCGCGGGCAGCTCTGCCGGCTGAGCGCCAGGCTGCTCTGCCTGCTTAGCGAAGGCTGTTTAGCGGCGCGGCGGCGCAGGGTAGAGAATGCGCGCTGCTACCGACTGAAAGGACGGCCTTCCCGATGGTCAAAGCCAAAACCCGAGTTGCCGACGTCAAGCCTTACGTGAAGCGCGCGATTCAGGACGAAGAGCTGCGCGACAGCCTCCGCAGCGCGTTCACCACCGCGCGGGATGTCTACAAGGAGCTGATCGGCGGGCGCAACGTGTCCGGCGTCGCGAACAGAGTCGCAAGCGACGAGGAGATCCAGGACCAGCTGCGCTCGGCGATCAAGGATTTGCGCTCAGCCGCTGACCGAATCCAGGGAAAGGCCACGCACGCGGGCCGGAACACCGCTCTACTCCTGACCGGAATCACGCTCGGAATCCTGTTCAACCCGCTGACGGGCCCGAAGGCGCGCGGCTGGATCAAGGACAAGATCTTCGGCGAGGAGGAAGAGTTCGGCTACGGCAGTTCGAGCGGAAACGGCGGCTAGCCGCCCGCTCTAGCTGCGGCCGGCCCCCGCGCTGGGCGGAGGCCGGAAGCCAGCGACCTGAGCAGCGTCTGATCGACGGCGCCTGGGACGCGAGCCGCGATCGCGCGCTGGAGCGAGCCCGGATCGAGCCCGCTCGCCTCGGAGATGTCCGAGACCTGAAGCAAGATCGCCGCCGGCTTCGGAGCCGGGTCGGAGATCGCCGACGCCACCCAGCCGGCCACGTTCTCGAACCGCACGTCCTGGAGGTGCTGCCACGCCGTGAGATACACCGTCGGGTCGACCGCGCCGTCGTAGCCCATGAAGATCAAGGACGACGGATGGATCTCGAAATGTAGGTGCGTTGGAGTCCCGGCGGCGTCGCCGGTGTTGCCGACGAAGCCGAGCACTTCCCCGGCCCTGACGTGCCGACCGTTCCGCGCAAGAGGCGAAAAGGCCGAGAGATGGGCGTAGTAGAACTCGTTGCCGTCGGCGTCGCGGAGCCAGAGGCGGTTCCCGCCGACGTTGTTCCAGCCGACGGAGAAGACGATCCCGTCCGCGCAGGCCAGAATCGGCGCGCCGAGCGGAGCGAAGATGTCGTCGCCGTGGTGCCAGTTGCCCGGAGTGTCCGGTCGGTACGTGCCGAACGTGTCGACGAAGGAGGAAGGGCCGTAGACGGGGAAGACGTAGCCGCCTGCAGTCAGCTTCGGATGCAGGCCCGACGGGACCCCGAGGAGAGGAGCACCGCCAGACGGCCCAGGCGCCCGCGGAGTCTTCTTGCCGGCGTGCGTCGACGACCCCGGCGCGACGGGTTGCCGCTGCGGCTGCGCGGGCGCCCGCACGTTCACCTCGGCGTAGCCGATCTGGATCTCCGAATCGGCGGGAAGACCACCGTGCGGCGCCGTCAGGTGCACGTCGAGCGCGGTGATGAAACCGTGGAACGCCTGCGCACCGCCCGGCCCTGGGCTCGAGTCTGTGCCCTGCTCGAGGGTGATCAGGTATCCCCAGTCAGCGAGGGTGACACGGCCGTTCGGAGAGACGGCAGCCGGCTGTCCGAGCACGGTCAGTCCGGAGATGCTGGAGCTCGACAGCGCACCGCGCGCGGTCCGGCCGCGGGTCGAGCCCGTGGCCTTCGCCGTCACGGAGGCCGCACTGATCTCGCCGCCGAAGAGAGACACCGACTGCGCCTCGCCGAAAGCGGTCGAGGATGCGGTTGAGCCGCTGTCGCTCGTGGCCGAGGTCGACAGCGACCCGGTCGTCACGATCGTCCCGTCGGCGGGGTAGGCGAAGCTCGGGCCGACCGAGACGCGATAGGGAGGCGCGGACACCGAGCCCGCATCCGTGCTGGGCTGCCCGGGCACGACGACGCGAATCGCGAACGCCCGAGCGGACGCGCCCGCACTCGAGTTGGAGCCTGCGCCGGCCGAGCCGGCGGCAAGCAACAGAACCCCACCGAGCAGCAGGCTTAGGCCGATCGGCTTCCCCACCGTCACCGCATTATTGATGATTCCCCCTGCGAACGCCGTTATTCGCACCTCGGCGCGCCGCGTCACACGTGAGCCCGGACCGTCTCGAGGAGCGCCGATGCCAGGAAGAACGCCGTCGCAGTCAGCACGATCGTGCCGCCAGGCGGCAGGTTCGCGTAGTACGAGACGGTCAGTCCTGCGAGAACCGAGCCGAGGCCGATCAGGACCGAGAGGCTGATCGTCGAGCGCAGGCTCCAGGCAACTCGCTGTGCGGCAATCACCGGCAGGACCATCAGCGCGGCGATCAGCAGGATGCCGACGATCCGCATCGAGATTCCGATCGTCAGCGCGGCGAGCATCGAGACGACGCCGTTCAAGACCGGGACCGGCAATCCCGCCACCCGTGCGCCTTCCTCGTCGATGGCCACGGAAACCAGCGCGCGCATCAGCACTCCGACGAGAGCCAGAGCGCCGAAGCCGAGCAGTGCGATGGTCAGCAGGTCGCCGCGGCTGACCGTCAGGATCGAGCCGAACAGGTACGTGAAGAGATTCGCGTTCAGAGCACCCGCGGCCGAGACGAGCACCACGCCGCCGGCAATGCCGGTGTAGAAGACGAGGGCGAGGGCCTGATCGCCCGCCGCCTTGCGATGCGCCCGCAGCCACTCGATGACGCCGGCGCCGACGATCGCGGCCGCGAGAGCCGTCCAGACCGGCGAGATTCCGAGCAGGTATCCGGCGGCGACTCCGGCGAAGGCGACGTGCCCGATCCCGTCGCCGATGAGGCTCATCTGCCGCTGGACGAGAAAGAACCCCACGACCGGCGCGAGCAGCCCGACGATCGCCCCGGCCGCGAAGGCCAGCCGCATGAACTCGAAGTCAAACATGGACGTGTGAGGGGTCATGCCAAAGCTCCGGCAGAGATGACGGCGGCCCGTCGAAGACGATGTGCTCCCGAACGAGCACGAGCCGCTCGACGACCTGCTCGATCGCGCCGAACTCGTGCGAGACGAAGAGAATCGTGACGCCGAGCTCGCGGTGGAGGCGTCCGAGCAGCTCCGCGAGCGCCTCCTGTGCCGCGACATCGACGCCGGCTGTCGGCTCGTCGAGCGCGAGCAGCCTCGGATCGGTCACCAGCGCCTTCGCGATGAGGGCGCGCTGCTGCTGCCCGCCCGAGAGACGCGCGAGTGGCCGGCGTGCGAGCGCCGTGAGCCCGACCCGGTCGATTGCGCCGTCGATCGCCTCACGGTCGGCTTGGCTCAGACGGCCGAAGGGGTTGACCGCGGCGCGACCGGCGGAGACGACCTCGCGGACGGTGGCGGGAGCCTGGACGCCGAGCTGGGCACGCTGCGCGAGATACCCGAGCCTCGCGCGGTCACGAAAGCGATCCGCACGTTCTCCGAAGAGCTGGACAAGCCCCACGGTCGGGCGCTCGAGGCCGAGCGCGAGACGTAGCAGGGTCGTCTTGCCGCCCCCGTTCGGCCCCGCGATCGCCACGAACTCGCCGGCGGCGATCCCGAGGTCGATGCCGCGCAGAACAGGCTGACCGTGCAGATACGCGAAGTCGACGCCGTCGAACTCGACCGCTAGCGGCATCCCAGCGCGCTCCGGAGATGGCTCAGATTCTGGCGCATCAGCGACAGGTAGTCGCTGCCGTTCGCCTGTTCCGAGGGAGTGAGCCCCTCGATCGGGTCGAGCACCGCCGTCTTGGCGCCCGCGTCACGGGCAATCGTGTCCGCGAGCTTCGGCGAGACGAGACGCTCGAAGAAGATAGTCGTGACGTGGTCGCGCCGGACAAGGGCGATCAGCGACCGGAGCCGCGCCGGGCTCGGCTCCGACGCGGGATCGATCCCGGTGATCGCAATCTGGTGGAGGTGATAGCGCGCCGCCAGGTAGCCGAAGGCGGCGTGGCTCGTGACGAAGTCGCGGCGGGCACAGTTCGCGAGCCCGGCCCGGAACTCGCGGTCGAGCGAGAGCACGCGCCTGGCAAGGGCGCTCGCTCGGGGCTCGTAGCCGAGCGCTGATCCGATCCTCCGGACGATGCGTGCGAACAGGACCGGGTCAAGCCAGACATGTGGGTCGGTCTTGCCGGCCTGATCGCCGACGCCTTGGCGGAGGCCGATGCCGGCGAGGGCGTCGACTTTCCGCCCGCGGGCTCCCTTGAGAGCCTGCTCGACGGCGGGCTGGAAGCCGTGCGAGAGGTAGAGCACGAGGTCGGCTTGCTGGATGCGGACGACGTTCCCCGGCGTCAGCTCGATGTCGTGGGGCTCGGCGCCGGGCGGAGTCAGATTGTCGACGCTCACCTTCTCACGACCGAGCTTCTGTGCGACGAAGGCGAGGGGATAGAAGGCCGTCACGACGCTCTGCCTTCCCTTGGCACCCGAGGCCGTGCCACAACCGGCAACCACCAGCAGGGCGGTCAGCAACACGGGAACGATTCTCATCGCTGCGCAACGATAGCGGTTCTCGAGAATCGTTACCATCTTTCGTATGTCACCGAGCAGGATCTGGTCAGAGCGGGCCCTGGCCGAGCTGCGGGCCGCGGGCTACCGCCGCGGCTTCGCCCGGCGCCGGGTGATCGACCTTCTCGATCGCCAGGAGTGCTGCCTCGGCGCGCAGGAGATCCATCGGAAGCTGCAGTCCGGCGGGCAGCCCGTCGGTCTTGCGAGCGTGTACCGGGTACTCGAGGAGCTCGCCGAAAGGCGGCTTGTCCAGCGGCTCGATCTCGGCGACGGCGTCACGCGCTTCGAGCCGGTTCGCGACGCCGATGAACACCACCATCACATCGTCTGCGACGACTGCGGGAGGATCGAGGCCTTCTCCGACCAGCGGCTCGAGCGCGTGATTCGGGCCGTCGAGGAAAGCAGCGGTTACGCAGTTGCGGGCCACGACATCGTGCTTCGAGGCGCCTGTAGCGCCTGTCGCTGAGCGGGTCGCCCGCGTTCCGGACTACGTGTCGGCGTCGAGGCGACGCTTGGCGAACTCGAGGAAGCGCTCGCGCTCGCCCTCGTCCGGCCCGAGCGGCGAGTCGTCTGCATACGCCGGGTCGGAGGCGATCTCCTCGGCCACGGCACGGACCTCGTCCACGACCTGCTCGTAGACGCGCGGATCTTTCAGGAGCTGCTCGGCCCAGGTCCCTGAGCCGTCGGCAGACTCGACGTCGCTCTCTACGAGGAGGCGCCCGAGCAACAGTCCGACGCGGATGTTCGCGAACGTGCGGAAGGCGAGCAGCCTGTGCGGCGAGTCGACAAGCTGCTCGATGTCCGGATGCTTCTGCTGGATCTCCGCGACGAACGTCCCGATCGGCTCGTCGATGAGCGGCATCCAGAGGTTCTCGTCCGTAGCCACGGCTACGAAGAATAGGCAGGCGGGCGCAGCGCACGCCACGCTACCTGCGCGGCGACGACCAGCATCAGCACCCCGAACAGGCGCCGGAGAGCGTGCTCCGGAAGGGCCGTTGCGATCTGGACGCCCGCCTCGACGCCGGCGACCGCCGAGATCCCGAGGAGGAGAGCGACGCGCCAGCGGACGTTCCCGTAGCCGCGCTGACGCCAGGCGCCGGCCGCGGCAGCGGGGAGGATCGCGAGAAGGCTCGTGGCCTCCGCATGGACCTGCGTCAGCCCGAGGACGAGGGTGAGCGTCGGCACGAACAAGGTCCCGCCGCCGATGCCGAACAGACCGGCAAGGACTCCGGCGAGAGCGCCGAGGACGCCGGCGGCAAGCAAGGCCCACATCAGACGAGCAGGCGAGCCCCGACGGCGGCGAGGAGCGCCGCGAAGGCGAGCGACAACGTGCGGGTGGCGAGCCGTTGCTGGAGCGCGGCCCCCGCGATCACGCCGGCGACCGCCGGGATTCCGACCACTGCCGCAGCTCCCGGCTTCACGTCTCCGTGGAGGGCATACGTGACCGCACCGACCAGCGCGATCACGACGATCGCCGCGAGTGAGGTCGCCATCGCCGGGCGTTCGTCGAAGCCGGCCGCCAGGATGAGGAGGGGCACCACGACGGTCCCACCGCCGATGCCGAAGAGCGCGCTGAAGAGGCCGGCGACGAGGCCGATTACGACAAGCCGCACCGCCGTATTCTGCGGTCTGTGGAGGACGCGTCCCGGCTGATCGCACCGCTTGCCGCGGAGCCCTCGCTGGCGGGAGTGCTGCTCGACGTCGACGGAACTCTCGCTCCGATCGTCCCGCGGCCGGAGCTGGCCTCAGTTCCCGAGGAGACCCGGGCCGAGCTGCGGCGGCTCGTCGAGAAGTACGCGCTCGTCGCCTGCATCAGCGGAAGGGCGGGCGAGGACGCGCGGCGCGTAGTCGGTGTCGACGGCATCGTCTACGTCGGCGTCCACGGGCTCGAGCTCGCCCCCGAGGCCGAGTCGTGGCGGGCGGCGCTGCGGCCGTTTGCCGGGCTCGACTGGCCCTGGGTCGAGGACAAGGGACTGACAGTCGCGTTCCACTGGCGCGAGGCTCCGGACGAAGCGGCGGCGCGGTCGGAGCTGGAGAGCGTGGCCGAACGAGCTCGAGCGGCGGGGCTCGAGGCGCGCTGGGGGCGCAAGGTGCTCGAGCTGCGCCCGCCGGTTGAAGCAGACAAGGGAACGGCGGTGCGGGCCATCCTCTCGGAACGCGACCTGCGACGGGCTCTCTACGCCGGCGACGACACGACCGACCTCGACGCCTTCCGGGGTCTCGACGGGTGCGAGGTAGCCGTGCGGGTGGCGCTCGCATCCGCGGAGTCCCCGTCCGGCCTGCGCGAGGCCGCCGACGTCGTCCTCTCCTCGCCGGACGAGCTGGTCGAGCTCCTGCGCCTCCTCTAGGAAACGGCGAGCAGGGCCACGCCGGCGGCTACCACACCGGCCCCCGCGAGCCTGGCCGGGCCGACGCGCTCGCGGAGAACGACCGCCGCCAGCGCCACCGCGATCACGACGCTCGTCTCGCGGACCGCCGCCACCGCCGGCGCGCTTGCGAGCCGCAGCGCAAGGAGGACGAGCAGGTAGGCCCCGGCCGAGGCTGCGCCGACGAGGACCGTCGCCGGGCTCAGTGCCGCGACAAGCCGCCTGCGTCCGAGGCCTAGCGGATAGAAGGCCGCGGGCCCGAGCATCACCAGCAGCAGGTACGGCGCGGCGTTGGCGTGGTGGATGCCGTAGCGGTCGATCACGGTGTAGCCGGCGATCACCGCCGCGACGATGGCACCGGCGCCCAGGCCGCCGAGGCCGCGGTGAAGCCCGCGCACGAGGAGCACACCGATCGCAACCGCGAGGACGCCGCCCACCTCACCGAGCGACGGCGTCGAGACTGTCACGGCGATCGTCAGGACGAGGGCCAGCACGGGCGCGAGCCCCCGCGCGACCGGGTAGACGACGCTCAGCTCGAAGCGCCGGTAGGCGGCCGCGAGCAGAGCGACGTACGCAAGCTCGAGCGCGGCCGATCCGAGGAGGTACGGGACCGCGCCGCCTTCGACGCGCCACGTCAGCGCCGCCGGCAGCGCCAGTACCACCACCAGCGAGAGCACGGCGACCCCTGTCGCCGCCGCCGTGTCGCGTTCACGCGCGAGCAGCAGGTTCCAGAGCGCGTGAAGGGCAGCCGCCCCGAGCGCGAGTGCCAGCGCGTCGGCAGGCACTAGGGCGCGGCTGGCGCTCCCCGGCCCGAGCCGGAAAGGAGGCTCTCGCAGTCCTCACAAAGGCTCACTTCTTCATCAGTCGCCTCAGCTGGGCCCACGTGCGCGTGTTCGCGACCTGCTCCGCCGTCAGCCAGGCCCGCCGCGCCTGGGCCACGCCGAAGTCGACGTAGTCCAGTGCCCGCACCTGGTGCGCGTCGCTCGAGACGACGATCTTGACGCCGGCCCCTCCCGCGAGCCTCGCGTTCACGTCGCTCAGGTCGAGCCGGTCCGGCTGGGAGTTGATCTCGAGGAACGTCCCAGTCTCGAGCGCCTTCTCGACAACGCGCTCGACCGCGATGTCCATGGGGCTGCGCCGGCTGAGCTTCCGGCCGGTCAGATGTCCGATGCAGTCGACGTGTGGGTTCTCCATTGCCGCGATCACGCGCTCCGTCGGATCGCGGTCGAACGCGGTGTGGATCGACGCGACGACCCAGTCGCGCTCGGCGAGCAGCTCGTCCGGGACGTCCAGCGTGCCGTCAGCCTTGATGTTCACCTCGATCCCCTTCAGCAACCCCAGCGGCGCGGCGCTCTTCGCGAGCCGGTCGATCTCCTTCGCCTGCGCCTCCAGTCGGTCCTCCCGCAGGTAGTGCGAGTGATCGGTGATCGCGTAGTACGCATAGCCGCGCGCCTTCGCCGCCGCGACCATCTCCGGAAGCGTGTTCTTTCCGTCTGCGGACCAGTGGGAGTGCGTATGCAGGTCGCCGCGGAGCTGCGAGACCTCGACGAGATCCGGCAGCTCGCCGCGCCGCGCCGCCTCCAGCTCGCCGGCGTTCTCGCGCAGCTCCGGCGGGATGTACTCGTAGCCGAGCCGCTCGTAGAGCGCCTCCTCGGTCTCGGCCGTGAAGATCTCCCCGCTCTCGACCTCGGTCACGCCGTACTCCGAGATCGAGAGCCCGCGCCGCACCGCATCCTCGCGCATGGCGACGTTGTGCTCCTTCGAGCCGGTGAAGTGCTGCAGGAGGTTCCCGTAGCACTCCGGCGGCACGACCCGAAGGTCGAAGCGGAAACCCTCGTGCGAGACCACAGTCGCCTTGGTCGGTCCCTTCGCCGCTACTTCCGCAACCCAGCCGAGGTTGGTGAAGTACTCCGTGAGCGCGGCCGGGTCGCTTGCGGTCGCGATGATGTCGAGGTCGCGGACGGTCTCCTTGCGCCGCCTGGCACTGCCCGCCTCCGAGACCCGGTCCGTCGCCGGATGTTCCCGCAGCACTTCGACGACTGCGAGCAGCGCCGGAAGCGCCTGCCCCAGCAGCGTCCGCGGTGGCCCCGCGGCCTTCCGCTTCCGTCCCACTGACTTCAGGACGTTCTCCTCGACCTTCGCCCCGAGCCCGGGCAGCGTCCGCAGCCGATGCGCACGTGCCGCCTCCTTCAACTCGGCAAGCGTCGAGACTCCCAGCTCCTGCCAGATCTTCCGTACCGTCTTGGGCCCGAGCCCCGGGATCTGCAGGAACTCCACCACCTCGGGTGGGATCGTCTTGCGCCGCTTTCGAAGCGCTTCGATCTCGCCGGTCTCGACGATCTGGACGATCTTGTCCTGAATAGTCGCGCCGATTCCGGGCAGCTCCTTGGCCTTGCCGTCGAGCGCGAGCTGCGCGACCGGACCGCCCGTATCACGCACCCTGGCCGCCGCGCGCCGATAAGCCAGCACCCGGAAGGCCGCCTCGCCCTCGATCTCGAGCACGTCGGCCAGCAGCTCGAGCTGCTCGGCCACGTCGGCGTTACGGGGAAGGGTGGTCGCCACGACGGCGATGATACGGGCGTGCGCGCGACGGTTTGTCTCCCCACCTACAACGAGCGCGAGAACCTCGAACGGATGGTGCGCGCGCTCGGCGAGCACAGCGTCTCCGTGCTCGTCATCGATGACAACTCGCCGGACGGGACCGGCGAGGTGGCCGACCTCCTGGCCCTGGAGCTCGACTACGTCGAGGTTCTCCACCGCGAGCGCAAGGAGGGCCTCGGCCCGGCGTACCTCGCGGGCTTCCGGCATGCGCTCGCCGGCGGCGCGGAGCTGATCCTGGAGATGGACTGCGACTTCTCACACGACCCGGCCGACGTCCCCCGCCTGATCGCGGCTACGGCAGACGCCGATCTCGCGCTTGGCTCGCGCTACGTGAAGGGCGGCTCGACCGGCAACTGGGGCATCGTGCGCCGAGCGATCTCCGCCGGCGGCTCGCTCTACGCGCGCGTGCTGCTCGGGGTCGGCGTCCGCGACCTGACCGGCGGGTTCAAGTGCTACCGCCGGGCGGTGCTCGAGTCGATCGACCTCGATGCGATCACCTCACGTGGATACGCGTTCCAGATCGAGACGACCTATCGCGCGATCAGAGCAGGGTTCCGCGTCGTCGAGGTGCCGATCGCCTTCGTCGATCGCGAGCACGGGGGCTCGAAGATGAGCAGGAGGATCGTCCTCGAGGCGATCTGGAAGGTCCCGGCGCTCCGGCTCCGCGCTCTCGCCGGCCGGCTGTAGCATCAATCAGATGCAGGAGCTCACCGACCAGAACTTCGAGCAGGAGGTCCTCCAGGCCGACCAGCCGGTGATCGTCGACTTCTGGGCGCCCTGGTGCGGCCCCTGCCACGCGGTCGAGCCGATCCTGCGCCAGCTCGAGGAGATGCACGGAGCCCGAGTCAAGTTCGCGAAGCTCGACATCGACCAGAACCTCGAGACCGCTTCACGCTACGCCGTCCTCTCGATTCCGACGGCGATTCTGTTCGAGGGCGGCGAGCCGCGCGAGACCGTGATCGGCGCGCGCCCACGCTCGCACTTCGAGCAGGCCTGGGCCGCCTGGCTCGGCTGAGGGACGAAGGCGCCTACTGTGTCGCGGTGGCTCCCGCTCGAGCGCGAGGGCGCCGAAGACGCGCCGTCGTCATCCCGCTGCGCTCGCGGCCTCCACGAGCGGTCAGCCGCGGGTCGATCAGACTGAGACCCACATCGGCGATCAGATTTGCGACCGCGACCGCGATGCTGACCACCAGGACGACCCCCATGATCACGGGCAGATCGCCGGCCCCGAGCGCGCGGAAGAGAATCGTCCCCATCCCGGGCAGTCCGTAGACGACCTCGATGAAGAGTGCGCCGCCGAAGGCGACCCCGACGTCCATGCCGATCATCGAGACGACGGGCATGATCGCGTTCCGAAGCACGTGGCGCCTCAGCACCCGCCAGGCTCCGGCTCCCTTGGCCTTGGCCGTGCGGACATAGTCCTCTTCGAGCGCCTCGAGAACGCTCGCCCTGATCATTCGCGCGTACAGCGCGGCGAACAGCAGCGCGAAGGTGAGCCACGGCAGGATCATGTGATCCGCCCAGAACTTCGGCCCTCCGCACGGAATGGATCCGCCCGGCCGCCAGAAGTTGCAATAGCCGGCAACCGGAAAGACGTGAAGACGGACGCCGAACACGTACGACAGCACCAGGCCGAGCCAGAGGGGATGTGCCGAGATCCCGATCAGGACCAGGATCATCAGCCCCTTGTCCAGAAGCGACCGCGGCCGGAGAGCCGAGAGGAGCCCGATCGGCACGGCGAGCAGAAGCCAGAAGACGGTCCCGCCGATCACGAGCGAAGCCGTCACCGGAAGCGCACTCCCGATGGTCTGAAAGGCGGGGAGTCCCGAGACGCGCGAGCGTCCGATGTCGCCACGCTCGACAACGTGGCCGAGGAAGCCGAGGTACTGCTGCAGCACGGAGCCGTGGAGGTTGAACTGCGCCTGCAAGCTCGGCTCGATCAGCCCATGCTGGCCCGGGGCGGTGTGCACCTCGTTGGGGATGAGGAAGAAGACGACAAACGTGATCAGCGTGATCACGAATGCGAGCGCGCCGGACCAGAGCAGCCGTCTGACGATGAACGTCAGCACCGCCCACTAGCCTGGTCGTCCGCGCCGGTCAGCGCAAGTCGCCGGTCGCTCGCCCTTCGAAGTGGTCCCACCCCGAGAGGGATACCGGCTTCCCGCGAAACCGGATCTCGACTCCGGCTCCTTGCTCGCAACGGCCGATGACCGGGAACTCGAGCGGATCGGGCGTCGCGGCGAGAAGCTCGTAGTCCTCTCCGAAAGCCAGGTCTTCGATGGAGGCGCCCGGGGCGAGCGGGACCTGCTCGAGCTCGATCAGGAGCCGGCAGCCGGAGCGGGTCGCCACGTGAGCCGCGTCGACGGCCAGGCCGTCGGAGACGTCGATCAGCGCATGCGCCACCGAGGCGAGCCGCCGGCCTTCTTCGAGACGGAGCGGAGGCCTGGCATGGCGGTGTTCGCGGAACGCGGCGCCGGAGCCGCCGAGCGGGCCCGTCACGACGACGGCGTCGCCGGGGCACGCGCCGGCACGGCCGGGAACGTGCTCCGAGCGCCCGATCGCCGTGACCGAGAGGTAGAGCAGCTCGGCCCGCGTCGTGTCGCCGCCGACGACGGGCACGCCCGGCTCGTTCAGTCCGGCGTACAGCTCGAGCACATCGTCGAGCTCGGTCTGCGAGGGCGCACCAAGCGTGGCGAGCAGCGCCTCGGGCACGGCACCCGACGCCGCCAAGTCGCTCAGATTGACGGCCGCCGCCTTGTAGCCGAGCTCCCGGTAGGTCGTCCACTCGAGGCGGAAGTGGACGCCCTCGACGAGCGCGTCCTGCGTGACGACGAGGCCGCCTTCGAGCCGCGCCGCGTCGTTTTCGATTCCGCGTGCGAGGCCGCGCCGCTCGAGCTCCGCCAGGAGCCCCAGCTCGCCCAGCTCAGAGAGCCGCATCGATCGCGGCCCGTAAGGCAGAAGCGTCGCCCG
>JBARRQ010000044.1:0-2730 GCA_049644305.1 Gaiellaceae bacterium
ATCATCAAGGGCAAGAAGGTGCCGGGCGTCAACGGCACGGTCAGCGGCACGAAGTCGATCCTGCTGACCCCGGTCTGGATCACGAAGGCGAACTACAAGCTCCTCTTCACGGAAGGCTTCCTGAAGAGGGGCCAGGTCTGCAACGGGCAGTACAAGAAGCTCTGCAAGTAGAAGACCTTCACGGTGGAGGCGCCCTAGCGGCGCCTCCACCGTGGTAAAACCCGCTCCGTGAACGCGACGCCGACCCCGACTCTCGAGCTCCGGGCGGTCTCGAAGAGCTTCGGATCTGTGCAGGCGCTGCAGGGCGTCGACTTCGAGGTTCGCGAGGGCGAGGTGATGGCGCTCGTCGGCGACAACGGCGCCGGAAAGTCGACGTTGATCAAGTGCGTCGCCGGGATCTACTCGATCGACGACGGCCAGGTTCTCTTCGAAGGCGAGACGGTCACGATCCACGGGCCGAAGGACGCCGCGAAACTCGGGATCGAGGTCGTCTACCAGGACCTGGCGCTCTGCGACAACCTGGACGTCGTCCAGAACATGTTCCTCGGCCGCGAGACGCACGATCCCCTTTTCCGGCTGCGCGAAGCGCCAATGGAGCAGCGCACAGCGGAGACTCTGAAATCGCTCTCGGTGACGACGATCCGCTCGGTGCGCCAAGCCGTCGCAACCCTCTCCGGAGGCCAGCGCCAGTCCGTCGCGGTCGCCCGAGCGGTGCTGTGGAACAACCGGGTGGTCTTCCTCGACGAGCCCACAGCGGCTCTCGGCGTCGCCCAGACGAAGCAGGTGCTCGACCTCGTCAAGCGGCTCGCCGAGCAGGGGCTCGCGGTCGTGCTGGTGTCGCACAACCTCGTGGACGTTTTCGAGGTCGCGACCCGGATCACAGTCCTGCGACTCGGGCGGAATGTGGGCGTCTACGAGAAAGACAAGACGAACGAGCGAGAGATCGTCGAGGCAATCACCTTCGGCGCGCCCGCCCCCGAGGAGGTCGGAGCGTGAGCTCCGCCGCGCCGGCCGAGGTTCAGGCCGCCGCCGAAGATCAAGACAGCATCGCCGCGATCCTTCGCGCCCGCTGGGCCGCGATCAGGTCGGGCGACGTCGGCAGCCTGCCGGTGATCATCGGGATCATCGCGATCGCGCTCTTCTTCAACTCGAAGACGGGCATCTTCCTCAGCGCCGTCAACTTCCAGAACCTGATCCAGCAGATGGCCGGCGTGACCGTGATCGCGATCGGCGTTGTCTTCGTGCTCCTGATCGGAGAGATCGACCTCTCGATCGGCTTCGCCAGCGGGCTCGCGGGCGTGGCCGTCGCCTATTTCCAGGAGGCTGGGACCGGCCACCAGTATCCCGGTCTCGTCGCGCTGGCCCTCGCGATCCTGACCGGCATCGTGATCGGGCTGATTCAGGGATCGGTGATCGCCTTCATCGGCGTTCCCTCGTTCGTGGTCACACTGGCGGGACTGCTTGTCTGCCAGGGCCTGATCCTGCAAATCCTCGGCACGCAGGGCGTGATCGGGATCCAGAACAAGCAGATCAACGACATCGCGAACTTCGTCCTGACGAAGAACACCGGCTGGATCGTCGCGGTCGTCCTCACGGTCGCCCTCGCGGCCGCCTCCTTCGGCTCGTACTTCAACCGCCTGCGAGCAGGCCTCCCGACCGGCAACCTGCTGCTCACCGTCGTCCGGGTCGCGTTCTTCGGAGGTCTGGCGTTCGCAGCGGTGGATGTCTGCAACCGGGCGAAGCCTCGCCCGGGTGTGCCGCTCGTCGGGCTGATCGTCGTGTTCCTCGTCGTGCTCGGCGGATACGTGGCCAGCCGGACGACCTTCGGCCGTCATGTCTACGCCGTCGGCGGCAGCGCCGAAGCCGCCCGGCGGGCGGGGATCAACGTCAAGCTGATCCGGATCCTCGTCTTCATGATCTCCGGCGCGATGGCGGCCATGGGCGGCGTCATCCTCGCCTCCCGCCTCAACGGCATCAGTCTCGAAAGCGCCGGTGGCGGCACCATTTTGCTCGACTCGATCTCTGCGGCCGTGATCGGTGGAGTCAGCCTCTTCGGCGGCCGCGGCCGGGTCACCGGCGCCCTGTTCGGCGGCCTGATCATCGGCATGGTCGCGAACGGGATCGACCTCGTCGGCTATTCCGACGCGATCAAGCTGATCACCACCGGCATCATCCTGCTCGCGGCCGTCACTCTCGACACGGTGCTGCGCCGCCGGCAAGCCGCCGCCGGCCGCTGAACGCCCCCCGCGAACTGGGCGTCGGCCTGCTCGGTTACGGCTTCATGGGCCGGGCGCACTCGCTCGCCTTGCTTTCGCTTCAGCACCTCGACGTGCCGCTGCGTCCGCAGCTTGTGTCGATCTCGGCTCGGAACCCCGAAAGGGTCGAACAGGCGCGCGAGCGCTGGGGCTGGGCCGAAGCGGTTTCCGACTGGCGCGAGCAGGTCGCGGACGAACGGATCGGACTCTTCGTCAACGCCGGCCCGAACGACGTCCACGCCGAGCCGACGATCGCTGCGGCACGGGCCGGCAAGCACGTCGTCTGCGAGAAGCCGCTCGGCGTGGCCGCGGCCGACTCGTACGAGATCTGGCAGGAGGCCGAGCGTGCAGGAGTCGTCCACCTCTGCGGCTTCAACTACCGGTTCGTTCCGGCGGTCCGCCTGGCGCGTGAGCTGGTCGAGTCCGGCGAGCTCGGCGAGATCGTGCACTTCCGGGCGCGCTACCTGCAGTCGTC
>JBARRQ010000045.1:0-7431 GCA_049644305.1 Gaiellaceae bacterium
GCCGTCAGGTCCTGCCTCGCCGTTCCCCAGTTCGATCCCTGGACGCAGTCACCGACGGCGGCCGCCGAGCGCGTGGGTGCCAGCGGGACCGGCGATGAGGCGCCCGCGAGCAACGCGGCAAGCGCGATGCCGGCGACGAGCATTCGCCTGAGTGGTTTCAACATTGACTTCTTGCCCTCCCGTTCAGCTTCGATTGACCACAGCGTCGAAGGACGGCTTCGACCAAGCGAAGGGATGGAAATTGTGCTTACCGGGTCCTCGGCCAGACCCTGCTCCCCCTACTCCCCCGTTTGGGGACGCAGGAGAGTAGCAGAGCTTTTTCGCCTCGACCTGAAAGGGTGATACAGGGCTACGATCCGCTTGCCGAGACGGAAATAACGGTGAAGCGGCCCAGTCTTCTCCTTGCGGCAATCGCCGCCGCGCTCGCCCTTTCGGGCTCCGCGACCGCCGCGGGAAACCCGTTCGGCGTCACCGTGGTCCGCTTCACGCTCGGGACGACTCCGGCTCAGATGCGATCCACCGTGACTGCCGCCGGCGCCGTGATCGTCGCCGACCTGAGCGCAATCGACGCGCTCGCCGTGGTGCCCCGCTCCGACGGCTTCGCGGCGCGCGTCGACCGCAACGCGGCTGTGACCGCAGCCTTCCCGGACAGAGTGATCGGCGCCGGCAAGGGTCTCGGCGATCAAGGCGGCGGCGGCGGCCCCGCTCCGGACGTCGAGGACGGATCCGGTGGCAGCTTCCCGGATCCCTGGCACAACCTCTCCTCATTCCTCGGCGTGACGAATCCCGAGGGGATCCTCCAGTGGGACGACAACCGCATGAACGTCCCGGCGGCCTGGCGGACGACGACAGGCGACCACAACGTCGTCGTCGCCGTGCTCGACACCGGGGTGCTCGCGCAGCACCGCGAGCTGAGAAATGTGCTCGATCCCACCCTCGGAGGCAACTTCATCCCCTGTGCCGACCTAATCGCCCTCTACGGCCTCGGTTACATCGACAGATCAGGGCTCCGTGACTGTCGCAACGGCGACTTCGAGGGTCACGGCACCTGGGTTGCGAGCCGGATCGCAGGCGATGCAAACGGCTTCGCGTCGAACGGAGTCGCGCCCGGAGTACGGATTGCCTCGTACAAGGTGCTGGCAGCCGGCTTCGGCGGTCTGGCGAGCTGGATCGCCTCCGGGCTCGTTGGCGCCTGCTCCTCCCCTGACGTCGCCATCGTGAACATGTCGATCGAGGGTTACCTCGACCCGTCGAATTCCTTTGACGCCCAGGACTACCTTCTCCTCGCCGATGCGGTCTCGTATTGCCGCGCACAAGGCGTGGCCGTGTTCGCGGCGGGTGGAAACCAGCACGTCCGCGTCGACCGCGTCAACCTTCGGGTCGGCGGCCGCCGGCTCGAAGGAGCCGGCAGGGTCACGCTGGGCTCGGAGGGGATCGCGACCGTCTCGCCGGGAAGCGACTCGGTCGCGGCCTACGACCTGCGCGGTCTCCTCGAGGTGCCGGCCGGTATTCCCGGAGTGACGATGATCTCCTCGACCGCCAACGCGATCGGGGCAGCTCCTGCCGACGTGCCTCTGGGCTGGCAGGCGCACGTGGGTGCACGGGACCAGCTCGCCTACTACTCGAACTACGGCGCCCGCGTCGACCTCGCGGCGCCCGGCGGTGCGCGGCGCTACGAGATCCCGGGCTACGACGGCGGCGCCGGCGACATCCTGTACGGCGGCTGGGGCTCGTTCGGCGCGCTGGCGCCCAAGGGCCTGATCTGCACCGACCCTTTCACCTCGTCGCTCTTCAACGCAGCCTGCTTCAGGCTCGCCGGCCAGGGCTTCGGCTGGCTCCAGGGGACTTCGATGGCCTCCCCGAACGCCGCGGGAGTAGCGGCGCTTGTGCTCTCGGCTCGGCCGGCCCTGCGGGGCCACCCCGACGCGCTCGTCGCACGCCTCCAGCGCACCGCCCGGCGGAGCCTCGTGAACTACATGGGCGCGAACGATCCATCCAACTTCGCCCCCTCGCTCGACGGCACTCCCTGCCAGACCGGGTACTGCCACGTCAACCAATCCCGGCCGATTGACTTCTCCGACGCGTACGGAGCCGGCCTGGTCGACGCGGGCGCGGCAGTTACTCGCTAGTTACATCGAAATAGCTGCATATCGCTAGCTTGACAAGCATTCGGAAGGTGCTAGGCTCCCGCGGTTCGTGGGACTTGGGGAGAGGGCCCACGCTTTCGCGGAAACACTCACGGTCCCTCCGCGGTTCTAAATCTGATGAAGGGAATGGGAGGAGACTTGATGAAGCGAAGCATGTCTCTGCGCCTGCTCTTCATGGCAGCCTGCGTTACGGCCTTCGCCGCATTCGCGGGCAGCTCCGCCATGGGCGCAAGTGGAACGGCGCAGATCTCAAAAGTCGGTACGGGCTCGGCGCAGACCGGCCCGTTCACGCCCTCGGGCTCGGGAGACGTCACCCAGGCCGAGTTCCCTGCCAAGCAGGGCGAGCAGGGCCCGAACGCTTACCAGGGCACAATCAGCCTGTCGAGCGGCGCAGGGGGCGGCGTTTCCGTCGGCAGTGCCGCGAAGGCGAAGTCGAATCCGCAGTTCAACTTCGGCTTCCAGGGCCTGAACTTCTACCAGCAGCGCTATTCACGCGGCGGGAACCAGTTCTCGGTCGAGCCGCCCGACCAAGGCATGTGTGCCGGTAACGGCTACGTCTTCGAGGTCGTGAACGACGTCGTCAACGTCTTCGACCAAGCGACCGGAGCGTCGGCTCTGCCGGACAACACCTCGACCAACATCGTCAGCGGCCACCCGCGGGACGTGAACCACGCCGTCGACATCAACTCCTTCTACGGCTACGCGCCGGCGATCAATCGCTCGACCGGTGTCCGCGGGCCGGAGGTGACCGACCCGAGCTGCATCTACGACGCACAGACGCAGCGCTGGTTCGTGGTCGCGCTCACGCTCGACGTCGTGAACAACCAACTGACGCTCGGAAACCACCTCGACCTCGCGGTCAGCCAGACGTCGAACCCGACGGGTAGCTGGAACATCTACCACATCGACGTGACGGGCGACGGGTCCAATCCGAGCCCGAGCAACGCGTGTCCGTGCCTGGGTGACTACCCGCACATGGGCGCCGACGCGAACGGGATCTACCTCACGACTAACTCGTACCCGTGGAACGGCAACGGCTTCGACGGCGCGCAGATCTACGCCATCTCGAAGGCGCAGCTGGCTGCGGGGGCGGCGACCGTGAACATGGAGCACATCGACACGTTCGGCGCGGTCAACCAACCGAGCGACGCCGGCTCTACGCAGCCGGGCTTCACCGTCTGGCCGGCGCAATCGCCGGGCACGGGCTCGTTCGAGACGAGCAACGGCGGCACCGAGTACTTCATGAGCTCGAACGCCGCCGACGAGGCTCAGAACCCGGTCTCGGGTGCCCCCGGCACCCGGACGTCGAGCCAGCTTGTCGTCTGGACCTTGACGAACACGTCGTCGCTCAACACGGTGCCGGCGCTCAGCCTCAGCAACAACGTGCTGGGCGTGAACCAGTACGGCGTTCCGCCGAAGCAGCAGCAGCCCCTCTCGGGCACGGTGGCCGATAAGACCACAACGCCTCAGGCCGCTCTAGGTGACTGCATCAACAACACGACCACAGTGACGATCGCCGGCGTCGGCTGCTGGCGGCTCCTCTTCGGCGCCCAGCCGGCACATAACGAGGTCATCTCGCGGCCCGACTCGAACGACACCCGCATGCAGCAGGTGGACTTCGCGAACGGGAAGCTGTGGGGTGCCCTCGACACGGCGCTCAACCCGGGTGGCGGTCCGCAGCGGGCCGGCATCGCGTACTTCATCGTCAACCCGGCCTCCGGGAAGGTCGTCAACCAGGGCTACCTGGGCGCTGCGAGTCACGACTTCACGTACCCGGCCATCGGCGTGACGCCGAGCGGCCGCGGCGTGATGGCGTTCACCGACACCGGCGACTCGACGTATCCGAGCGCCGCCTACGCCGCCATCGACGCGAAGGCAGGCGTCAGCGCGTGGGCGGATGTCCCGGGAGGCTCCGGTGTCGCGCAGGACGACGGCTTCACGAGCTACAAGGCCGAGGTCGGCAACCCGCCACGCACCCGCTGGGGTGACTACGGCGCGGCGTCAGTCGACGGCAACTCGATCTGGATCGCCAGCGAGTACATCGGCGCCCAGTGCAGCTACCTCGACTGGGGCGGCCCGTTCTTCGCGGGCGGAACCGGTGACAACCTGCTCGGCACCTGCGGCGGTGCGAGCCACGGGCCCGGCACACGTGCCGCGCTCGGCAACTGGTCGACGTTCATCAGCAAGTTCACGCCGTAGCTCCACGAACTAGCTGAAAGCTGAAAGGGCCGGCCGCAAGGCCGGCCCTTTCTTTGCGTCTACTATTTTGACATGAGGCGCATCCTCGTACTCGGATCGCTCGCGCTGCTGGTCGCCGCAACCGGGCAGGCGTCGGGCATTCGCACGGGTCTCCACGGCATCGTCATGCGTGGCCCGATCTCACCGACCTGCGTTGCCGAGAAGCCCTGCTCGGCACCGGCCTCCGGAGTGACGCTCAGGTTCTCGCGCAACGGGGCAGTCGTCGCAAGGGCGCGGACACGCGCGAACGGGTCTTACCGCGTCAGCCTTGCTCCCGGTCGCTACTCGGTCGCCGGAGGCCGCGATCTTCAACCGGCGCGTGTGAAGGTTCTCAACGGCCGGTTCCTGCGCGTCGACTTCTCGATCGACACGGGGATTCGCTGAGCGAGAGGCCCGGTTGCCCGGGCCCCTCGGTCAAGTCGAGCTCGGTTGAGCCGTCAGCAGCCCGTCGCCGGCTGGCGGAAGCCCGGGAACGGGTTGAGGTCGCCCATGAACGTGTAGCGACCGATGTTCGTGGATGGGCTCTGCGTCGGCTCCGACACGTTGTTCGGAGCGGTGCGCATGAACCAGGGCAGGAGCGCCTCGTCCTCCGGGTGGTAGTACCCGTCGGCGCTCTGCGTTCCATCCGGGTTCAGGCCCTGCCTGAACGAGTTCGAGCCCTTGGCGAACCCGATCGCGACGACAGGATCGCCGGTCTCGAGGATCCCGGTGCATCCGTATTGCGGCGCCGTGGGGGTCAGCCACGGCTCGACCGTGTTGTTGACGAATGGATCGTCCGCCCACTCGGAGATCTCGTGGCTGAGCGCGTGGATGTCCTGGAGCGCCCAGTACTGCCCGCCGTTGGGCCGGGCGTAGATGCCGGGTGAGAGGTAGGTCGACCACGCGAACGTCTGGACGGGCTGGTTCCCGTTGCCGTTTGCGCTGCCGTTGCCGACACCAGTGGCCTTCGTCCCGTGGTAGCCGATCACGCAGCAGTTGAAGATGTTCTTGGCGATGTGCAGCAGGACGTCGTCGGTGAGGTAGATCGGGAGATGCGTGGGATCGGCGGTCGTCTCGAGGTTCTTGATCTGCGACGACCACCAGCTGATGTTGATGTCCGCGAAGATCACTCCGCGGCCGCTCTGCAGCAGGGTTCCCTGGTTCGACGGCACGTTGATCGTGACCGCCGGCATGACGTTCGGCTGCAGGTTGAGGTGGTAGTTGCTGCCACCTGTCTTGTTGACCTGCGCCCGCATGGTCGCGTCCTCGAGCTGCAGCTGGTTGCCGGCGTCGCCCTGCGAGAGGACGCCGCCCGCACCCCGGGGCTCGATGCTGGCCGGGCCGCTCGTCGCGAACGGCGTCGATCCGTAGTCGCTCAGTGCGAACTGCGGCGAGGCGAGGGTTGGCCCGAGCACGTTCGTACCGTCGAACGTCAGCCCGCCCACGTTGACGATGATCGGCGTGATGTCTGCCTGAATCGTCACCGAGCAGGCCGATCCCGAGCAGGTACTCGGGTTGGCGCCGGCCATGTTGTAGCCGTACGTGATTCCGTTGTTCGGATCGAGCGTTGAGCCCCACCAGTGCGGGATCGTCCGAGTCGTGGACAACACGGAGGCTCCACCCTCGGTCGTCGTCAGCGCCTTGAGAGACGCGTCGCTGATCAGCTGCGGTTTGACGGTTGGTGTACCGCTTCCGGCAGCTGCCACAGAAGAAACGACTGCGGCAATCATTGCGACGAAGCTGAGCAGCAAGCCAAGCTTGCGGTAACTCATATGCTGCTTCCTCCCCTTTGTAGGTGACCTGCGGTTCCTCCGATCCGCAGGCATCCGGCTGACAATATCTTCAGGAATTCTTCCTCGCGCCGGTCACGGGACGGGGCACTCCCCGGGCGCGCGCTTGAACGAGGCTCGGCTGCCGCGGTCGCCGACCGCCGTGGCCGAAAGACCGGCGCAGGCGTTCGCGCTCGCCTTGGGAAACCGCGAGCGGAACGATCCTCGAGCGTTCGCGACGGTCCTGCCGATCGCTCGGCCCCTTCCCGTCGCCAGCCTGACCGTCACGTGCTCTCCGGCCCTGAAGCCGGTGCCCCGCAACGTCAACGGTGAGCTGTCCACGAGGCGAAGAGCCGGCCGCAAGGTCTGAGCTCGCCCCGCGGCGCGCAACGCGCCGCTGCCGACCGCCCCTGCGACCGCGACGACCGCGAGCATGACGAGAGCTCGTCTCACCTGAATCAGTATGCCCGCTCGGCCGCCGGGCCACTCATTCGAGGCGGTTCTCGTTTGACAAGGCGCTTCACAGGGAATATCGATTGCGCGATACGGCGCCCTATATGCGCGCAAAATGCAACGAGGGAGAGGAGAGCAAGTGATACGACGACACGCTGTCGTGGCCGTCGGTGTGCTAGGGATTCTGGCCGCAGCGACGATCGCGCTTGTCCTCGCGCTCGCCACAGGCGGCGGATCGAGCCGCCACGAGGCGTTCTCGAAGTTCGCCTCGGGCGAGGCGGATGCGGCCTCGAGCCGCGACGGCCCGGGACTCGGGCCTTCCAGCTTCGACGCCTATTTGTCGGCGGAGAAGACCTATCCGGCGAATTCGATCCCGCCGTCCGTCGTCCAGAACGCGAAGGCGACCTTCGACAGGATCGCGAAGCAGACCGCCAAGCTGCAGGCGGGCAGCAGCGCGACGACCGCCAACGACTGGCAGCAGTACGGCCCGCAGCAGAACGCACTCGAGCCTGGTGTTCTCGCTTTTTCCGGGGCGACGAACACGACCGCGAGCCGCGTGACGGCGATGGTCATCGCTCCAACCTGCGTTTCGGGCAACTGCCGACTCTGGGTCGGAGTCTCGGGCGGGAGCATCTGGCGCACAGACGACGCTCTCGCGGCGAATCCGTCGTGGACCTGGGTGTCGAACGACCTCCAACTCGCCCAGAACTCGGTTGGGACGCTGACCGCCGATCCCAACGATCCGAGCGGCAACACGCTTTACCTGGGCACCGGCGAAGCGAACCGCTGCAGCTCCGGGTGCGAGGCCGGCGTTGGGATCTACAAGACGACGAACGGCGGCGACA
>JBARRQ010000046.1:0-52642 GCA_049644305.1 Gaiellaceae bacterium
GAGGCGTTCTCGTCGGTCGTGCTCAACTCGGTTGCGATGCTAGGCGCGGATCCGGAGCGCGTGAACGTGAACGGCGGGGCAGTGGCCCTCGGCCACCCGATCGGCGCCTCCGG
Source organism: Gaiellaceae bacterium (assembly GCA_049644305.1). Classification (GTDB taxonomy): domain Bacteria; phylum Actinomycetota; class Thermoleophilia; order Gaiellales; family Gaiellaceae; genus AC-32. The sequence goes on from JBARRQ010000046.1 coordinate 114, forward strand.
AGCGAGGATCCTCGCGACAATGATCCATGAGCTGCACCGCAACGGCGGCGGGCTCGGGCTCGCGACGATCTGCTCCGGCGGCGGCCAGGGCGACGCGCTGCTCATAGAAGTGTGAGCGAACGACTAACCGATCCAGCCGATGCACACGGCGGTTAGACGGACGCCCGGGCCAAGCCCGGCCGTCCTCTGGGTCGGCGGTCGCGAGCGACGCCTCGGTCGAGGTCTAGGAACGCAACAGGCCGGCATCGCGGGCGGCCGCAGGCTATAGGCCGATAGCCTCAGCGCCATGAGGTTCGAGCACGTCCTCGTGGTCGGTGCGGGGCAGATGGGCGGCGGAATCGCGCAGGTCGTCGCCGCCTCCGGCCGCCGGGTCGCGCTGTACGACGCCGAGCCGGGCGCCTTCGAGCGCGCGCTGGAGACGATGCGCAGGAGCCTGACGAAGCTCGCCGAGAAGGGCGGGGCGGACCCGGACGAGGTGCTCGGCCGGATCGAGTCCGCCGGCGATCTCGTTCCTGCAGATCTCATGATCGAGGCCGTCGTCGAGGACGCCGCGGTGAAGGAGGACGTCTTCCGCCGTGCAGACGAGACGCTGCCGCCCGACGCGATCCTCGCCTCCAACACTTCCTCGATCCCGATCAGCTCGCTCGCGGCGGCGACGGCGCGGCCCGATCGGGTGATCGGCATGCACTTCTTCAATCCCGTGCCCGTGCTGCAGCTGGTCGAGATCGTGCGCGGGCGTGAGACCTCTGACGAGACGGCCGAGGCGATCACGGAGCTGGCGCGAGAGCTCGGCAAGACGCCCGCGGTCGCGAACGACTCTCCCGGATTCGTCTCGAACCGGATCCTGATGCCCTTCATCAACGAGGCGGCCTGGGCGCTCCACGACGGCGTCGCCGAGGCCGAGGCGATCGACACCATCGCGAAGCTCGGCTTCAACCACCCCCTGGGGCCGCTTGCGCTCGCCGACCTGATCGGCCTCGATACCTGCATCGCGATCATGGAGGTTTTACGGCGTGGCCTGGGTGACGAGCGCTACTCACCATGCCCGTTGTTCCAAAAGCTTGTCGATGCAGGGAAATTGGGCCGCAAGTCCGGGGCGGGTTTCTACATCTATCAGTCATAGAAGTTGACTGAGCCTCGACCGAGGCAGGAACTCGAAAGGAGATTTCGCTGCGCCTCTTGGTGATTGACGACGACGAGGGCCTGAGAGCTCTTCTCCGCACGACCTTCGAAGCGGTCGACGTCGAGGTGGACGAGGCGGTTGACGCCGACTCGGCCCGGGAGCGGATCGCGGTTGCCAGACCGGACGTGATCGTGCTGGACGTGAGCATGCCCGGGACAAACGGCATCACCTACTGCGCGTTCCTCAAGAGCTCGACTGCGACGCGAGACATCCCGATCGTGCTGCTCACGGGCTCGAACATGGCCAACGAGACCATCGCGCGCGAGATCGGTGCCGACGCCTTCATGCTCAAGCCGTTCAGCCCGCTCGAGCTGCTCGCGGTGGTCGAGCGCCTCGCCGGCGGGCTCTATGCGTCGCCGTTCCGCGCGAGCGGCAAGCGACTGCCGGACGAGCAGCTCCTTCTCTACGCCCGCGACCTGCGACATCTCCTCGAGCTCGAACGCGGCCAGAGGAGACTCCTCGAGCGCGCCTACCACGAGACCGTCACCGTTCTCGCGAGCGCGCTCGAGTCGAAGGACACAGGGACCGGCGAGCACTCGCAGCGCGTTCATTCCTATGCGGCGGAGCTGGCCAGGGAACTTGCTCCGGAGGTGGCGGAGGACGAGAGCGTCGCGTACGGCTTCATGCTCCACGACATCGGGAAGATCGGGATTCCCGATCACATCCTCCAGAAGCCGGGCCCGCTGACGAACCCCGAGCGGCGGCTGATGCAGACGCACACGGTGCTCGGCGAGCAGATGCTCCGTGGCGTGACGCTTCTCCAGGGTGGAGGCCTCGAGGTTGTACGGTCACACCACGAGCGCTGGGACGGCCAGGGATACCCCGACAGGCGTGTGGGCGCCGAGATTCCGATGGCGGCGCGCGTCTTTGCGGTCGCGGACGCACTCGACGCGATGACGAGCGACCGGCCGTACCGGTCGGCCATCGACTGGGCCGACGCCGGAACGGAGATCGTCGATCAGTCGGGCCGCCAGTTCGACCCGGACGTCGTCGAGGCGTTCAGGGCCCGCGAGCCGGCGCTCCGGAGGATCCACCGGGAGGTCTCCGCCCGGCGCTCGCTCAGCCTCGCCTCGAGCCAGGCGCTTCACTAGATGCTCGGCGCAGACGGCCCTGTCGGGGCGGTCTGATGCCAGAGGACGATCTTCCCCTGAACCACCTTGAAGATCGCCGTCGCCTGCTGCCCGGGCCCATCGCAGCGACTATTAGGCCGGTCGCCGAGCTCGAACGTCGCGGTTGCGGTCTGGCCCCGGCTGCGGATCGAGACGATTCGGCCAGAGCACGGCAGAGCGGCGTTCCAGGCGACAGCGTCCTCGTGCGTTCGCAAGGTCAGGACGTGCTGTCCCTGAACCACCTCGGCGCCGCTCGCAAAGAGCGTGGCGGCCGTGTTGTTGTCGTCGTGGTTCAAGGCCTCGCTCCAGGCCCGGACCACGCTCTCAGTCGAGGGCGATGCCCCACCGCAGCCGGCCAGCAAGGCGATCGCGGCCAGTGCGCACGCGGTCCCGATCTTCAGTCGAGCGCCTCTCGCACCAGGCCTTGAAAGTGGGCCAGCAGCCGTTCGCTCCGTGGCAGCAGCCGCCCGCCGTCTAGCAGGCCGGAGCCAACCCCGAGCTGGACGGACTCGACGAGACGGCGGTCTTCGAGGCCGACCTGGTCGTCGAATGCGACGAGCTCATCGACGGCGTCTTCGGAGACGTCGGCGGCAAAGAAGTAGTCGAACCACCCGGCCGTCCGCGCGGGCCCGAGCGGAACGAGCGCGCCCGCTACGAGATTCTGCGGGCCTGGCAACGCGTAGAGCTTGGTCAGCGGCCACAGCCAGTGAAACTGGCCTTCGAGGACGCTACCGCCGTCGGGATCGGATCCACGACGCAGCGGCCCAAACTGGCTCGAGCCGAGCTCGTGTGTCTCGAGCCGGTAGGCCTCGGGTGTGACGTCGACGACGGCGCTGAAGCCGGGATGGGCAATGGGGCAGTGGTAGCACTCGAGGTAGTTCTCGACTGTGATCTTCCAGTTGCAGCCGACCTCGAACTCGGTGCGCCGGCGAAAGCTCAGGGCCTCGACGTCGATCCCGGCGGCGGCGAAGTATCCCGGCACGGGGCCGAGGAGCTCTGCGAGCGGTGGCGCTTCGGGGTCCGGCGTGACGAAGACGAGAGGGCCCCACGTCTCGACGCGGAGCTCCAGGAGAGCGATGTCCTCCGTCTCGAAGCCCGGCTCGGTCTGCGAGCGGGGCGCGGCGCGCAGCCGGCCGTCAAGGTCGTACGTCCAGGCGTGGTAGCCGCACTGGAGGGTCTCGCGGTTGCCGTTCCCTTCGACGAGGATCGAGCCGCGGTGGCGACACACGTTCAGGAACGCGCGCAGTTGCTCATCGCGGCCGCGCACGACGACGACGGGCACGTGGCCTGCCCGGCAGGTCAGGTAGTCGCCGGCTCGTGCGACCCGCTCGGCTTGCCCCGCGTAGTGCCAGGCGCGGCGAAAGATCCGCTCCTGCTCCCGAGGCAAGAGCTCCGGGTCGGAGTACCAGCTCCAAGGGAGCGTCTCCTGCGCCGTTCGGGGAGCCAAATCGGGCCCGACTATACTCGCCGCCGATGCCGATCCGAACTGCGCTCCGGTGCGCGGGCGGCGCTGCGCCTCAAGCGGCGAAACCGGACGCGTAGCGTGGACTTCTCGCTGAGCCCCGACCAACGGGAGATCCAGTCGCTTGCCCGCGAGTTCGCCCAGTCCGAGATCGAGCCGAACGCAGGTGCGTGGGACCGGGAGCACGGCTTTCCGCGGGAGCTTCTCGCCAAGCTGGCGGAGCTCGGACTGCTCGGAGTCTGCATTCCGGAGGAGTACGGGGGAGCGGGGGCGGACTTTCTCTCCTACGTCCTCGTGCTCGAGGAGCTCTCCCGCGCGGATGCGGGCGTCGGCGTGACCGTGGCCGTGCACACGAGCGCCGTCACGCTCCCGATCCTCATGTTCGGCAACGACGAGCAGCGCAGCCGCTTCGTTCCTGCACTCGCACGAGGCGAGACAATCGGGGCCTTCGCGCTCACCGAGCCCGAAGCGGGCTCGGATGCCGGCTCGTTGCGGACGGCCGCCGTGCCCGACGGGGAGGGCTGGAGGATCTCCGGCTCGAAGCAATGGATCACGAACGGAGGCTTCGGCGGAACCGTGCTGCTGTTCGCGCGCACCGACCCCGAGACTCCTGGCCCGAGGGGAGTTTCTGCGTTCATCCTCGACGGGAAGCATGTCCGGGTCACGCGAGAGGAAGAGAAGCTCGGGCTCAACTCGTCCTCTACGGTCGATCTCGTCATCGAAGGCGCAGAGATCGGCCGCGACCGCCTTCTCCACGAGGAGGGCAAGGGTTTCGCCGTTGCGATGGCGACGCTCGACGGCGGGCGGATCGGAATTGCCGCGCAGGCCCTCGGGATCACGCAGGCTGCGTACGACGTAGCCTGCGCATACGCGCAGGAGCGGCGCCAGTTCGGCCGGCGGCTGGCCGACTTCCAGGCGATTCAGTGGAAGCTCGTCGACATGGCGACCGAGATCGATGCGGCGCGTCTGCTCGTCTACCGCGCGGCCGGGCTGAAGCAGGATGGACGCCCGCACAGCGAGGAAGGGGCGAAGGCAAAGCTGTTCGCCTCCGAGATGGCCCGGCGGCAGACGGCCGAGGCGATCCAGATTCTGGGTGGCTATGGCTACACGAAGGAGTTCCCGGTCGAGCGCTACTACCGAGACGCCAAGGTCACCGAGATCTACGAAGGGACGAGCGAGATCCAGCGGCTCGTGATCGCGCGCTCCGTCCTCGGCAAGAGTCGCCGCGAGCCCGCGCAGGGATGACGTCTTGGATTGTTCACGCGCGTCACCAGGGATCCCACCGCCCCTCCCACCGGCAGCCTATGTCCGAAAATGTCACGTGTCTGTGACGTGATTGTCTGGGAACCGTGACGATCTTTCCTCGGCGAAGGCGAGAATGAGGCTCTCGCGGTGACCAGGAAGCGCGACGAGCCTGTACGCCTTACCAAGATCTACACGCGCGGCGGCGACCACGGCGAGACGAGCCTCGGCGACGGCTCGCGGGTCTCGAAGCTCGATCCGCGCGTTGCGGCGTACGGGGCCGTCGACGAGCTCAACGCGACCCTCGGGGTCGTGCTCGCCGGCGAGCTGCCTACCGCGTTTCAGGAGCCCGTCGAACGGATTCAGAACGAGCTCTTCGATGTGGGTGCCGATCTCTCCGTGCCCTATTCGGAAACGGACGCGCGCCTGCGGATCGCGCAGCGGCAGATCGACGAGCTCGAGCGGCTCTGTGACCGGTTCAACGCTGAGCTGCCCGAGCTGAAGAGCTTCGTCCTCCCGGGCGGAACCGAGGCGGCCGCGCGGCTGCACGTCGCCCGCGCCGTCTGCCGGCGCGCGGAGCTCGCTGTCCACGCGGCTGCCTCGGAGGTCTCGATCAACCCGCTTGCCGCCGTCTACCTGAACCGGCTTTCGGACCTACTCTTCATCCTCGCCCGTGCAGCGAACTCCGGACACGAAGAACCCCTCTGGAGACCGGGAGAGTCGTTCTAGTCAACGTCCAGGTGTCTGCTCGAGCGGTTTCAGACTAGAAGGCATCGGGAATGTTCACTCGCGTTACCTGAGCCCCCACTTAGGTCAAGTCAACTCGGAGGCCCCCATGATTCGCGTTCTCTCGAGCGCTCTCGCGTTCACCGTACTGGCGTTGTCTGGACCGACGGCACACGCAGCGCCGAACTCTGCCGTTCCGGATCTCACCGGCGAAGCGTTCGTCGCGTCGGCCATTCCGGCGCGGGGAACGTCGCAGGCGACCGGCACCTGCACACCGTTCGGTCAGTCGATGTACACCTTTCACGTCACCGGCGAGGCGATCGGCCCCTATTCCGGGACCTTCGTCGAAGACGGGACGTTCACGCTCGGTCCGATCACCGGTCTCGCCCTCGTCAGCTTCGATGCCACCTTCACCATCACGTCGGATGCCGGCACGGTTACCGGCACGAAGACGCTCGCCCCCGACGTGGGTCCGGTGAACGTGGGGGTTTGCGGGATCTTCACAGGGTTTGTTCCAAACGCTCCGGATTCGTTCGACCTCCAGGCACCTGCTCGTTACACGGCGCAACTGGACACGCCTTCCGGCCGCGCAAGCGACTCAGGCGAGACAGTCGTCAGCTACCAGGACATGCAGGTCCGCGATGTCCCGAACATCAACACGTTCAACTTCACCGAGAACTTCACCTCGGACGCGTTCCTGGCAGCGCAGGGCCAGAAGACGACGGGCGGCGGCAGGATCGCGCCCGACGTTTCCTTTGGCTTCGTCGCCATGCGCAACAACCTTCAGGGCAACTGCAGCGTCGATGACCACACCCTCGACGTCCACGTCAAGTGCCTCGACGTGACGAGCTATGGCCAGTTCGGCAATCAGGCCACCTTCACCGGACACGCGGCTGTTGACGGCGTCGCGACGACGTACCGGATCCACGTGGAGGATGGTGGAGAGCCGGGAGCCGGCGTCGACACCTTCACGATCCAAACCCAGAATGGCTATTCGGCTTCAGGCCCGCTGACTGCGGGGAATGTCCAAGTGAAGGGCTGAATGCACCGTGAGCCGGCCGGTCAGCGGATCGGCGTGATCTTCCCGGCGAGGACCATGCTGCGCGCATCCGCCCCGGACGGCGAGTAGACCTCGACCTGGTACTTCGCGCCGGGGTAACTGAAGTACACGCTCGTCGGTGTCTTCGTGTTGAAGACAGCAAGCCCGCCGTTCGCGAGCGAGAAGGAGACACCGCCTGATCGTTTGGCCGCGCGCTGAAGGTCCGCAAACGAGTTCGTCCGCGCGTAGGTCCCGACGACCAAGAACTTGGGCCGTTTGTCGCCGGCCTTGACGCCTGCCGAGAGGTAGCGGATGAAGATCTGGCCGTGCGTCGTCGTCAACTCGTATGAGAAGCCGTCCTTCGGGCCGGCCCAGAAGACGGGGTAGCTGACCGAGCCTGCCAGGTGCTTGAGCTGTGCCTGCGAGACGAGCGTCGGCCCGCCGCTCGGAGGGGTAGCCGTATTCCCTGAGCCGCCGACGAGCACCATCCAGAGAACAACGATTGCCGCAACCGCGACCGCTGCGCCCAGCACGAAGAGCTGGAGGTGCGGCTGCTGAAGGCGACGAGAGTGCTGCCCTGGGCGAGCGACGTCCTCGGTCATCGGCGGAGGGCTTCCCGCTCGAGTCCGAGGTTCCTGCTGCACGCGGTCGACGGTCGTCACGTGGCTACGGGGTGAAGAGTGCGCCCCACGAGCTCGTCTTCAGCGTCACCTGGTTGCCGTTCCTCGATGAGCTGAACCTCGGAGTAAGCGTGCCGGCCGAAGCGCCCGTCTTGACGATGCCAACGATCTGGGCGAGGTAGGTTGTATTGGCTGTTCCGACATTGGTCGCAGTGGCTGCCGTGTCCCAGGCGCTTCCGAAGCCCGAGTACAAGCCGCCCGTTCCGCCGTTCGAAACTGGGGTGTGGATCGTGTAGCTGACCAGGGAGGCGCCCGCCGGTCCGGTCACTGCGAGGGAGATGCCGGTGTTCGTGGCAGCGGACTGGAAGAGGATCCGGTACTCGAAGGTGTAGGTGGTGTTCGCCGCCAGGGCGAGGTCGAGCCCTGTTGCCGAGGAGAGCGTGGTTGTCGCGTTCGTGTTGTCGGCGCTCGCCTTCCGGACGGTGGTCGGTCCGGGACCGGCCGGGCCCTGCGGACCGGTCGGACCCAGCGCGCCCTGGGCGCCGGTAGCGCCTTTGGCGCCGGCCGGGCCCTGGGCACCCGTCGCGCCCTTGGCGCCCGCGGCGCCCTGAGCACCAGTCGTGCCCTTCACACCCTGCGTGCCCTGCGTGCCGGTGGTGCCCTTTGCACCCTGCGCGCCCGTCGTGCCCTTCGGCCCGGCCGCGCCGTTCGGGCCGATGGGGCCCTGAGGACCCGCGGGGCCCTGGGCTCCCTGTGCGCCCGTGGTGCCCTTGGCGCCCTGCGCACCCGCCGGTCCCTGCGCGCCCGTGGGTCCCTTGGCACCTGCGGGACCCTGCGCTCCGGCAGGACCCTGCGCTCCGGCAGGACCCTGCGCTCCGGTAACACCCTTCGCGCCGGCCGCGCCCTGAGCGCCGGTAACACCCTTTGCGCCCTGAGCGCCAGTGACACCCTTCGCGCCTTGCGGGCCAGCCGCACCCTGGGAGCCTGTGGCACCCTTCGCGCCCTGCGGACCAGCCACACCTTGCGCGCCGGTAGCACCCTTCGCGCCCTGCGCGCCGGCTACACCCTGTGCGCCGGTTGAACCCTTAGCGCCCTGCGGGCCGGCGGGACCGATCGGCCCCTGTGGGCCGGCCGGGCCCTGCGCTCCGGCAGGTCCCTGCGAGCCGGTAGCGCCCTTGGCGCCCTGCGCGCCCGTTACACCTTTAACGCCCTGAGGTCCCGCGACGCCCTGGGTACCGGTGGCACCCTTGACGCCCTGCAGACCCTGAGCTCCAGTCGCCCCCTTCGCGCCCTGCGGGCCAACCGGGCCCTGGGCTCCTGCGGGGCCCTGCGCGCCGGTAGCGCCCTTGGCGCCCTGCGCGCCCGTTACACCTTGAATGCCCTGAGGTCCTGCCGCACCCTGGGAGCCGGTGGCACCCTTAATGCCCTGCAGGCCTTGAGCTCCTGTCGCGCCCTTCGTGCCCTGCGCGCCTGTTACACCTTTGACGCCCTGCGCACCTGCCGCGCCCTGCGCGCCGGTAGCACCCTTTGCGCCCTGGGGGCCGGCAGGACCGATCGGCCCTTGCGGACCGGCCGGGCCCTGTGCTCCGGCAGGCCCCTGTGCGCCGGCCGCTCCCTGGGCGCCGGTAGCACCCTTGACGCCCTGAGGACCGGCCGCGCCCTGGGCGCCTGTAGCACCCTTCGAGCCCTGCGCTCCGGTCGAGCCCTTCGCGCCCTGAGGACCGGCGGCGCCTACGGGGCCCTGAGGACCCGCCGGGCCGGCAGCCCCGGTAAGACCAATGGGTCCCTGCGGACCGATGGCGCCTGTCGCGCCGCGCGCAGCGGCTGTGCCTGGAATACCTTGCGGCCCCTGAGCGCCTGTCGCGCCGGCTGGGCCGGTGGGGCCCTGGGGCCCGGCGATACCGATCGGTCCCTGCGGTCCGGCCGGGCCGTCAGCTCCTCGTGCGCCTTGAGAGCCCGTTGCACCGCGTGGGGTGTGCGCGCTGGTCGAATACCCGTTGCGAGTCCCTGTGCTGTTCGAGCCCGAACGGCTCGACCGACCGGTTGCCGTCGAGCCGCCGGCCGAGCTCGAAGTCGAGCGCGAATGGCCAGAAGTAGTGCCGCCCGCCACATCGGCGGCACTACCCCGTGTGCCCAGGGCGCCGCGCGGCCCATGTCCGCCACGGGTCGCGTGTTGCTTGCCGGAGCCAGTCTTGTTGTTCAGCACGACGTCCGAGAACGGCGCTTCGGCACTGTGTCCCTGCGAGCGGCCGTTCGAAGCGCTGCCGTGGAAGAAAACTGTGCCGGCGGCCAGCGAGAGCGTGAGCGCCAGCAGCATGAGCGAAGGAGTGCCGAGCAGCCAGCCCTGCTTGCGGAGCGCCGCGATTCGTTGCAGTAGATGATTCAAATTTGCCACGATCGCGACATCGACGGCCTGGGATGGAATTCGGGAGGCTTCCGGTATGAGGGACGTATGAACGACCCGAAAATCCCTGAGCCGAGGGACGGAGAGGCGCGGTGGCAGCCCAATTGAGGCGGCGCGCCCCCGAATCGGAGCTGCGGTGACGCGTGTCCTCGTCGTCGATGACGACGCCGATATTCGAGGCCTCGTCGCGGAGTTGCTCGAACGGGCTGGGCACCAGGTCGTCGAAGCGTCCGACGGGATGGAAGGGCTGAAGGCGTTCTACGCCGAGCATCCTGATCTCGTGATCCTCGACGTCCAGATGCCGGGACTGGACGGTTGGGAGACCCTGAAGCGCATTCGCGAGGTGAGCGACGTGCCCGTCGTGATGCTGACCGCTCGGGCGGAGGAGCTCGACAAGGTCCGCGGTCTGCGCGGAGGTGCCGACGATTACGTGACCAAGCCGTTTGGCCGCCAGGAGCTGATGGCACGCGTCAATGCCAACCTGCGCCGCTCTCGGACCACCGCCTCGGCGCCGGAGACGTATGGAGATGGGTTCCTCACGATTGACTTCCCCCAGCGCACGGTCCGCGCGGGCGAGCATGACCTCTCTTTGACGCCGCTCGAGTTTCGGTTGCTGACGGCCTTCGTCCGCAATCCGAATCAGGTCCTGTCGCACGAACAGCTGCTTGCGCTCGTCTGGGGAGACGCGCATGCAGCCGAGCGCGACCAGGTGAAGCTCTACGTCGGCTACCTGCGTCGAAAGCTTGGCACGTCACCGGGTGGCGCCTCGCCCATCGAGACTGTTCGGGGCTTCGGCTACCGGTACCGGCCGGCGACGGCTTGAGCTCAGCGCGCTGAACGAGCTCACGGCGCGCACGGCGCTGACGGTGGGCAACAGCTAGGCTGGTGCGACGGATGTGGGGCGATCCGAGCGGGCAGCGCGTGTGACGGGGGTCAGCGGGCGGCGCGTGCTCGTGGTCGAGGACGACGCGATGGCGCAAAGCTGGATCCGCCTCGCGCTCGAGGGCTCGGAGTTCCAGATCGCGGGAACCGCCTCATCTGCGGCCGAGACGCTGGAGCTGATCGAGCGGAGACGGCCTGAGCTTTTGCTCGTTGACTACCACCTCCCGGATACGGTCGGGACGGAGCTGCTGCGAGAGCTGCGGAGGCAGGGGATTTCTATTCCGGCGGTGCTGATGACCGCGAACCTCGAGCGAGGATTCAACGAGGCGGCGGGCGAAGCCGGCGCCCAGGGCAGCGTGCTCAAGTCCGGTCGTCAGGACGAGCTGATCGAGGCTCTGCACAACGTCGCTGAGGGCCGGCAGGCATTCGACGTGCGTCACCCGAAAAGGGATCCAGGACGAGGCGCTCTCAGCCCCCGGGAACGCGAAGTGCTGCGCGAGGTGGCGGCAGGCGCTACCAATCGCGAGATCGCCGCGAAGCTGGGGGTCGGGGAAGAGACCGTGAAGACACTCGTCGCACGAACCTTCGCGAAGCTGGGCGTGCGGAAGCGGGCCGAGGCGGTCGACCAGGCCCATAACCTGGGGCTCCTGTGAGCTCGGACGGCGAAGGCGAGCAGGCGACCTTGGCCGAGCTGATCTCCGACCTCGCGCACGAGCTGAGGACTCCGATCTCGGCGATCGCCGGCTTCGCCGAGCTGCTTCGAGTGCGCGACGACGAGCGTCTCCGGCTCGAGGCCGCCGACCAGATCCTGGCCGGCACAGCCCGACTCTCGCGCTTCGTGGACGAGCTTGTCGCGACGTTGGAGGCCGACGGCGAGCTCGCGCTCCGGCTCACGAACGCGCGGGCCCGGACGCTGCGAAAGGAGAGTCAATGAAGCGCGTGCTGGTCGTCGACGACGACGAGTCGATCCGCACGCTCCTGCGGATGACGCTCGCCGATGACGCCTACGAGGTCACGGAAGCGGCCGACGGGACCGAGGTGATGGACCTGCTCGACCAAAGCCTTCCCGATCTCGTCCTGCTCGACTGGAAGATGCCGGGACGTCACGGAGCGTTCGTGCTGGACGACCTAAAGGGCCGCTATCCGAAGTTGCCCGTGATCGTCCTCACGGCAGAGGGGCGGGACACGCAGAGAGCCCTCGCCGACGCCCTGCGGGCCGATGCTTTTCTGACGAAGCCGTTCAGTCCGCTTCAGCTGCTCGAGACGATCGAGCGGCTGCTCGGCTCCAGGCCCTCCTAGGCCGCGGCGTCGGCCAGCGCGCTGTCCACAACCCGACGAAGCTCCTCCGCCGAGTAGGCGCTCTTGTTGAGCAGCGACACCGTTCGCTCTCGCAGTAGCCCGCGCTCGTCGGCCGAGAGGCGGCGCGCGGTGAGGACGATGATCGGAATCGTGCGCGTCTCCGGATCGGCGTGGAGGCGCTCGAGTACCGCGAAGCCGTCGAGGCCCGGCATGATCAGATCGAGCACGACGACGTCGGGCTTTCGGCGCGCGACCTCCGCGAGAGCCTGCTCGCCGTCTGCGGCCTCACGTAGGTCGGTGCAGTGTCCCTTCAGCGTCTCGTGGACCAGCCGACGGACGCTGTCGTCGTCGTCGACGACCAGCACGGAGCCGCGGCCCTCGGGCAGGAGGCGTTCGACCACTTTGCGGATTCGCTCCGGCGAGAACGGCTTCGTGATGAAGTCGGCCGCCCCGAGTGCCGCCGCCTGATCTCGACCGTTCCGGCCGGTGCAGACGACGACCGGAATGTGCTCCGTGGCCGGGTTCGTCTTCAGGCGCGAGAGGATCTGCCAGCCGTCGAGCTCCCCGGCCAGGACGATGTCGAGGCAAATCAGCGCGGGCGGATTTTGGTCGACGCGCGCGAGCGCCTCGTCGCCGCTCCTGGCCACCTCGACGCCGTAGCCGTCGCCGGTCAAGTACTCGGTCAACAGCGCTGCGGCGGCGCGATCGTCCTCCACGACGAGCACGTATTGCCCTGCCGAGCCGTTGTGAGTCAGCGCGCGAGGCAACTCGAACCAGAACGTGGAGCCCTCGCCCTCGCGGGATTCGAACCCGATTCGCCCGCCGTGGGCCTCCACGATCTCGCGGGACAACGCAAGTCCGAGGCCCGTGCCTCCGATCTCGCGAGTGTCGGAGGTGTCGACGCGGAAGAACTTCGTGAAGAGCTTCCTCTGCTGGTCCTGCGGAATGCCGAGGCCGGTGTCTGCGACCGACACACGGACCATGTCGCCCCTCGCATCGACGGCAACCTTCACGGTGCCGCCCTCCGGTGAGTACTTGATCGCATTCGAGATCAGGTTGGCGATGACCTGCGCGATTCGGTCTCGCTCGCCGAGGAGGGGCGGCTGCTCCTCCCGGACATCGAGCTCCACCCGGTGAGCTTCGCTTTGGCCTGCAAACACCTCCAGCTGCTCTCGCAGGACCTCCTCGATGTCGAACGGCTCGAGCGCAAGCGTGAAGCTCTCCTGCTCGATCCGCTGCAGGTCGAGGAAGTCGTTCACCAGGTTCGTGAGCCGCTTCGCCTCGCCGTGAATCGTGGCCAGGTAGCGCTCGCGCGTCTCGGCATCGACCTCGCGCTGACTGAGGAGCTCGGCGAAGCCGAGAATGCTGGCGAGCGGCGTCCGAAGCTCGTGGGAGACCGTCGCGACGAGCTCTGACTTGAGCTGTTCGGCCGCGCGCTCCTGCGTCACCTCTCGAAGCGTGATGATCCGGCCGAGCAGCGTCCCCTCAGCGTCACGCACGGGAGCGGAGGCGCGTTTGAACGACCTCCCCGACTCTTCGATCTCGTATTCGCCCGTCCCCTCCTGCTCTGGATCGGCGATCAGGCTCGCGACGCCGGTTCGATACTCCTCCGGACGAGTAACCCGCCGGGCGACCAGCTCGCTGAGCTCGTCCATCGTGCGCTCGCGCCGCATCAGCTCTGCAGGCTCGCCGAGCAGGTCGGAGACGAGCCGCTCGAAGGCGGCGTTCGCAAAGACGATGCGCCCTTCGAGATCGAACATCCCGATTCCGTCGGCACTCGACTCGAGGATTGCCTCGTTGATCCCGGCGTGCCGCATAATCTCTTCCTCGGCTGCCTTCCGTTCGGTGATGTCCTTGGTGATTCCGATCAGCCCGATCACGTCGCCGTCGGCGTCGCGGTAGGGCCCCTTGGTGGAGAGATATGCGCCCGAGGCGCTGTGAAAGCCCCCGCCCTCCTCGTAGGTCGACCAGTCACCCGACTCCATCACCCTGCGATCGTCGGCCATCGTTCTCTGGGCTGCGTCTTGATCCTCAGCACGCACCAACTCGGCGAGCGTCTTGCCCACGATCTCGTCCACCGGCTTTCCGAGGACCTCGGCGCCGGCCGGGTTGATCATCACGAACCGCCCCTCGAGATCCTTCACGGTGACGATGTCACGCGAGCCCTCTGTGACCGCTGTCAGCAGCGCGCTGTTCTCCTTTAGTGCTTCGTGCGCGGCCGCGAGGCGGGCGTTCTGGCTCTCGAGCTCGTGGTGGCTCGCTTCCAGCGACTCTGCCATCTCGTTGAATCGCCGGCTGAGATCGGCGACTTCTGCCGCCCCTGCTGACGGGACCCGGGTGGAGAGGTCTCCCTCGGCAAGGCGGCCGGCGGCGGCCGCGAGGCGCCTCACCGGCGTGACGATCAAGCGCATGAAGTAGCCGGCGAAGAGAAGAATCAGGAGTACGGAGCCTGCAAGGCCCCCCAAGCCCATCACCACCGCTCGGTGCGCTTCCGTCTCCGCGTGAGAGCGAAGCTCAGCTGCCAGTTTCTCCTGGACCGCAGCGAACCGCCGGAAGCGGGCGCGGATCGCATCGACTCGCCGCCTGCCTTCGCCGCCGGCGACGATCGCGGCTGCTCGTAGGAGCCGACCTTGCCGCGTCTTCGCAACGAGTGGCTCCCCGTACTGGGAGAGGTAGGACCGCACATCGGCGCTTATCGCCCTTGCTCGGCGCTGCTGAGCGGGATTGTTCTGCACGAGCCGCTCCAGCCCATCGAGCTCACCGCCTAGGAGGGCGCGGCGGGCGTTTTGCCACGGCTCCAGGAACTCCGGCTTTGCAGTGATGACGAACCCGCGCTCCCCCGTTTCGAGATCGATCACGAGCTTCTCGAGGTGCGACGCGTCGTTGAGAACCGTCTCGGAGTGGCTCGCCCGCCTCGCATCCTTCCGCAGCTCGCCGATCCCAAGGATGAGCACCGCGAACGCTCCGGCGACAAGCGTCGCGAGCACGGTGCTCGCGAACAGCATCCTGCCGGTCAGTCCCTTCATCGTTCTCCCTCGAGGAGCTCGGCGACGATCCCTTCCAGCTCGATGGGGCTGAACGGTTTGGAGAGGAAGCGGTTGACCCCGGCGTCTTCGGCGGCGTGCTTGTCGGCAGCCTGCACCCGCGCCGTCAGCATGATCACGGGGGTTTCGGCGAACCATGGTTCGCCTCGAAGCTCTGTCAGGACCTCGAGCCCCGTCCGCCCCGGCATCATCATGTCCAGCACGATCAGGTCGGGCTCCAGCTCCCGCGCGAACTCGACTGACTCGTCGCCGTCGCGAGCCTCGTGAAGGTCGTAGTCGCCCTGATCGAGCGCCGCGCGAACGAGGATGCGCAGGGTCTCTTCGTTGTCGCAGATGAGCACTTTCCGCCGCACCGAAAGCCCCTTTCCATCCGCTGTCTCCTGTCCACGAACTTATCGGCGTCGCCGGTCGGAGCTTGAGCCGCTCAGGAGCGCGCGAGGAGGCTGTCCAGGAGGCGGCGGAACTTCGCCGGCGGCATCGCGGTCGCCTCGGCGTGGGCGAAGCGGATGAGCGTGTTCTGCCGCGAGGGCCAGTAGGCCCACGCGAGCGTCGACGCAAACCGCTCGCAGCCGAGTTGCGAGTGGCGCAGCCCCGGCCGCCCGGCCCACCAAGTCTTGGCTCCGAGCAGCTTGGTCAGGCGTGCGCGCATCGACGCGTCAAAGAGGAAAAAGTCGATCTGATGCGCGTACTCGTGCTGGATGACGCCCCAGGCAGCGCGGCCGTGGGCAAGCAGCGCGGGGTCGAGCCAGATGTCGCCCTTGCTCGCGTGGGAGCCGCCCCGAGCGATGTGGATCGTCACCTGGCCAGGAACGAGGCTCCAGTCGAATGAGCTCGCTTCGAGCGCCGAGCGGACGGTTGCCTGCTGGTGGGTCGTGCCGCCGTCGAAGGAATAACCGGTGGGGCCGGCCTGAGCGGGGCTCGCCGAGGAGAGCAGGGCGAAGGCGAAGGCCGCCGCTGCGAACAGAACGACCATGAGAGCTGAGAGCTGTGTGCGAGGCATGCTCTCGTCATCGCACGGCTTCGTGTCGCCGGTGTCCCCCGATTTCCGGCGGGGAGGCTTGGTTTGTCCCCCGTTCGGGTCCGTGGCGCGCCGCTGTCCCCCGTTCGCCGGCTAGTGGGCAGGCGAGGCCAGCTCGCGGACCGTTTCCAGAAGCGCTGTGTGGTCGATCGGTTTCGGGAAAAAAGCGTGCGCGCCGGCGGCCAGCGCGGACTCCCTGGAAGCGATGGGATCGCGGGCGCTCACGATCACGATGGGTATGTGCGCGAGGGCGGGGAAGTTCTTCAGACGATCCATCACCACGAGGCCGGTTCCGCCCGGTAGACCGATGTCGAGCAGGATCACAGCCGGCCGCTCCGTGCGCGCCACGGTGACAGCCGTCATCGCATCAGAGGCGAACACGGTCTCGTAGCCCTCCGCGCGCAGACGTGTGGCAAGGAGGTTTCTGATGTCGTGATCGTCGTCGACGATCAGGATCTTCCCGCCGGCCACGGGTGGATGCTACGCCCGCGACGGCTCAGGCAGCGAGCTCTTGCGGCGTCAAGCCGAGGCCACGCTCGGCCCTGAGCGGCAGCTCGACGCGGGCGACCGTGCCGATGTTCACGGTGCTCTCGAGCTCGATCCGACCGCCGTGCTTCTCGACGATCGCCTTCGTGATCGCGAGCCCGAGCCCGGTGCCCGGAATCGCGTTTTCGGTCGCGCTCGAGCTTCGGAAGAATCGCTCGAAGAGTTGCGCTTGCTCCTCCTGGGGGATACCGAGCCCCGTGTCCTCAACCTCGAGCATCACGTGCCCGTCGGCGGTTGCGAGCCGCACCTCGACGCTGCCACCACGCGGCGTGAACTTGAGCGCGTTGGAGACGAGGTTGTCCAGCACCTGGGCCAGTCGCGCGGGGTCGCCCTCTAGCTTCGGGACGTGCTCCGTGTCGGCGCTCAGCTCGATTCCCTTGGCGGAGGCGATCGGAGATGACGACTCGATGCACTCCTCGACGATCGTGTTGAGGTCGACCGTGTCGAGCTCGATCGCGAGCTTGCCGGCCTCGATCTGGGCCAGGAAGAGCAGGTCGCTGACGAGGTCGAGGAGCCGCTCGGAGTTGCGGTCGACGACGGCGAGGAAGCGGCGCTGGTCGTCGGTGAGGTCTCCGCCGTCCTCCAGAAGAAGCTCGAGGTAGCCCCTGATCGACGTCAGCGGAGTGCGAAGCTCGTGCGAAACGAGCGAGACGAATTCGTCCTTGAGCCGGTCGAGCTCGCGCAGCTGCTCGTTCTGCTCGGACAGCAGCCGCTGCACGGCCTCCGCCTCGGCGCGGGCCGCCCGTTCGCCCTCGAGAAGCCGTCCACGCTCGTCGGCGTGTTCGCGCAGACGCCGGTTGCGCGCCTCGAGCTGGCGGGTCACGCGCCGCAGGATCGGGAACAGCGAGACGTAGAGGGCGAACAGCGCGAGCGCGAGGATCAGGGCGAGCCGGCTCCGCGCCTTGTCGATGCTTACGCCCACCGCGCGGTAGTCGAGATCCAGCTCGAGTGCCCCGACCGGCTTCTGCGAGGGTGAGGCGCGAACCGGCAAGAGCGCCTGCAGCACCTTGACGTTCCGCTCGCCGCGCCAGGTCGAGGTCCTGGTCAGGCGTCGCTGGAAGTGCCCCGCGAAGACGCTGACCAGCGCGCTGTCATACGGCACCCGGGTGCCGATCAGCCGATGGAGCGCCGCGTAGGTGATGATCCCGTTGCGGCTGACAAGACGTCCTCCGACGACTCCCGCGACGAGGATCCTCTGCCTGAACAGCCGGTCCAGCTCCGCGCGGCGCGGGCGCGAGACCGGCGCGACGAAGTCGGATGGCCTCAACTGGCTGCGGAGGTTCTCCTCTGCCAGGGCGCGCGCCTGTGTCTCGACGGTGCGCTGCGCGGGCTTCGCCACCTCCTGGTCGATGATCCAGAGCGCTGCGAACCCGGCGGCCAGCAACACCGCGCCCGTGTAGAGCGCGAAGCGGAGCACCAGGCGTGGCTGGCGCTCGATTTCTTCGACTTGCGCCGGATCCGGCGCGTGATTCGAGGTCGATTTGACCATGACAGCTCGCCGCGAAGTAGATCGGCAGCGACGAGGGCCGTGGAAAGCCGTTTTCGGAAAATCCCCCGGACGGGGTACGAAGGTGGTCCCATCGGGGGATGGAAAGGGCAGAATCTGTCGTATGACGGCGACGGAAGACCGCCGCGAGCTAGGAGGCGCCGACGAGTGGCGACGCACGCTCTACGACGCAGCGCCCGAGCGCGAGGGAGAGCTCTCGAGCACGATCTCCGGGCTCGAGAACGAGCCGCTGCAGACGCCGGAAACGGTCGAGATCGATTACGACCGCGATCTCGGGTACCCCGGCGTCTACCCGTTCACCCGCGGCGTCTACCCCTCGATGTACCGCGGCAAGCTGTGGACGATGCGGCAGTTCGCCGGCTTCGGCACCGCCCAGGAGACGAACGAGCGCTTCCGCTACCTGCTCGAGCACGGGCAGACGGGCCTCTCGACGGCGTTCGACATGCCCACGCTGATGGGCTACGACTCAGACCATGAGCGCGCCCTGGGCGAGGTGGGGCGGGAGGGAGTCGCCGTCGACTCGCTTGCAGACATGGAGACGCTCTTCGACGGGATTCCGCTCGGCGAGGTGTCGACCTCGATGACGATCAACGCGCCGGCCGCGATGCTGCTTGCGTTCTACGTCTGCGTCGCCGAGCAGCAGGGCGTGTCGCGCGAGGAGCTCCGCGGGACGATTCAGACGGACATCCTGAAGGAGTACATCGCCCAAAAGGAGTGGATCTTCCCGCCCGAGCCTTCGATGCGGCTCGTGACGGACATGGTCGAGTTCTGCGCGCGCGAGCTCCCGCGCTGGCATCCGATCTCGATCTCGGGCTACCACATCCGCGAAGCGGGCTCGAACGCGATCCAGGAGCTCGCCTTCACGCTTGCGAATGGGTTCGCCTACGTCGACGCGGCGATCGAGCGCGGGCTCGCCGTCGACGACTTCGCGCCGCGCCTGTCGTTCTTCTTCAACGCCCACATCGACTTCTTCGAGGAGGTCGCGAAGTACCGGGCCGCGCGACGGATCTGGGCGCGCGAGCTGCGGGAGCGCTACGGCGCAAAGAACCCCCGCTCCTGGCTGATGCGCTTCCACACGCAGACGGCAGGCGTCTCGCTCACCGCTCAGCAGCCGGAGGTGAACATCGTACGCACCGCGCTCGAGGCGCTCGCCGCCGTGCTCGGAGGGACGCAATCGCTGCACACGAACTCCTTCGACGAGGCTCTCGCGCTCCCGACTGAGAACGCTGTTCGGCTTGCGTTGCGGACGCAGCAGGTGATCGCCCACGAGACGGGCGTCGTCAACACGATCGACCCGCTCGGCGGCTCCTACTACCTCGAGGACCTGACGAACCGGCTCGAGACGGAGGCCTACGACTACTTCGGCAGGATCGAGAAGCTCGGTGGGGTTGTCGCCGCGATCAAGGAGAACTTCTTCCAGCGGGAGATCGCCGAGGCCTCGTTCCGGTACCAGGCAGAGGTCGAGGCCAAGCAGCGGGTGATCGTAGGGGTCAACCGCTACCAGCTCGAGGACGAGACCGAGTTGGAGCTCCTCAAGGTCGACCCGGCGCTCGAGGGCAAACAGATCGACCGCGTCCAGGCGCTCCGGGGCCGGCGCGATTCGGCCGCCGTCGAGCGATCGCTGGCGGCGCTGAAGGACGGATCCACGCGCGCGGACGTGAACCTGATGCCGCTCATCGTCGAAGCGGCGCGCGCCTACGCCACTCTCGGAGAGATGTGCGATGCACTGCGTGAGGCTTGGGGGATCTGGACCGAGACGCCCGTGTTCTGAGTCGGAGGAAATC
The DNA here is from genome assembly GCA_049644305.1 of Gaiellaceae bacterium. GTDB lineage: Bacteria > Actinomycetota > Thermoleophilia > Gaiellales > Gaiellaceae > AC-32. The sequence goes on from JBARRQ010000046.1 coordinate 19,979, forward strand.
GAGGCTCCGATTCGCTAACAATCGCGCTACTCTGGGCGTCTACTCTTTCGGCGCCGATGAATTCGATTCAGACAGCTTTCTCTTCAGCGCGCATGAACCGGCTGGCCTTCTGGCTCGGTCTTGCGACTCTCGCCGCGGGCGTGCTGCTGCTCACGGTCAAGCTCGCCGGCGGGAGCGACCCCACGCAGGTCAACCCGTTGAAGGGCAGCAAGTCGACGCTGCCTGTGACGAGCGTGCCGCTCAAGAACGCGTCCGGCACCACGGTGAAGACGTTCTGGCAGCTCGACCCGACGGTGCGCACGACGATTCGGACGTTCATCGCCACGGCCGTGGCCCGCGAGCACCAGGACCAGTCGTGGCGGGTCATCGCGCCCTCGCTGAAGAAGGGCTACACGTTCGACGCGTGGCGGACCGCCAACGCTCTGCCGGTCGTGCCCTACCCGCATGCTGACATCCGCGGCCTCCAGTTCTACCTCGACTACGCCTCGACCAAGGAGATCCTGATCGAGGTCGGCGTCTCGGCACCGCAGAAGTTTCACCAACGTCCGACGACGTTCCAGCTGGGGCTTATCCCGGTTGGAAAGGGCACCCAGAAGCGCTGGCTCGTGGACTACTGGATGCCGCGCTGGACGCCACCGCTGCCACAGAACTAGGCCGCCCTCAGATCTCGAGCTCGAGCCCGTCGTGGGCCTGTTCGAGCGAGCCGTCGAGCGGGCGCTCGAACGGCCGGTGCGTGATCAACAGCCTCTTGGCGCCGGAGGCCTCGAAGGCCTCCACAGCCTCTTGGGAGCTCAGGTGGCCGCGCGTGCCGCCCTCAGGGTTCGGCTGCAGAAGCGTTGCCTCGCAGATGAACAAGTCGGCATCGGAAGCGAGCCGGGCCAAGTTGTCGTTAGGACCTGAATCGCCGGAATAGCCGACCACGGTCCGGTTCGCAGAGGCGCGGAAGCCGAACGCGAGGAGGTCGTAGTGAAGGACTCGGTGGGGGGTGATCTCGAAGCCGGCCGCCTCGAACATCTCGCCGTCGGCGTACTCGTGGAGGTCGAAGGCGTTCTCGAACATCTCCGGCTGCCCTAGCCTTCCGCCGATGGCGCTCAGCATCTCCCGTCCCTCCGGGGGAACCCAGAGCACGGGAGGATCCGTCTCCTGCCCCGGACCGAGCGTCGAGCCCCACACCCAGGGGACGAGATCGCCCCAGTGGTCGAGGTGCCAGTGCGTGACCGCGATTGCGTCGAGCGCCGGCCAGCTCTCCCGCTCGCGGAGGTTGGCGAGCACGCCGGGGCCGCAGTCGAGGAGCAGCCGGCCGGGGCCCTCCAGGAGGTATCCGGACTGAGCGCCGCCGGGGTTCGGCCACGCCGGGGAGCAGCCCGCGACGGTCAATCTGACGCTCATATACTCAGGTTGGTGGGGCGCAAGATCCGAGTCGTCATAGCAAAGCCCGGTCTGGACGGCCACGACCGGGGGGCCAAGATCATCGCACGGGCGCTACGGGACGCGGGGATGGAAGTCATCTACACGGGCCTCCACCAGACGCCCGAGCAGATCGTCGAGACCGCGATCCAGGAGGATGCGGACGCGGTCGGGATCTCGATCCTGTCCGGTGCGCACATGACGCTCGTGCCGCGGATCCTCGACGGCCTGAAGGAAAACGGTGTCGAGGACGTGCTGGTCGTCGTAGGCGGCACGATCCCCGCCGAGGACGCGGAGGAGCTGAAGCGCCAGGGTGTGGCGGCGGTGTTCACGCCGGGCGCTCCCACGAGCGAGATCGTCGACTTCCTCAAGGCCGGGGTGCCCGCCTGAGCCTCCTCGTCGAGCGCGAGGGAGCAACCGCGATCGTCACGGTCGACCGGCCGGAGGCGATGAACGCGCTCGACCAGTCGACGCTCGAGCAGCTGCGGGACCGCCTGCGGGAGCTGGCAGCCGATTCCGAGACGCGGGTGGTCGTGCTCACGGGCTCCGGTGAGAAAGCCTTCGCCGCGGGCGCGGACATCAAGTACATGAGCGCCCTCGGCGTGGAAGAGGCCCGTGACTGGGGTGCTCTCGGGCAGGAGTGCGGAAGCCTCCTCGAGACGATGCCGAAGCCAACGATCGCCGCGATCAACGGCTTCGCCCTCGGCGGCGGCTGCGAGCTCGCCCTTGCCTGCGACCTCCGTTATGCGGCGACGGGCGCGAAGCTCGGCCAGCCCGAGGTCAACCTCGGGATCATTCCCGGCTGGGGTGGAACGCAGCGGCTCGCGCGCGTGTGCGGTCTCGGGGTCGCGAAGGATCTGATCCTCACCGGCCGGCTTGTCGGGGCGGACGAGGCACTGCGGCTGGGGCTCGTCAACGCGGTGCACGACCCGGTCCTCGAACGGGCACGCGAGGTCGCCTCGCTGCTCGCCTCGAAGAGCCCGCTGGCTCTCGCGGCGGCGAAGCGGGCGGTGAACCTCGCGCTCCAGCGAGACCACGTCGAGAATCTCGCCGCGGAGGCAGATCTGTTCGGCGACCTCTTCGGCAGCGAGGACGCGAAGGAGGGGCTCTCCGCTTTCGCCGAGAAGCGCGAGCCGGTGTTCAGGGGCCGCTAGGGTCTCGCCGGCATGAAGATCGCCGTCTGCGCCAAGTACGTCCCTGACGCGGCCACCCACTCGCGCATCGATCCGCAGACGAAGCGGCTCGACCGCACGGGCGAAGGGGCCCTGAACCCGTTCGACGTAAACGCGGTCGAGGAGGCGCTGAGGCTCAGAGAGGAAGCCGGGCCCGAGGCGGCGGAAGTCGTCGTTGTCTCTCTCGGTCCGGAGCGCGCGCTCGAGGCGATGCGCAAGGCGCTCGCCATGGGTGCCGACCGGGTCGTCTTGGTCAGCGACGAGGGAGCGGCGGGCTCCGATGTCGTGGCGACGAGCAGGATTCTCGCGGCGGCTCTCGGGCGGGAGAACCCGGACCTCGTGCTCTTCGGACAGCAGGCGAGCGACTCTGACGGAGCCGTTCTCTGGGCAGCCGTTGCCGACCGTCTGAGCATGCCGTTGATCTCGCAGGTCGCGGAGCTTACGTATGCGGACCGAAGGGTGCGCGGAAAGCGCCAGACCGAGTACGGCTACGACCTGATCGAGGCGCCGCTCCCGGCGGTCATTGCGGTCTCGGACGCGATCAACGAGCCGCGCTACCCGTCACTGAAGGGAATCATGGGCGCGAAGAAGAAGCCGCAGGAGACCCTCTCCCTGGTCGAGCTCGGCGTCGCCGAGGCCGAGGTGGGGGAGGCTGGGTCCCGGACAGAGGTCTATGCGCTCGCGGATCCGCCGGCCCGAGGGGACACGGTCAGGTTCGAGGACGACGGAACCGCGGCCGAGAAGATCCTCGCCTTCCTGCAGGAGAAGAGGGCGCTGTGAGGCGCCGCTTGCTATGACGACCCTGGTCTTCCTCGAGGACCACGAAGGCAAGCTCCAAAAGGACTCGCTGGGCGTGCTCTCGAAGGCGGCGTCCCTGGGCGGTGAGGTGGAGGCGGTGTTGCTCGGCTCCGGGATCGAAGGCCTAGCCGGAGAGGCTGGGCGCTACGGCGCGACGCGCGTACACGTGATGGACGACGCATTGCTCGCGAGGCCGCTGCCACAGCCTCGGGTGGACGCGCTCGAGACCCTCGTGCGGGAGCGCGGGTTCGACACCGTGCTCTTCGCGGCAACGGTCCTTTCGGCCGACGTCGCCGCCGGGCTGGCCGCCCGCATCGATGCCGGCCTCAACTGGGACCTGGTCGACGTCGTCATCGAGGACGGAAAGCTCGTCGGCAAGCGGCCGGCTCTCGGAGACTCGGTCTACGTCGACGTCGGCTGGACGTCCGAGCCGCGGTTGGCGCTGATCCGTGCGGGCACATTCGAGCCCGAGGAGCGGGACGGCAGTGCCGAGGTCGAGCGGTTCGAGTCGAGGCTGCAGGACTTCTCGCTCGCAGCGACGATGGTCGAGCAGGCCCACGAGGAAAGCGAAGGCCCGTCGATCGAAGGCGCGGAGGTGATCGTCGCCGGCGGCCGCGGGCTCGGCTCACCGGAGAACTTCGCGCTCGTCGAGGACCTGGCGAAGGCTCTGGGCGGCGCGGTCGCCGCCACGCGGGCGGTCGTCGACGCGGGCTGGTACCCGTACTCGGCGCAGGTCGGCCAGACTGGGAAGACCGTCTCCCCCAAGCTGTACATCGCCTGCGGCATCTCTGGAGCGGTCCAACACAAGGTCGGCATGCAGAGCTCGGGATTGATCGTCGCGATCAACAAGGACCCGAACGCCCCGATCTTCGAGTACGCCGACCTCGGCGTCGTCGGCGACGTGCACGAGATCGTTCCGAAGCTGACCGAGCTCGTCCGGGCGCGCAAAGCCGCGTGAAGCCTTCCGACTACCCGCCGCCGTTCGACGTCTCGGAGTTCGTCGCAGAGCCGACCGACCCGGAGGGCGAGCGGATCGAGGTGGGCGTCCTGATCGTCGGCGCCGGGCCGGCGGGGCTGGCCTGTGCGATCCGGCTGGGGCAGCTGCTGGAGGGAGCGCCCGAGGTCGCCGACCGTCTGGGCGAAGTGCCGGTGGCCGTGTTGGAGAAGGGCAAGCAGCCCGGGTCGCATCTGCTCTCCGGGGCGGTCGTGAACCCGCGGGCGCTGCAGCGGCTGTTCAAGGGACGAATCCCGACCAGCCGGCTCCCGTTCTTCGGTCGCGTAGAGCACGAGTCCGTCTACTTCTTGACGCCGAAGCGCGCTCTCCGGATTCCGACACCCCCGACGATGCGGAACCACGGCAACTACGTCGCATCGCTGTCGCAGCTCGGCCGGTGGCTGGCCGAGCAGGCGGAGGGAGCCGGTGCGACGATCCTGCCCGAGACGACGGCCGCGAAGATGCTGGTTTCCGGGGGCCGCGTCCGCGGAGTGCGTACCGGCGACAAGGGCCGCGGGCGTAGAGGGAAGGAGCTTGGCAACTTCGAGGCGGGCGCGGACGTGGTCGCTCGGGTGACCATCTTGGCGGAGGGGACTCAGGGCCACCTGACGGACATCGCGCTTCGGCACTTCAGGCTCGAAGGCGAGAACCCGCAGGTCTGGGCGCTCGGCGTCAAGGAGGTCTGGCGCGTGCCGAAGCCACTCGACCGCGTGGTCCACACGATGGGCTGGCCCCTTCGCGCCACGGCACGCTATCGCGAGTTCGGCGGCTCGTTCATCTACCCGATGGGCGACGAGATGGTGACCCTCGGGATGGTCGTCGGCCTCGACTACCGAGACGTCGAGCTGTCGGTGCACGACCTGCTCCAGGAGTTCAAGACGCACCCGCTCGTCCGAAAGATCCTTGACGGCGGCGATCGAATTGCCTGGGGCGCGAAGACGATCCCGGAGGGTGGCTTCCTCTCGCTGCCGCGACGGCTGCACGCGCCCGGGCTACTGATCTGCGGCGACGGTGCTGGCCTCGTGAACGTGCCGGCGCTGAAGGGGATCCACTACGCGGTCGAGTCCGGACGGCTCGCGGCCGAAGCCGCGTTTGCGGCTCTGCAGCGGGGCGAGACGCCTTCGCGGCTCGGCGCGCTCGACCGCTACGACGAGTCCTTGCGCGCCAGCTTCGTCTGGGAGGACCTGCGCCGCGTGCGCAACATGCGGCAGGCGTTCGGGCGCGGCTTCTGGCTCGGCGGCGCGCTGGCCGGCGCGATGACGGCAAGCCGGGGCGCGTTCCCACCGGGCAATGCGCGCACCGAGTCCGACGCGGACCAGGAGCTGATCCGTACGGACCGCGCCGCGGCGTATCCGGCGCCGGACGGAAAGCTCACCTTCGACAAGCTCTCCTCCGTCTTCCTCAGTGGCAACAAGACCCGCGACGACGCGCCGAACCACCTCCGCGTTCGCGAGCGAGTGCCGCCGGACCTCGCCGAGCTCTGGACGCGCATGTGTCCGGCCGCCGTCTACGGGGCGGGCGAGGAGGCCGGCGACGGCGACGTGAACCTCGAGGTCACGCCGTCGAACTGCGTCCAGTGCGGCGCCATCACAGCCAAGGGCGGCCGCCTCACGCCACCCGAAGGCGGCTCCGGTCCCGAGTACACGCTCACCTAGCGATTCGACCTCTGTGTCCGCGGCAGACGTGCTCGCCGCGCGCGAGGCAATCGGCGCCCGGCTGATCCGCACGCCGGTCTTCAGCTCGGCCACGCTCGGCCGGCTCGCCGGCACACGCGTCTTCCTGAAGGCCGAGCTGTTCCAGAAGACAGGCTCGTTCAAGCCCCGGGGAGTGCTCACGAATCTCGCGGCGCTCGGGACCGACGAGCGAGCCCGCGGAGTGATCTCGATCTCGGCCGGCAACCATGCTCAGGCGCTCGCCTGGGGCGCGGCGGCCGAGGGAATCGACGCGCTTCTCGTCATGTGGCAGGGCGTCAGCGAAGCGAAGATCGCCGCTACACGAGGGTACGGCGCCGAGATAGATCTCGGGGCGCGAACTCCGGCCGAGGCCTTCGAGCGGCTTGCCGAGCTCCAGCAGCAGACCGGGCGCACGCTCGTCCATCCGTTCGACCATCCGCTGACGATTGCCGGGCAGGGCACGGTGGGGCTCGAGATCGTCGAAGACGTCCCCGAAGCCGGGGTGATCGTCGTGCCGGTCGGCGGGGGCGGCCTGATCTCCGGGATAGCCACGGCAGTGGACGTTCCGCGAGTAGTCGGCGTCGAGCCCGAGCTCTCGCCGGCGATGCACGATGCCCTCGCGGCCGGCAGGCCTGTTCCCGTCTCGCCGCAGTCGATCGCGGACGGTCTCTCCGCACCCTTCGCGGGCACTCACTGTCTGGAGATCTGCCGCGAGCGCGTCAAGCGGATAGTGCTCGTGACCGAGGAGGAGCTAAAGGAGGGAATGCGTTTTCTCTACGCGCGGGCCAAGCTCGCCGCGGAGCCCGCCGGAGCCGCCGCCGTCGCCGCGCTCCTCGCCGGCAAAGTGGGCCTGGAGCAGGGCGAAACCGCCGTCGCCGTCGTTTCGGGCGGCAATGTCGCGGCGGAAACCGCCGCTGCTATCCTGGCCAGACAATGAAGTCCGGCATTCATCCCGAATATGTCCTGGCAACCGTCCGCTGCGCCTGCGGCAACGAGTTCCAGACGAGGTCGACGAAGCCGGAGCTGCACGTCGAGATCTGCTCGAACTGCCACCCCTTCTATACGGGCAAGCAGAAGCTCGTAGACACGGGCGGTCGCGTCGAGCGCTTCCAGCGCCGCCTCGAGAAGGCCGGCCGAAAGCCCTAGCCACCATGTCCGCCCCCATCGGAGGACAGGCCGTCCTCGAGGGCGTGATGATGCGCGGCCCCTCGAACTGGGCGGTCGCGGTCCGGAAGCCGAACGGGCAGATCGCGGAGGTCTGCAGGCCGATCGAGTCGGTCATGAAGCGGCACTGGTTCTTCAGGCTGCCGGTCATCCGCGGCGTGATCGCGCTCGGCGAGTCGCTCGCCATCGGTTTCCGCGCGCTCGCGATCTCCGCCAACTACGCCGCCGCCGAGGACAACGAGGAGGCTGAGGCCGAGCTCTCGCGCGGTGCGATCATCTTCGCCTTCTTGATCGCGGTGGGCTTTGCGATCTCGCTCTTCAAGGTCGGGCCGGCTCTGCTCGCCAACCTGCTGCCGATCTCGAGCGGCTTCTGGTTCGTGCTCGTCGAGGGCCTCATCCGAGTGACCGTCTTCGTCCTGTATCTCGGGCTGATCTCGCTGCTGCCGGACCTGCGCCGCGTCTTCCAGTATCACGGGGCCGAGCACAAGGCGATCAACGCCTACGAGGCCGGCGAGGAGCTCGAGCCGCAGCGGGTGCAGCGCTTCAGCCTGATTCATCCGCGCTGCGGCACCGCCTTCCTGCTCTGGGTGATGGTGATCGCGATCTTCGTCTTCGCGTTCTTCGGGAAACCGGTGTGGTACTGGCTGATCGCGACCCGCATTCTCCTGTTGCCCGTCATCGCCGGGATCGCCTACGAGCTGATCCGCTTCGCCGGCAGGCACACCGGCAACCGCCTCCTGATGACGCTGCTCGCGCCGGGGTTGTGGCTCCAACGGCTGACGACGCGGGAGCCGACGCTCGACCAGCTCGAAGTCTCGATTCGCGCGCTGCGGGAGGTGCTCGCCCTCGAGGAACGGGCCAGCGGACCGGAAGCGCGCGTCGAAGTCATGGCCTAGCCACGGCCGTCGAGCGACTACCCTTGCCCGCACGATGGCGGACATGAACGACCTAGTAATGGAGCTCGAGCGCTCGTACCAGGAGACGCAGGAGCGTCTCTCCGACCCTGCCGTCTACAACGACCACCGCGAGGCGGCCGACGTCGGGCGACGGCTGAAGGAGCTCGAGGTCCCGTACAAGCTGGCGCAGGAGTGGCAAGAGGTACACAACGACCTCGAGGCCGCTCGAGCCGACGGCGACCTGCGCGAGCTCGTCCCCGAGCTCGAGGAACGGCTGGGAGCGCTCGAGGAGGAGCTGAAGATCGCGCTCGTCGAGTCCGATCCCGCGGATCGCAAGGACGTGATCGTCGAGATCCGGCAGGGCGTCGGCGGCGACGAGGCTGCGCTCTGGGCGGCCGACCTCTACCGGATGCTCACGCGCTACGCGGAGCGTCGAGGCTTCGCGGTCGAGCAGCTCGGGGTGAGCGGCAACGAGTCGGGCGGCTTCAAGGAGGTCGTCTTCGCGGTCAAGGGCGAGGGCGCCTACTCCGTCTTCAAGTGGGAAGCCGGGACCCACCGCGTCCAGCGTGTGCCGGAGACGGAATCGCAGGGACGCACCCACACCTCGACCGCCACCGTCGCGGTAATGCCCGAAGCCGAGGAGGTCGAGGTCGAGCTCGACCCGAACGACCTCAAGATCGACGTCTACCGCTCGACCGGCCCGGGGGGCCAGAGCGTGAACACGACCGATTCGGCGGTGAGGGTCACTCACGCGCCGACGGGGATCGTGGTGTCGATGCAGGACGAGAAGTCGCAGCTTCAGAACAAGACGAAGGCCCTGCGCGTGCTGCGCGCGCGCCTCTACGAGCTCGAGCGCGAGCGGCAGCAGGCCGAGCAGGCCGAGGCGCGGCGCTCTCAGATCGGCTCCGGCCAGCGAGCGGAGAAGATCCGCACCTACAACTTCGCCGAGAACCGCGTCACCGACCACCGCGTACACCTGACCGTGCACCGGCTCGACAGGATCCTCGAGGGAGAGCTGGACGAATTCACCGAAGCCCTCGCCGCAGAGGACCGGCGCCGCGCCCTCGAGACCCCACCAGCGTGACCGCGATCCATTTCTGTCGACCGGTCGGTTCAGACGGACACGCGGCGGAGCCGCGCGTCCTGAGAGCGGCGCCGACAAGCGGCGCCTCAGCGGCGTGACTCTCGGCGACGCGCTCGCGGCCGCCACCTCGAGGCTCGCGGAGGCGGGCGTCGAGTCGGCTCGGCTCGAGGCGGAGCTGCTGCTCGCACGAGCCTGCGACGACTGCGCGCGCGCGCTTCTCTACGCGGAGCTCGACCGGGAGCTGACTCCGGAGCAAGAGCGGGCCTTCGAGGCGAACGTCGCCCGCAGGGAGAAGCGCGAGCCGCTCGCGTACGTGCTCGGCGAGTGGGGCTTCCGCCGGCTGACATTGAAGACCGACCGGCGCGCTCTCATCCCGCGACCCGAGACGGAGATCGTGGTCGAGCGGGCGCTGGAGCACATTCGTGGATCTGACGAGCCCAACGTGCTCGACGTCGGGACCGGCACGGGCGCGATCGCGCTTGCGATCGCCGACGAGGTGCCCGGCGCACGGGTGACGGCGATGGACGTCTCTTCGGAGGCGCTTGCTCTCGCGCGCGAGAACCTGGTCCTGACCGGCGTCAACGGACGAGTCCGGCTCGTCGAGCACGATCTCACGAGCGGTCTCGGCGACGGCGAGTTCGATCTCGTCGTCTCGAATCCGCCCTACGTCGAGCCGGAAGAGCTTTCTACGCTCCAGCCGGAGGTGCGGGACTGGGAGCCGCTCATCGCGCTCGTCGCGCCGGGCGCTACCGAGAAGCTCGCGCATGCCGCGACCCAGGCGCTGCGGCCTGGCGGCTGGCTCGTGCTGGAAACCGCGGCCTGTGCCGGCGAGCGAGTCCAACGCCTACTCTTGGAGCTCGGCTTCGAGCAGGTAACGATCACGCCGGATCTGGCAGGCAGGGACCGCGTGGTGGAGGGTCGATGGGCAGGCTGACGACGGCGGACGGGCGCGCGCTCACGTACGAGCGACGCGGAAGTGGGCCGCTACTGGTCTGCCACCCGGGCGGCCCAGGCTTCTCGTCGCGGTATCTCGCCGACCTGGCCGGACTGGACCGCGACCTGGAGCTCTTGCTCCTCGACCCGCGTGGCACGGGCAACTCCGATCCGGCGCCCGCTCCGGCGGGTTACGCCATCGACGACTACGCCTCCGACCTCGAGGAGCTTCGCGAGCATCTCGGTTTGGAGCGCATGCTCCTGCTCGGGCACTCCCACGGCGGCGTCGCCGCGATCGCCTACGCGGCGCGCCACCCGGACCGGGTCGAGCGCCTGATCCTCGCGAGCACCTTCGCGCGCCACGGGCCGGAGCAGGAGGCGGCGATGCAGGCAGCCCTCGAGAAGAGAAAGGGCGAACCGTGGTATGCGGACGCCCATGAGGCGCTCGAGACGGAGCTGGCGGGAGAATTCCAGGACGGCCGCGAGCTGATGGACATCTGTCTGCGGATGATGCCGTTCTACTACGCGCACTACGGCGAGCGGGAGCGCGCGCACGTCGAGTCGCTGGCAGACGACGAGCTGTGCGTGGACGCGACCAGGCTCTGGGAGAAGGAGATCTTCGAGCGCTTCGACCTCCGGCCTCAGCTGCCACGCTTGACGATGCCGACGCTGGTGATCACGGGCGAGGAGGACTTCATCACGGGCCCAGTGCCCGCGGCCGAGCTGGTCGAAGGGATTCCCGCGCCCGAGACCGTGACTCTCCGCGGAGCGGGTCACATGATCTTCGTCGAGGCGCCCGAGCCGTTCCGCGAGGCCGTGCTCTCGTTCCTGGGCGCCGGCGTCCGAGCGTGATCGACAAGGCGGTCGCCGCGCTCCGGGCCGGGTGGCCGGTCGTGATCCCGACCGACACCGTGTACGGCCTCTGCGCCGACCCTGAGCAAGAGGAGGCAGCACGCGCGGTCTACCGGCTCAAGGGCCGCGACGAGAGCCAGGCAACCGCGCTGCTCGCCCGGGACGTCGAGACGCTCTTCGACTGCGTTCCGGAGCTTCGGCGCCACGAACCGCTGGTGCGCGCGATTCTCCCCGGCCCGTACACGCTCATCATGCCGAACCCGGCCCGCCGCTATCCGTGGCTGGCCGGAGGCAATCCTGAGGCGATCGGGGTGCGCGTCGCGGCCCTTCATGGGCCCGGAGCGGATGTCCTCGAGCAGGTCGGCGCGGTCGTTGCGACGAGCGCGAACCTACGGGGGGGTCCGGACCCGTGCCGTCTCGAGGACGTGCCGGAGGCGATCCGGGTTGGCTCCGGCGCGGTCGTGGACGGCGGCGAGCTGCCGGGCGCTCCGTCGACCGTGCTCGACCTAACCGGCCGGGAGCCAAAAGTTGTCCGCGAAGGTGCGGTGCCGGCGCGCGAGGCCCTCGAATTCGTGCTCGCCGCCACCGCCGGCGGAAAGCCCGAGTAGCATCTGGGCCGTGGCTGTCGCGCAGGAGACTGTCCAGCATCTCCGCACCGCGGGCCTGGCCGAGATCGATCCGGAGATCGCCGAGCTGATCGGACGTGAGCTCGAGCGCCAGCGGGGGCAGATCGAGCTGATCGCGTCCGAGAACTTCACCTGGCCGTCGATCCTCGAAGCCGTCGGCTCCGTGCCGACGAACAAGTACGCGGAGGGGTATCCGGGGAAGCGGTACTACGGCGGCTGCGAGGTCGTCGACGAGATCGAGCAGACGGCCATCGACCGCGCGAAGGAGCTGTTCGGCGCGGAGCACGCGAACGTCCAGCCGCATGCGGGCGCACAGACGAACATGGCTGTCTACATGGCGGCCCTGGAGCCGGGCGAGACGATCCTGTCGCTCGAGCTCTCGCACGGCGGCCACCTCACGCACGGCCTGAAGGTCAACTTCTCCGGACGTCTCTACACGATCGTCCATTACGGCGTCAGCCGCGAGACGAACCTGGTCGACTACGACGAGATCCTCGCCCTGGCGAGGAAGCACAAGCCCAAGCTGATCATCTGCGGAGGCTCGGCCTACCCACGCACGGTCGAGGCCGACCGCTTCCGCGAGATCGCCGACGACGTGGGTGCACTGCTCCTCTGCGACATGGCGCACTTCGGGGGGCTTGTCGCCGCCGGATTGCACCCGAACCCCGTGCCCCACTGCGACTTCGTCACCTCGACCACGCACAAGACCCTCGCGGGACCGCGCTCCGGCTTCATCCTCTGCAAGGAAGAGCACGCACAGGCCGTCGACCGCGCCGTCTTCCCGGGAATCCAGGGCGGTCCCCTCATGCACGTGATCGCAGCAAAGGCGACGTGCTTCCGCATCGCCGGCACCGAGGCCTTCCGTGGGTACCAGACCCAGATCAGGGCCAACGCCGACACCCTCGCCGCAACGCTGGAGGAGGGCGGTCTCGACGTGCTGACGGGCGGCACCGACACCCACCAGCTCCAGGTCGACCTCCGCTCCACCGAGTGGAGCGGAAAGGAAGCCGAGGAGCGGCTCGCCGCGGTGAAGCTGACCGTGAACCGGAACACCGTTCCCTTCGACGAGCGCCCGCCGACTGTCGCCTCGGGGATCCGGATCGGTACGCCCGCCGCAACGATGCGCGGCTTCGACGAGGCGGACTTCCGCGAGATCGGCCGGATCATCGTCGAGGCGCTCGGCGACGGCCCCGACGTCGCGGCGCTCGCCGCGCAGACCGAAGCGCTGTGTGAGCAACGGCCGCTCTACCCGGGCTTCCGGGGCTTCACGACGTACGTCTCGTGAACACGGAGACAGCCACCAGCGTGACCGTCGTCACGCACCCGCTCGTCCAGCACAAGCTGTCCTACCTACGCGACAAGGACACGCCCACAGTGCACTTCCGAAAGCTCGCGAACGAGGTGACCCTGCTCCTCACCTACGAGGCGACGAAGGATTTTCCGACCGAGAGCGCCGAGGTCGAGACGCCGCTCGAGCGGACGAGCGTGCAGCGGATCGCCGGAAAGAAGGTGGCGGTGTGTCCCGTCCTGCGAGCCGGCCTCGGCATGCTCGACGGCGTGCTCTCGCTGGTATCCAGTGCGCGCGTGGGCTTTATCGGCCTCTACCGCGACGAGAAGACGCTTATGCCGGTGGAGTACTACGTGAAGCTGCCGGAGCTCGGAGACGGCGAGCGTGACGCGATCGTGCTCGACCCGATGCTCGCGACGGGCCGTTCCAGCGCGGCTGCTGTCGCCGCCGTCAAGGAGGCCGGAGCCCGATCCGTCACGCTGGTCTGCCTCGTCGCCGCTCCTGAAGGGATCGAGCACATGCAGCGCGAACACGCGGACGTGAGGATCGTCACTGCTGCTGTCGATCGGGGTCTCGACGAGCGCGGCTTCATCGTCCCGGGCCTGGGCGACGCCGGCGACCGTCTCTACGGGACGAAGTAGCCATGTGGCAAACGCTCGAGGACCACCCCGAAGCGCTCTACGGCGCTGCGCTCGCGCTCGTGATCGTGGTGCTGCTGACGCCTGCCGTCGGAGGCATGGCCCGGCTGCTCGGGGTCGTCGACCGGCCCGACGAGCGCCGGCTGAACCGGCGGGCGGTGCCGAGGCTCGGCGGCATCGCGCTGTTCTTCGGGATCTTCGTGCCGGGACTTGCCTTTCTGCCGCTCGGACGCGAGACGAAGGGCCTGCTGCTCGGCGCTGCAGTGGCGACGCTGGTCGGCGCGGTCGACGACTTCCGGGGCCTCGCTTGGTGGGAAAAGCTGGGCGGCCAGCTCGCAGCGGCCGCGATCCCGACCGGCTTCGGGATCTGGATGCATCGCTTCACCTTCCCGATCCTCGGCGTCCATGCCCTGCCCGAATGGGTAGGCATCCCGCTGACGATCTTCTGGATCGTCGCGATCATGAACATGGTCAATTTCCTGGACGGCCTCGACGGACTGGCGGCCGGTGTCTGCGCGATCTCGGGCTTCACCTTCTGTTTGATCGCGCTCTCATTCGGCCGTGCCGAGACCGCGATTCTCGCCGCCGTGGTCCTCGGTGCCTGCCTCGGGTTCCTGCGCCACAACTTCTACCCGGCGCGGATCTTCATGGGCGACTCGGGCGCCCTGCTGCTCGGCTTCACGCTCGGCGCGCTCGCGGTCCAGGGCCTGCTCAAGACCGCGGCCCTCGCGACGCTTCTCTTCCCGTTGCTCGTGCTGGCCGTCCCGATCATCGACACCTCGTTCGTGGTCGCCAAGCGGTTGAAGCACGGTCGGCCCGTGTACGCGGCCGACCGGTCGCACCTGCACCACCGCTTCATGAACATCGGCTTCTCTCAACCCCGCGCCGCGGTGACGATGTGGGCCTGGTGCGCGATCCTCGCCGGCGCCGCGCTTGCGACCCGGTTCTTGCGCCCACATGATGACGGGGTCTGGCACACCTGGCCGACGGTCGCAATCGCGGTCATCGGCGCCTTCGCTCTCGGCACCTCGGTCTACATCGTGTACCTGCTCGAGATCGTCAAGCTGGCGAACCCTCGGATCCGCCGGCGCGAACAGGAAGCCCGGGAAGCCGCCCGCCGTTCGGCGTAAACACAAAGTGCGCCGGAAACGTCTAGCCGAGCCGTTTTCGGCTGTCACAAGCTCGGGGCGCGGTTTGGTATGCTCGCCGCGATGGAGCCCACTCCCCGCGCGTCGTTCGAGCCGGCCGGAGCCGGCGCGTTGCTCGGGGGCGTGACCGCCGGTGGCGTGGGCGTGGGCGCGCTGGTCGGCTGGGCGGCCGGGTCGGTGGGGCTCGGAATCCTGGGCGGTGCCTTCGTGGGCATCCCTGCCGGCGTCTTCGCGGTCTACCGGCGCTACCGGAACGCGTTTTGACGCGCGTCGGGATCCTGGGAGCACCGCGGCCGCTCCCGCACCGCCGCTGGATCCCAGCGCTCGCAGGCGGGCTCACTCTGCTGCTCGCGCTCCCGCTGTTCCTTGCCGCCGGCTGGCGTCTCTCCGGCTGGGTGATCGCGGCCGTGCTCTGGGTCGGCGTCCAGGCGTTTGGCCTCTTGCTCGCCGGGCTGAAGCCGTCGTCGAGGAATGTGGCAGCCTCCGGCGCGCTTGCCTTCGGGCTCATGTTCCGCCTGCTCGCGGTGCTCGCGGTTCTCCTCGCCGTCGCTTCCTCCGATCGGACGCTGGGCCTCTCCGCGGCGCTCGTCTACGCCGCGGCCTACACAGCCGAGCTTGGGCTCGGTCTCCTCGGCTACTACAGCCAGGAGCCGACGGCGTGAGGCGCCTTCTTCTCAGCGCCTCGCTTCTCGCTCTCGCCCTCCCGGCCCCCGCGTTCGCGCGTGGCAAGTTCGACCCGACGACCGAGTTCCAACAGCACGACTGGGTCCCGATCCACCTCGGCCCGTTGAACCTCTCGATTACGAAGGCCGTCGTCTACCTGCTGCTCGGGACGGCGCTGACCATCGCCCTCGGGCTCGTCTTGATGCGCGGACGGACGCTGAACCGCCGCCGGACGATCGGCGAGGGGATCTACGAGATCGCACAGGTCCAGGTGGCCGAGCAAGGGCTGCCCTCGAAGGCGATCGGCCGCTGGTTTCCATACGTCGCCTCGCTGCTGCTCTTCATCTGGGTGGTGAACCTCATCGGCTTCATTCCGCTGCCGCTCACTGGTGAGACCTGGCACGGGATTCCGGTCTGGGGGATCTACGCAGCTACCTCGTCGCTCTCGGTGACCCTGGCCCTCGCCCTGCTCACCTTCGCCTTCACGCACGTCGAGGGGATCCGCTGGAACGGCCCCGTCCGCTACTTCAAGAGCTGGATCCCGGAGGCGCCCAAGGCTCTGCTCGTGCTGATCGTGCCGCTCGAGGTACTCGGGCAGCTGATGCGCTTGATCTCGCTCAGCGTCCGACTTTTCGCGAACATGCTCGCGGGGCACATCCTGATCCTCACGTTCCTCGGCCTGATGTTCATCCTCCAGTCGGTTGTGCTCGCGGTGATCACGGTCCCCGTAGCCACCGCCTTCTACCTCTTCGAGGTCGTGATCGTCGTCTCGATTCAGGCGTTCATCTTCGCCGCCCTGTCCGCCATCTACATCGGCTCGGCGATCGAGCCCGAGCACTAGGAGGTCCACGTGATCGCAACTGTTCTCGCCGCTACTACCGGGGACGTTACGAAGGCCGGCAAAGCGATCGGCCTCGCGCTCGGCGTCGGCCTCGGCGCGCTCGGCGCCGGCGTCGGCATCGGCAACATCTTCGGCTCGATGATCCAGTCGGTCGCGCGACAGCCCGAGCTCCGCGGCGAGCTCCAGGGAATCCAGTGGCTCGGCTTCGCTCTTACCGAGGCGGTCGTCTTCTACGGCCTGCTCGGTTCGATCCTGGCGTACGTCCTCGTCTAGATGATTCTCGCCGCGAACCCGCTCATCTCGGTCACGCCCGGCCTGATGATCTGGACGATCGTCTGTTTCCTGATCACGCTCTTCGTGCTCAGGCGCTACGCCTTCGGCCCGATCCAAAAGCTCATCGACGAGCGCCGGGACCGCATTCGGCAGTCGCTTGAGGAGGCAGATCGGGCACGCCAAGAGGCGCGGGAGCTCCTCGAGGAGCACAGGCGGCTGATCGGAAGCGCGAAGTCGGACGCCGAGCAGATCCTCGCCGAGGCGCGGAGGGTCGCCGATGCCTTCGAGCGCCGAATGCGCGAGGAGACCGAGGCCGACCGGCAGCGGCGGTTGGAGGAGACGCGCCGCGAGATCGAGGCCGAGACACGCCGGGCGCTCGAGCAGATCCGCGCAGAGGTCGTCGACCTGAGCCTGCTCGCAGCCACGAAGGTCACGGGAAAGGCGCTCGACGAGTCCGACCACCGACGCCTGATCGACGAGGCGGTCGGCGAGCTCGATTTCTCCGTCCTGGAGTCGGCTCCATGAGGGGGCTCTAGGTGGTTGTCGACCGCGTGTACGCGCGCGCGCTGTTCGAGGCCGCGAAGGACGAGGGCCGGCTCGAGCCCGTGCGCGAGGAGCTGGCGCAACTGGTGAACGCCGAAGCCGAGGTGCCCCAGCTGCGGGAGCTCCTGCGCAATCCCCAGCTCGATCCGCGGGCCCGCGCGAGCGCGCTGGAGGACATCCTTGCCGGCGGCGAGGGGCTCGTCCGGAATTTCCTCCTTCTGCTGGCCGACAAGGGCCGCATCGGACAGCTCGATCAGATCGGGCAGGAGTTCGAGCGCCTGGTCGCCGAGCAGGCGGGGGTGATCAATGCGGAGCTGACGACCGCCATCGAGCTCACCGACGCGGAAGAGAAGCGACTCCTCGAGCAGATCGAGCGAGCATCAGGCCGGAAGGTCGAAGCCTCGCGCAGCGTCGATCCGAGCCTGATCGGCGGCATCGTGCTCCAGGTGGGATCGCACCGACTGGACGCGAGCGTGCGGGGCCGGCTCGAGCGGCTTCGGCGAGAGCTCGCAACGGTGTAACGAGAGGAGATTCAGTGAAGCTTCGCCCCGAAGAGATCACGTCGATCCTCAAGCAGCGGATCGAGGAGTTCGACGTGGAGACCGATCTCGCCGAGGTCGGGACCGTCCTGCAGGTCGGCGACGGGATCGCCCGCATCTACGGTCTCGAGAACGCCGTCGCCCTGGAGATGCTCGAGCTCGAGCACGGCGTCGTCGGGCTGGCGTTCAACCTCGAGGAGGACAACGTCGGCGCGGCTCTTTTCGGCGAATGGGAGCACGTCAAGGAGGGCGAGCCCGTCAAACGAACCGACCGGGTCGCCAGCGTGCCGGTCGGGGATGCGCTGCTCGGGCGCGTCGTCGACCCGCTGGGGCGGCCGCTGGACGGAGCGGGGCCGATCAAGACGGACGAGACCCGCCCGCTCGAGTTCAAGGCACCCGGAGTGGTCGACAGGCAGCCGGTCAAGGAGCCGCTGCAGACGGGCGTCAAGGCGATCGACTCGATGACGAACATCGGGCGCGGCCAGCGCGAGCTGATCATCGGCGACCGCTCGACCGGAAAGACGGCGATCCTCGTCGACACGATCCTCAACCAGCACGACCAGGACGTCGTTTGCATCTACGTTGCGATCGGCCAGAAGGCCTCCACGGTCGCGCAGGTCTACGAGCGGCTGAAGGACGCCGGGGCGATGGAGTACACGATCATCGTGGCCGCCGGCGCTTCCGAGGCGGCGCCGATCAAGTGGATGGCGCCCTACGCGGGCTGCGCGATGGGAGAGCACATCATGTTCAACGGCGGCTCGGCGCTGTGCATGTACGACGATCTCTCGAAGCACGCCGACGCCTACCGCCAATTGTCGCTGCTGTTGAGGCGCCCTCCGGGGCGCGAGGCTTTCCCGGGTGACGTCTTCTACCTCCATTCGCGGCTGCTCGAGCGGGCCTGCAAGCTCTCGGACGAGCTTGGCGCCGGCTCGCTGACTGCCCTACCGGTCATCGAGACGCAGGCCGGCGACATCGCCGCCTACATCCCGACGAACGTGATCTCGATCACGGACGGTCAGATCTTCCTCGAGTCCGACCTCTTCTACTCCGGTGTACGCCCGGCGGTCGACGTCGGACGCTCCGTCTCGCGCGTGGGCGCGAGCGCGCAGACCAAGGCGATGAAGAAAGTCGCCGGCCGCCTGCGCCTCGACCTGTCCCAGTACCGCGAGCTCGAGGCCTTCGCCCAGTTCGGCTCCGAGCTCGATCAGGCGACCCAGAACACCCTGGCCCGCGGCGAGCGAATGGTTGCCTCGCTGAACCAGCCCCAGTACGACCCCTGGCCGATGGAGGAGCAGGTGGTTGCCCTCTACGCGGGCATCAACGGCTACCTCGACGACGTTCCGACGGCGCAGGTCCCGCGCTTCCAGGAGGAGCTGCGGGAGTTCATGCGCGCAGAGGAGTCGATCTACAAGGAGATCCGGGAGACGGGCGACCTGAGCGACGAGCTGGCCGAGGGGTTGAACGCCCAGATCGAGAGGTTCAAGCAGACCTTCGCCGTCAAAGAAGAGGAGTCGCCGGCGAACTGATGGCCACCTTGCAGGACATCAAGCGGCGCATCCGCTCAGTCGGGAACACGCGGAAGATCACGAAGGCGATGGAGCTCGTCGCGGCCGCGCGCCTGAGACGAGCCGAGGCACGGATCGTCCAGATGCGCGACTACGCGGACCGGATGGAGGAGCTCACCGCCGGCACGGCGAGGGCCGCTTCGTCGTTCCGGGGCCTCGCGCTCCTGCAGCAGCGGGAGCCGCGTACGGTGGCGATCGTCCCGGTGACCGGCGATCGAGGCCTTGCCGGGGCCTTCAACGGGCAGATCCTCCGGCGTGCGTTCGCTCTCGAGCGAACACTTCGCTCGGAGGGGAGGGAGGTGCGCTGGCTCGTCGTGGGCCGGAAGGGCCGCTCGACGCTCGCGTTCCGCCGATACTGGATCGACCACGCTTGGACGGGCTTCACCGACCGGCCGACCTATGCCGACGCCCAGGCCGTTGCCCACCGCCTCGAGGAGCTCTACACGGCCGAGGAGATCGACCGCGCCGTCCTCGTCTACAACCACTACGTCTCGCCGCTTGTCCAGCGAGTGACCGAGCAGCAGGTCCTCCCGGTCTCGGAAGACGTCCTCGCGCGCGAACAAGAAGAAGACGAGGAACGCCGCCAGGCGCTCCTCGGCGACTTCATCTACGAGCCCGAGCCTGAGCAGATCCTCGAGCGGCTTCTGCCTGTCTATCTCGAGACAGAGATCTACCGGGCGCTGCTCGAGTCGGCCGCCTCGGAGCACGGTGCGCGCATGACGGCGATGCGGAACGCCTCCAAGAACGCCGTGGAGCTGATCGACAGCCTGACGCTGGACATGAACCGAGCCCGGCAGGCCGAGATCACCCAGGAAATCCTCGAAGTAGTGGCGGGCGCGGACGCCCTGACGGCGTAGTGAGTTTTCGCAAAGAGCGAGGGAGCAGACTGTCGGCTCAGACGGATTTCCCGCAAACTCCGGCGTCCCGCGCTCGTCTATAGTCTCAGCTCTTCATGTCTCAGCGAGAACGCGATGTAATCGTCTCTGGGGCCGCCGGGCTCGGCGCGGCCATTGCGACAGAGACAGGCGGGGCGCTCGGGGAGCTCGAGGAGGTTCGCGCCCGCGGCTACTGGGAGCTCGTCTGGCGGCGCTTCAGGCGCGACAAGATCGCAATTGCGAGCGGGTTCTTCATCATCATCCTCGCTTTCATCGCGTTCGCCGGCGCGCCGTTGGCGCAGCACTACGTCGGCCATGGGCCGACCGACATCTTCGCCGGGCCGCCGGCAGTCACCTTTCCCAGTCTGCTACCGGCAAACCCGGGGACTCACATCCCCAATCCCTACACCCACAAGACGGACATTCTCGTTCTCGGCGCCGCAAACAGGCTCGGCCAGGACGAGTTCCTGCGCCTTCTATACGGCGCCCGGGTCTCGCTGGAGGTCGCCGTCCTCTCGACGCTGGGGGTGATGATCATCGGGGTCATTCTCGGCGCGATCGCCGGCTACTTCGGTGGCTGGATCGACACGATCATCTCCCGCTTGACCGAGATCACGATGGCGTTCCCGCTCCTGCTCTTCGTGATCGCGCTGGCCGCGACGGTCGGCCCGCAGCTGAACTCGATCACCTTAGGAATCTTCCCGCAGGGCGTGATCACGCTCGTCCTGATCTTCAGCCTCTTCAGCTGGTTCTACCCAGCGAGGATCATGCGCGCCCAGGTTCTGTCCATCCGGGAGAAGGAGTACGTCGAGGCGGCGCGGATGATCGGCGCAAGCGACACCCGGATCATCCGCTCACACGTTCTGCCGCATCTGGTCGCACCGATAATCGTCTACTCGACGCTGATCGTCGCGAGCTTCGTGCTCCTCGAGGCGGGGCTGTCGTTCCTCGGGATCGGCGTGCCGCTCACGGTGCCGAGCTGGGGCAACCTGCTCTCGAGCGCGCCCGAGTACTACACGACCCGGCCGCTCCTGATGCTGTGGCCGGGCCTGGCCGTGCTGCTGACGACGCTGGCGTTCAACCTGCTCGGCGACGGGCTCAGAGACGCCTTCGATCCGCGCGCGAGCCACTAACCAAACCGTTACATCTACGTCTGAAGGCTTGGACGGGGAAGACGCCCGTCCCGAGTCGAGGCATCCTCGACTCGAAGTTCACGGAAAGGAGAGACATGCACAGACGGCTCTGGCTCTCGGCTGCGATGCTCGCGGTCGGGGCAAGCCTTCTGGTCGCAGCGAGCCTCGCAAACGCCGGAAGCACTCACGTGGCGAAAAAGGGCGGCATCTGGCGGGCCGGGACGACCGGCGAAGCGGTCAAGATCGACCCGCAGACCGGCTACGTGACCACAGCGTGGTTCCTCGAGTACGCGACCGCAGCGAAGCTCTTCAACTATCCGGACAAGCCTGGCCCCGCGGGCAGCAAGCTCGACCCCGAAGTGGCCTCGGCGTTCAAGGTGTCGAAAGACGGTAGGACGTACACCTTCACGATCCGGAAGGGCTTCAGATTCAGTGACGGAAAGCCGGTGACGGCGAAGAACTTCTCATTCGCCATCGACCGCGTGGCGAGCAAGGCGCTCAATTCGCCCGGCGCGCAGTTCATCACCGACTCGAACGGCACGAACATCGTCGGAGCCCAGGCTGTGAATGCCGGCAACGGCAAGCACGTGAGCGGCGCCGTCGCGAAGGGCGACAAGCTGATCATCCACCTGACGAAGGCTGACGGCACGTTCATGTCGAAGATCACGATGCCGTTCTTCCAGGCGACATCGACCAAGCTGCCCCTGGACACTGAGATCGCGAGCGTCAACAGCATCAGGGACATCCCAAGTGCAGGCCCTTATGCGTTCTCGCATCACGACGTTCTCCACCTGACGTCGGTGAGGCAGAACCCCTTCTGGAAGACGGGCCCAGGCCGGAACCGGCCGCGCAACCTCGCCGGTTACGACCTCCAGTGGAATCTCAACGAGCAGACGGCCTTCAACCAGACCAAGGCCAACCAGCTCGACGAAGGCCCGCTCCCGGCGGCCGAGGTCCACGGCGTCTTCAAGTCGTACGGCCTCAACAGAACCCGCTTCTGGAGCCTGCCGGTCAACTGCACCGGCTACCTGCCGATGAACATGTCCAGGTCGTTGTTTGGCGGCAGCGGCAACGGCAACTTTAGCCTCCGGAAGGCAGTCAACTACGCCGTCAGCCGGAGCGCGTACGTCAACCAGGCCGGCGAGTTTGCAGGCCAGCCGTGGACTCACATCTTCAACCCGGGTGTGCCTGGTTGGCTGAACCAGCAGGTGTACCCGCTGAGGAAGCCGAACCTGACGACGGCGAAGAAGCTCGCCAAGGGACACTTCAAGAGCGGCAAGATCAACGTTGGCTATCGGTCGTCCGGCACGATCAACCCGGCGCAGGCTCAGATCGTCCGCCAGGACCTGATCAACCTGGGCTTCAACCCGAGCAACATCACGATGAAGCCGTTCTCGGGAGCCACCCTCTACGACGCCATGGGCGTGAGGAACACCGACCTCGACATGGGCGTCTCGATGGGCTGGTGCTCGGATTACCCAGACCCGTACGACTGGCTGAACATCCTTCTGTACGGGCCGCACATCACGGCAAGCAACAACGTCAACTACTCGTACATGAACATCCCGAAGTGGAACAAGAAGTTGGCGCAGGCGGCCAGGCTAGTCGGCCCGAATCGCCTCAAGACCTACGGAGCGCTAGACCTTCAGCTCATGAAGGAGGTCGCCCCGATGGCAATTGAGCGGACATACAACAACCGCTACTTCTTCTCCAACAGGATCGACCCGAAGAGCCTCGTCTACCAGGGGATCTACCAGGACTTCAGCATCCCGGCTCTGGCCCTGAAGTAAGAGGCACTCGAAGGACGCAGAACCGTGAGGCGCCGGCCCGGCCGGCGCCTCACATCTCACCGCAAACCGACTAGGATCCACCCGAAAGCGCGATAGACCGACAGACTCGAAGCGAGACGCATGTTCCGATATCTCGTCAGGCGAACTCTCTGGGCAATTCTGCTCTTCCTCGTGATCACGTTCGTCACGTTCGTGATCTTCTTCATGGCTCCGCACAACCCGGCCCGCGCCATGTGCGGCGGCGAGCACGCCCAGGCCCAGTGCATCACGACCGCGACTCATCAGCTGGGCCTCGACAGGCCCGTCTACATCCAGTACGGAAAATTCCTCAAGCGGCTTGTGATCGACCGCTCGCTCGGGACCTCGTTCGCGACGAGCCAGAGCATCAACTCGACGATCGGCCAGGCGGCGCCGGTCACGGCCTCCCTCGTCTTCGGTGGCGCCGTGCTGTGGATGCTGATCGGGCTCTCCGTCGGGATCTTCTCCGCGCTGAAGCCGCGATCGCTGATTGACCGAGGCGCGATGGTCTTCGTGCTGATCGGAGTGTCCGCGCACCCGGTCTGGATCGGCCTGATCTTCTCGTACTTCTTCGGCGTGAAGTGGCACCTCACGCCGATCGCCAACTACGCGAACTTCTTCGGTGCGCCTAAGGACTCAGGGCTTCCCGGCGGCCCGTGGCAGTGGTTCTACCACATGATTTTGCCCTGGTTCACGTTTGCGCTCCTCTTCGCAGCGCTATACGTCCGCATGATCAGGGCCAACGTGATGGAGACGCTCAACGAGGACTATGTGCGCACAGCAAGGGCGAAGGGCGCGCCCGAGCGGCGCGTCCTCTTCTCGCACGTTCTCCGGAATGCGCTGCTGCCGGTCGTGACCATGCTCGGGATGGACATCGGCGTCGCGCTCGGCGGCGCGATCTTCACCGAGGGCATCTACCAGCTACCGGGCCTCGGCAGGACGGCGCTGATCGCCATCCAGGATCAGGACCTTGCCACCTTGCAGGGTGTGGTCGTGTTCGCGACGATAGCCATCCTCTTCTTCAACCTCGTCGTCGACCTCCTCTACGCCTGGATCGACCCCCGAATCCGGCTAGCCTGAAGAAGCATTGGCTCTCCTAGACGTCAAGGACCTGCGCACGTCCTTCAACACCGACGACGGTGTGGTCAAGGCCGTCGACGGCGTCTCCTTCTCGATCGAAAAGGGACAAACGCTCGGAATCGTCGGCGAGTCGGGCTCCGGCAAGAGCGTCACCTGCCTGACGATCATGGGGCTGAATCCGAAACGGAACACGGTCTCGAGCGGGCAGGCGCTGTGGAAGGACAAGGATCTGATCACCGCGAAGCCCGGCGAGTTGCGCGAGATTCGCGGGAACGAGATCTCGATGGTCTTCCAGGACCCGATGACCTCGCTGAACCCGGTCCACACGATCGGGAAGCAGCTCGTCGAGGCGGTCCAGCTGCACCGGGACGTGACCAACCGTGTCGCGCGCGCCCGCGCGGTCGAGCTGCTGAAGGCGGTCGGGATCCCGCGCGCCGAGGGCCGGATCGACGACTATCCGCATCAGTTCTCCGGAGGCATGCGCCAGCGCGTGATGATCGCGATGGCGCTCATCAACGATCCGGACCTCCTGATCGCGGACGAGCCCACGACGGCACTGGATGTGACGACGCAGGCCCAGATCATCACGCTGATGAAGCGTCTGCAGGACGACTTCGGGAGCGCGATCATCTTCATCACGCACGATCTCGGCGTCGTCGCGGAGACAGCTGACGACGTGCTTGTCATGTACGCGGCGAAGGTCGTCGAGCAGGCGACGGTCTACGACCTCTTCAGCCGGCCACGGCACCCGTACACGTGGGGCCTGATGGGTTCGCTCCCGCGGCTCGACGCGGACCTGGACCGGCTCATCCAGATCCCAGGCCAGCCGCCGTCGCTCCTTCGCCCGCCCTCAGGCTGCCGCTTCCATCCGCGCTGCCCTTACGTTATGGAGATCTGCAAGACGACCGAGCCCGAGCTCCTGCCGACCCAGACCGAGCGGGATGCGCCGCACCTACAGGCATGCCATCTCGACGAGGAGACGAAGGACCGCGAAGCAGCCAAGCTCCTCGAGGTGACCATGGCGGAGGCCGGCTAGGTGAACGAGCCGCAGTCAGCACCGAGCGGCAACGAGCTGCTCGTGGTCGACGACGTCAAGAAGTACTTCCCGATCACGCGCGGCATCATCTTCCAGAAGGAGATCGCCTCGGTGATGGCGGTCGACGGGGTGTCGTTCAGCATCAAGCAAGGCGAGACGCTCGGCGTCGTCGGAGAGTCTGGCTGCGGGAAGTCGACGCTCGCTCGCTGTATCACGCGGCTACTCGACACGACCGCCGGGAACATCAGTTTCGAAGGGCGCGACATCACGAAGCTCTCGCGCGCCGCCATGCGCCCGATCCGCCGCGAGATGACGATGATCTTCCAGGACCCTTACGCCTCGCTCAATCCCCGGAAGCGCGTCGGCTTCATCATCGGCGAGCCGCTCGAGGTGCACAACCTCGGGTCGGCGGCCGAGATCAAGACCCGTGTTCAGGAGCTGCTCGAGGTGGTGGGGCTGAACCCGGAGCACTACAACCGCTTCCCGCACGAGTTTTCGGGCGGGCAGCGGCAGCGAATCGGCGTCGCCCGCGCGCTCGCGGTCAACCCGAAGCTCATCGTCTGCGACGAGCCGGTCTCGGCGCTCGACGTCTCCGTGCAGGCGCAGATCCTCAACCTCCTCAAGGACCTCCAGGACGACTTCGGGCTGACCTACATCTTCATCGCGCACGATCTGAACGTCGTCCGGCACATCTCCGACCGCGTGATGGTGATGTACCTCGGCAAGGTGGTGGAGATCGCGTCCAGGGACGTGCTCTACCGAGAGCCCAAGCACCCCTATACGGGCGCTCTGCTCTCGGCAGTGCCGATCGCGAACCCCGAGCTCGGCCGCAAGCGCGAGCCCATCGTGCTCGAGGGCGACGTGCCGAGCCCGGTCAACCCGCCGAGCGCGTGCCACTTCCACCCGCGCTGCCCGCGCTTTCAGGCAGGGCACTGCGACGTCGAAGAGCCGCCGCTCTATCCTTTCGGCGACGGCCACGTCGCCGCGTGCCACTACCCACTCGAGCACTGGCCGATGGGCGCCGAAGAGATGCGGCGGCCGTCCGCGAGGTCGCCCGAGCAGGCGCTGCCGGCGTAACCGCTCCCGATGGCCGCGGCGCTTCGCCGTCTCGCCCTCGTGGTTGTGCTGAGTATCGGCGTTACCGCTGGGGGCTCACTGCTGGTCGGCGTCCTCGCCGGAGCATCACTCGACCGCGCGCTGACGCTCGGCTTCTACCTGACGGGCAGCTTCCTGCTGCTGGGAGGCTTCTTCATCGGCAACCGTGGGCCCGCTCGGAGACGGTCGGGCGCAGAGAGTGAAATCGGCCCGTTTCCTCTGCTGGGGGAGCGGCGACTGCGCTGGGCCACCTTGCGCGAGCAGGACGAGACGATCAACACGTCGGCGCTTCTGGTGGGGCTCGGAATCCTTCTCATCCTCGTCGGATTCCTCGTCGACAGCCGCCATTCCGTGATCTAGACCTTCGTGCGCTTTCACCACGTTTAGGCACCGATTTCTCGGCTAACTTCTGGCTTAAGCCACCGTCACAGCTACTGTGAGACCCATGCACGGAGACTGTGAGCGCGCCCGGCAATGGGCGTCTGCCGACGTCGACGGCGAGCTGTCGCGTTTCGAGCAGGTTCTGCTCGAGGGCCATCTCGGCGACTGTGTGTCGTGCAGTGAGTTCCATGCCTCGATCGGAGGCCTGACCCGCACTCTCCGGGCTGTGCCTCTGGAGCTCGTCCCTGCGATCGAGATCGGCCGGATCCGGCGTCGGCTGAGCCTGCGGCTCGCTCCTGCGGCGGCGGCGATGGCTGTCGCTGTGGTCGGGTTCGGGAGCATCATGGCCTCGTCCGCGCTCCGGCCCGGATCGGTGGGGTCGCTGCAAAGCGCAGGCCCGAGCTCCGACGTCTCGTTTCCGGACACGATGAACCTTCGGACCTCGAAGGCACTCGTCTTTCGCGCGGCAAAGGAGCGCCTCGCGATCAGGCTGAGGGGCTCGCTCGGCGGCGGCCCGGTCCTGCAAGACCGGTAACGCCGGCCCTAGCGGCGATACTGTCTGAGTAGTGTTTCCGTCACTCATCACCTCGTACGTCTGAAGCCTCGACCACGCCACCCGGGTGGCGGCGCTGGAGAGGGCGAGTGCATTCCCGCAGGTGGAGCGGGAACGGTTCGGTAAACTCCGGCCGCTGAGGCGCTTGCGCCGCCCGCGCAGCCTCTTCACACGACGACTCCAGGAGACGCATGGCTGACGACCAGACGCAAGACGGCGCCCGCAACGTGGGCAAGGTGATCGAGATCAAAGGGGTCGTCGTCGACGTCGTCTTCACCGGAAGCCTGCCGGAGATCAACACTGCGCTCAGGATCACGGTCCCGGAGCGCGAGGGAAGGCCTGCCATCGAGATCGTGGCCGAGGTCCAGCAGCACCTTGGCGACGATCGCGTCCGCGCCGTTGCGATGGACTCGACGGACGGCATTCCCCGAGGTGTGGACGTGATCGATACAGGCGCGCCGATCCGCGTCCCTGTGGGCAAGGCCACCCTGGGCCGGATTTTCAACGTGCTCGGCGAGACCATCGACCACGTCGACCAGGAGGTCGAGGCCGATGACTTGTGGTCGATTCACCGTGACCCCCCGGAGTTCAAGGACCTGAGCCCGACCACCGAGATCTACGAGACCGGCCTGAAGGTCGTCGACCTGATCGCGCCTTACGTGAGGGGCGGCAAGGTCGGCCTCTTCGGCGGGGCCGGCGTCGGCAAGACCGTGCTGATCCAGGAGCTGATCCACAACATCGCGCGCGAGCACCAGGGGGTTTCTGTCTTCTGCGGTGTCGGCGAGCGCACGCGCGAGGGCAATGACATGTGGCTCGAGATGCAGGAATCGGGCGTTCTCTCCAGCGTCGCGCTCGTCTACGGGCAGATGAACGAGCCGCCCGGGGCGCGACTGCGCGTCGGCCTCTCCGGGTTGACGATGGCGGAGTACTTCCGCGACCAAGGCCAGGATGTTCTGCTCTTCATCGACAACATCTTCCGCTTCGTCCAGGCGGGCTCCGAGGTCTCGGCACTGCTCGGGCGCATGCCGAGCGCGGTCGGCTACCAGCCGACGCTTGCGACCGAGATGGGTCAGCTCCAGGAGCGGATCACCTCGACGCGCACGGGCTCCGTCACCTCCGTGCAGGCAATCTACGTCCCGGCCGACGACCTGACCGACCCGGCGCCGGCGAACACGTTCGCCCACCTCGACGCGACGACGGTGCTCTCGCGGGCGATCGTCGAGCAAGGGATCTACCCTGCCGTCGACCCGCTCGACTCCGTCTCGCGCGCGCTCCAGCCCGGAATCGTCTCGGACGAGCACTACGAGACGGCGACGCGCGTGCAGGAGATCCTCCAGCGCTACAAGGACCTGCAGGACATCATCGCGATCCTCGGGATCGACGAGCTCTCGGACGAGGACAAGGTGACGGTCGGCCGGGCCCGGCGCATCCAGCGGTTCCTCTCGCAGCCGAACTTCGTGGCCGAGCAGTTCACCGGGCAGGAAGGCCGCTACGTGAAGCTCGAAGACACGATCAACGGCTTTCGCGAGATCATCGAGGGCAAGCACGACGATCTTCCGGAGCAGGCGTTCTACATGGTCGGCACGATCGAGGAGGCCGTGGAGAAGGCCCGCAAGCTGGGCGGCGAGGAGGCTGCCGAGGAGCCAGAGCAGCCGGAGCAGCCCGAAGACATGCGCGAGCCCGAGCCGGCGGCCGTTTAGAACCAGGTGGCGGAAGGCCGCACCTTCAGTCTTTCCCTCGTCACGCCCGAGGGGCCGGCGTTCGAGGACGAGGTCGAGATGCTGGTCGTTCCCGGCGCGGACGGTGAGATCGGCGTGCTCGCGCGCCATGCCCCGCTCGTGGCACTGCTGAAGGCGGGCTCCACGCGGATCTACCGCGACCGCGCCGGTGAGGACATTGTCGAGTTCGCGACCGGGCCGGGGTTCTTCAAGGTCGAGCAGGACCGGGCGCTCGCGCTCGTCGACGACGCGGTCGAGGCGGGGAAGATCGACGACGCGCGTGCGCGCGAGCAGCTCGAAGAGGCGCGTGCAGAGCTGGAGCGTGCCGAGCGCGGCGAGTCTGACGCGGACCGCTGGCAGCTCGAGCAGCGGATCCGGCATGCGGAGAATCAGCTGGCGGTCAGCGGCCGTGCCTGACCTGCAGGCGTTCGCGCCGGGGATCTATCCCCGCTCCGAAGAGCTCGTGCAGGCGACACGGGACCTCGACCGCGGCAGGACCACGGAGGAGGCCGTCGAGGCGCAGGTCGAGCGCGACCTCGCCGAGCTCGTCTCCGTCCAGCAGAGCGCGGGGCTTGATCTGCTGGCCGACGGGATGCTGCGCTGGCAGGACCACTTCCGCCCGCTCCTCGAGGCAGCGGACGGGCTCGAGACCGGCGCACTGACCCGCTTCCTCGACACGAACACGTTTTACCGTGCGCCGAAGGCCACGACGGCGACGCCGGGGCTTTCCTCGCCGCTCGGAGAGCAGTACGTGGCGCCGCTCCCGGGCCCGCGCCTCGTGACGCTGCCGTCGCCTTTCGCGCTCGCACAGGGCACGGGCGTCCCGCCGGAGGTGCTGGCGGAGCAGGTCCTGAAGCCGGCGCTGGAGACGATCGACGCCGAGCTCGTGGTGCTGGTTGAGCCGTTCTTCGCCCGCGAGGAGGCAGCAAGCCCGAGCGACCTCGAAGAAGCACTCGCAGCACTCGCCGGCGGTCCACCGCTCGCCCTCTGGCTGACATTCGGAGACGCGCGCCGGGTCCTCGAGGACGGGGCCGCCGAGTTGCCCGTCGACGGCCTCGGGATCGACTTCTACGCGACCCACCTCGAAGACCTTCCGGCGGGCTTCGACAAGCTGCTGCTCGCGGGTGTCGTCGACGCTCGAAGCTCGATCACGGAAGAGCCGCGTGAGATCGCCTCGTTCGTCGAGCGGCTCCGAGAACGCGGCGTGGAACGGATCGCTCTCGTTCCGAACGGCGATCTTCAGTACGTTTCCGAGCCGATCGCGCGCGAGAAGCTGGCGCGCCTGGGCAAGGCCAAGACAGCGACCACGGATGCCGCCGCGTGAATGACCCGAGATTTTTGACCCACGAGATCGGATCGCTTGCGAAGCCACCTTGGCTCGTCAAGACGGCTCAGGGGCGCGAGCTCGGCGACAGCGACATCGAGCACGCGCGCGAGTGGGGGAAGCGCGTGGACGTCGAGGGTCACGAGGAGCTTGTCGAGGCGCTGGAGCGTGGCGGCCCCGATCCCGCGGAGGTCGCGCGCTGGTCCAGCCGCTACTGCGTGCGCCTGCAGGAGTCCGCCGGGCTCGACGTCATCTGGGACGGCGAGCAGCAACGCAGCGAGATGTATGCCTGGGCGATCGCGCACTCCAATGGCTTCGAGCCGCGCGGCACGGTGCGGAGCTTCGACAACAAGTACTACTCGAAGTCCGCGGCCGTCGGGCCGGTCGGCGTACGCGAGCCCTACCACAACGAGGAGTTCTCATTCCTCCAGTCGGTCGCGAAGGCGCGCCTGAAGATCCCGATCACCGGCGCCTACACGCTCGCGGTCTGGTCCTACGACGAGCACCACACGCCGAACCAAGGCCGCCTCGGCGCCGGCTACGGGCGCAAGCAGGAGATCGAGGCCCGGCGTGAGCTGACCCTCGACATCGCGCGGAATCTGATCCGCCCGAATCTCGAGGCGCTCATCGCGCTCGGGGCCGACTGGATTCAGATCGACGAGCCCGGGGCCTCGACGGAAGCCGACGAGCTCGACCTGTTCGTCGAGAGCTTCAACGTCAGCGTCGAGGGGCTCGACTGCTTTTTCTCGACACACCTTTGCTTCTCGGACTACGACCTCTTCTTCCCGGCGATCGAAGGCATGATCGGCTGTCGCCAGTACTGCGTCGGCTTCGCCAACTACGACCGCCGAGAGCTGGGCACGTCCGGTGCCGACCGCCCCGGCTACGGGATCATCTCGAAGTTCCGGGATCTCCCGCACGACCCGATTCTCGGGCTCGGCGTTCTCGACATCCACACCGACTTCATCGAGTCACCCGAGCTCGTGCGCGACCGGATCCTCTATGCGGTCGAGGTCTTCGGCGATCCGGCGCGGATTCACGTCTGCCCGGACTGCGGCCTTCGGACGCGCAGCTGGGAGGTCGCCTACGAGAAGCTGCGTGCGCTGGTCGAGGGCGTCCGCCTCGCGGAACAGGCGCTTACACGCGCACACGCATCCTCGGTCTAGTCCCGCCGAAGAGTCGGCTATCCTGCTTCAGGCGAACGCCTCGACGGGCGTTTTCGCGTTTTCGCGCATGAAGACGACGCTCAAGAGAGGAATGGGGCGAGGCGCCGAGGTCGACGGAAACGGCCGCGCGATTCTCCCACCCGGCGCGCTCTCGCCGGTGACGCTCTACCGGCAGTCGCCCCCGCCGCGGCCCGGGCTCGCCAAGGTGATCGGCAAGTTCTTCCTTTGGCTGATCGTCGTGCTGCTGATGCTTCTCTCCGGCCTCGTCGGTGGCTTCTACCTCTGGGCACACGAGGCCGCGGCGCAGCTCGGCTGCAAGTCGACCGACTGCAAGCGCACCCAGCAGCGGCTCGATGCGGTCAAGGACGTCCACCATCCCGCGATCGCTCTCGTGGTCGGCTACGACCACCGCGCCGGAGACGGAAACGCACCCTCACGCTCGGACACGATGATGCTGATCCGCGCGGACCCCGACACGAAGACGATCTCGCTGCTCTCGTTCCCACGGGACCTGATCGTCCCCATCTACTGCCCCTCGCGCACCGCCAGCGGAGCCCGCAGCGGCCCGGCGACCGTCTACGACCACGGGCGCATCAACAGCGCCTACGCCTTCTGCGGGGCGAGCGGCTCGCTCGAGACGGTCAAGCACCTCACCGGCCTGCCGGTCAACTACCTGATCAGCGTCAACTTCCTCGGTTTCATCGCCGTCGTGAACAAGCTGGGCGGCATCTGGCTGGACATCGACCGGCGCTACTACAACAAGAACGTCGGCGGTGACACCAACTACGCGAACATCGACCTTCAACCCGGCTACCAGCTCATGACTGGCAAGCAGGCGCTCGACTTCGTCCGCTACCGGCATACCGACTCCGACCTGTTCCGCCTCGCGCGTCAGCAGGAGTTCGTGAAGGCGATGCGCCAGCAAGTCGCCCGCTCCCTCGGGCCGACCAGCGTCGTTCAGATCGTGAACACGATCGCCCACCACCATTACGTCGAGATCGGCGGGCAGTTCGACTTGAGCACGATCTACAGCTACGCCAAGTTCGCCTACGGTCTCCCGTCCGGCCACGTGTTCCAGGTCAAGATCGCCGGAGTGAGCGGGTACAACGAGCTGTACGCCTCCTCGTCGAGCATCCAGACCGCCGTGCAGGCGTTCCTCAATCCCGACGTGGGGGCGTCTGCCACCGCGACGGCGGTCGCGCTGGGGCGCAAGCTCCACCGCCAGTTCACGCTGCCGCCCTCGAGGGTCACGCTCACCGTGCTGAACGGGAACGGCCGAGCCGGGTCGGCTTCGAATGCGAGCTACCTGCTCAGCCAGAAGGGGTACAAGACCTTGCTCCCGCCGGGCAACCAGCAGGCGAATGCTCCGACGTGGAATTACTTCCACTCGAAGGTCTA
>JBARRQ010000047.1:0-12433 GCA_049644305.1 Gaiellaceae bacterium
CGTGCCTGGGGTGCAGCACCCGCGTGAAGCTCCCGGGCGGGTCGTGCCCGATGATCGTCCGTGTCTCGATTCCTGCCTGTTGCAGCGCTTCCGCCTGCTGCTCGGCGTGCTCGTTCACGGCGCCCCAATAGGACCAGGAGTACGGGACGACGATGCCCACCTTCACGAGGTCGATTCTGACGGAGCGCTAGAGCGGCAGCACGGTCGGAGTTCCCAACCCACGCGGGCTCCAAGGCCCGCCGTAGGAGATGTCGGTCGTGAACAGCGTCCGCGCGACGATGACGGAGGCCATTGTTCGTTCGTTGTCCACGAGCCTGCGCCCGGTGTAGTCGCGGTAGGCGAACCTGGCGATGAGGACGTAAACGGGCTGATGCGGACTGCTCGTCAGATCCCCGCTCCCGCCGACGCTGCCGGTACGCCGGCGCGTGGTCGAGTAGAGGCGTACCTCGGCCGGGAACGGGCCGTCGGGCAGGCTGCCCGCCTCGAGCTCGTCACGGAAAAACCTCCGGGCGAACTGGTCAGGTGGCTGCCCCGGCACAAGCTGAAACCTTCCCGCCGCAAGCGCGGTCAACCGTTGCCGGGACAGCCGCCGTGCCTCCTTCCACAGCTCCTTGGCACGACGCAAGAGCGTGCGCCGGTGAGCCCGGGCGTCGGCCGACAAAGCAGCAGAACCCAGCTCGTGCTCGGCGACGCCCGGGCCTGCGTGGTCCATCAGGTACGACCACTCGGCAGGAGCTCCGGCCTGGCCCGGGACCCAGCCGCAGGTGGGAGGCGGGAACGTCGCGTCGATCGGGTAGCCGCGGTATGTGCCGCTGACGCGGAACGCTTGGTAGTCCGCAGACGGGCAAGAGTGGTCGAACCCGTGGCCGCCGACGAGGAGGTTCGGCTGCCGGCCGAGCTCTCTGCAGATCGTGGCCGGATTGGGCACCGTCCCCGCGGGCGGGCCGCATTCGAGCCGGTATGACCGCGTCCCAGATGACCCGCTCACCTCAATGCGCAGCTGGGTACTCGCTACGTGCGAGCCGCAGCGAGCCGCGGCCACCGCGAGGGCGACAAGCGCCAGAGCACGAATCCCATAGCTCACCTGGCCGACAGCCTGAGCTCGTCGACGACTAGCGCGACCGCCTCCGACGGCGGCACGGGCAGGCCCACGCTCACGTAGACCGTCTCCACGGCGCGAAGGTTATGCTCGCCGCGCCGTCGGACCGTGCAGGAGAACACGGGACAAACCAAGCTCGGACTTGCCCTGTCGGGCGGAGGCCACCGCGCGGCCTTCTTCCACATCGGCGTCCTCGCGCGCCTGGCCGAGCTCGGCTTGCTGCGCCCGGTGCAGGTCATCTCGACCGTGTCCGGCGGCTCGATCGTCGGCGCCCTCTACTACCTGCACGTGAAGAACCTGCTCGAGTCGAAGCCGGACGCCGAGATCACCGACGTCGACTACGTCCGCCTCGTGAGCAACGTCGAGGAGGAGTACCGCGAGGCGGCGGCGACCAACGTCCGCGGCTCCGCTTGGGCGAATCCGCTCAAGAACCTGCAGATGGCGCTCCCGGCGTACTCGCGCACGGACCGGGTCGGTGAGCTCTACGAGCGGCGCTTCTACGCGCCGGCCTGGGGCGACCGGCCGCGCCGCCGCGGCCGGATCGCAATGCGCGACCTCCTGATCGAGCCGAAAGGACACCGGGGCCCGTTCGACCCCGACACCGAGAACGCGGCGCGCAACGCCCCCGTGCCGATCCTCCTCCTCGAGGCGACGACGCTGAACACCGGCCACAACTGGCGCTTCGAGGCGAAGTACATGGGCGAGCCGCCCCGTCAGGGGACTCCGGACGAGTCCGCCCGCGAGGACGTCGACAAGAACGTGATCCTCGAACGGACGAGCTGGGAAGACCTCCCCGAAGCCTGCCGCGATTTTCCTCTCGGCGCCGCGGTCGCCGCCTCGGCTTGTTTCCCAGGCGGTTTCCCGCCCATCCAGGTGCCGAAGCTCTTCACCGACCTGGTCGTCGAGCTCGTCGACGGCGGCGTCCACGACAACCAGGGAGTCGAAGGCCTCGCCGACCGCGGCTGCACGCACTGGGTGATCAGCGACGGCTCAGGCCAGATGCCCGACCTGAAGCGCCCGTCGACGCGTCTCCCTGCCGTCCTCGGCCGGGTCGTCTCGATCTACGGCGACGCGGAGCGAGAGCAGAGGCTGCTGGCAGCGCTTGCGCGGGGCGAGTCCGTCGCGTTCATGCACCTCCAGACGGGCTTGCCTGCGCGAACCCGGAAACCCGGAGGAGACGTAGCGGAGCAGCCCGCGAAGCTGCACACCGTCGAGTTCGACGTCGCGGAGGACGTGCAGCATGCCCTCTCGCAGATCCGCACCGACCTCGACGCCTTCTGCGAAGTCGAGGCGTGGTCGCTGATGGCGGACGCTTACAAGCTGGCCGGCAAGATCATCCCGATGCGTGCCGCCGTCGCGGCGCTCGGAACTCCGACGGCTGCGACAGCGTGGAAGTTCGAAGCCGCTGACCAACTCGACGACCCAGGGCCCGGCTACCTGAAGATTCTTCGCGTCGCCAAGGAGCGGTTCCTCAAGCCCGCCCGAATGCGGCGCGGAGCGCTGCCGGCGATCCTCGGGCTGCTCGGCCTGGGCGTCGCTGTCGCGACGGCGGGGCTGTGGCTTCTTCTGACACCGCACGGGACGGCGCTCTTCATCACCGGGCTCGTGACACTCGCCGCGCTCGCGATCTACCTGAGCTCGGAAAAGCCGCTTATCAAGCCGATTGCGATCGCGCTCTTCGACGTGATCGTGCCGGCGATCCTTGCGTTGCCGCTGGTGCTCGTCGCGTGGTTCCAGCTCGCATCAGGCCGCCGCTGGCTCGCGCTCGGGCGCGTGAAGAGCGCCCGCTAAAGGTCAAGCCGCCCCTCTGCCGATCTCGGCAGGGTGCCCCGCCGAATCGCCCTGCTCACCGGCTTGGCTCTCGCGTTCTTCCTCGGAGGCGATCTTTCCGTGCACGCCCAGGGCAGCCCGGCCCCGGCCCTTCGAGCTCCTGAGCCACTCGTCGCGCGCCCGATGCCTGCTCACGTCAAACGCGCGGCAACGGGAACGCTCGTCGTCCACGTCCTCCCGGGCCACACCGTCGCGCTGCGAGAGACTCCGCATGGCCCGGTCGTCGCGCGGCTCGGCGCCGACACGGAATTCGGCTCCCCGCAGACCTTCGCGGTCACTCGAGCACTCGGCGGCCGGCTAGCGGTGATCACGACCGCGCTGCCGAACGGACACGTCGGCTGGGTTGACGCCGGCGCGGGAGCCCTCCGCTTCGGCCGCACTCGCGTCGCCATCGACGTCGACTTGTCCAGCCGCCTGCTCCGTGTACGCAGCGGCGGGAAGGTCGTCCGCACGTTTCGCGTCGGCATCGGTGCCACAGGCACGCCGACGCCGACCGGCCGCTTCGCGATCACCGACAAGCTCAGCGGCGCCCGCTACTCGCCGGTCTACGGCTGCTGCATCCTCGCTCTCTCTGGACACCAGACCAACCTCCCGCGCGGCTGGACCGGCGGCGACCGCCTCGCGATCCACGGAGGCTCGACGTACGGCCGGGTCAGCACCGGCTGCCTCCACGCCTCAACGGCCGACCTCGCCTACCTGATGCGCTTTGTCCCGCTCGGTACGCAGGTGGTCATCCACCCGTAGCAAGTGGCCTAGACTCGGAAGATGTTCGAAGACGGACTCGCCGAGCTGCACACCCACCTTGGCGCCTCGGTCGCCTCCGAGATTCTCTGGAGCCTCGCTCACGAGCAGGGCATCGCGCTTCCGGTCAAGGACTACTGGGAGTTCGACCGGCTCGTCACAATCGCCGATCCGCGCCGCGTCGACAGCCTCGACGCGCTGGACGACATCTACCACTGGACCGAGCTGATCCAGTCCAGCCCGCTTGCGGTGGAACGCTCGGTACACACGGCCATCGGCGGCGCCTACCGCTCGCAGGGAATCACAACGCTCGAGCTTCGCTTCAACCCGATGAAGCGAAATCGCGGCGGCGAGCGTGACCTCGACCACATCATCATGGCCGCCACTCGCGGCCTCGACCTCGCGCGCCTCGAGTACCCACAGGTGCGCGCAGGGCTGATCCTGATGATGGACCGCACTTTCGACGAGCGGCAGAACGCGATCATCGTCGAGAAGGCCATCCGCTACTCCTCGCGCGGGATCGTCGGCGTGGACATAGCCGGCCCGCGGCCCAGAGGCGAGCGCTACTCCTACCGCGAGCTCTCGCCCCTCGTCGAGGAGGCGCGCAACGCCGGGCTGGGGATCACGATCCACGTCGGCGAGGAAGGCCAAGAGCACGCCTCGGCGGAGCTAGGCGAGGTAATCGAGGCGCTACGCCCCGACCGGATCGGCCACGGCATCCTCGCCGCCGGCGAGCCGGAGCTGATGCGAGCCCTGCGCGAGGCCGAGATCGTCCTCGAGATCTGCCCGACTTCGAACCTGCTCACCCGGGCGCTCCCGGACGAGGAGGCCGTGCGCGAGACGTTCCGCGCCTTCGTCGAGCACGGCGTCGCCTTCACGATCGCGACAGACGGACCCGAGATGATGCGTACCCACCTGCGCGACGAGCTGGGGCTGCTGCAGCGGATCGGCGCGCTTGACGAGGACGAGCTGGCCGAGGCGAACCGCCGCGGCCACGAGGCGAGCTTCGTCTACGCGGACGCCGCGAGAAGCGCCTCACCCTCGCGCACGTAGCGCGTAGCGCCGACCTCGCGGTAGAACGCGAGCGCGCTGTGGAGCTCCGCATCGGCCTCCGCCCGACGGCCCTGCTCGACGAGCTG
Organism: Gaiellaceae bacterium; assembly: GCA_049644305.1. Taxonomy (GTDB): domain Bacteria; phylum Actinomycetota; class Thermoleophilia; order Gaiellales; family Gaiellaceae; genus AC-32. The sequence goes on from JBARRQ010000047.1 coordinate 4,810, forward strand.
TCTCGCCGCCTGCAGCCTCGCGTACGCCTCGCCTGGTCGATACCCGATTTGCTCGAGAAGCGCGGCGGCGCCGAGGAAAGCGCCGGAGCAGATGGCCGCTGCGGCGCCTGCCCACCGAATCTCAGGGGTTCCGGCCAGCAAGGTCGCGTATTCGTCTTCGCGCCCGAGTGCGCGCATCACCCAGGCTCCCTCCACGATCATCGTGTCGTTGAGCAAGCGAACGAGGCGATCGCCGAGCTCGAGCACCTCAGCGACCAGGGCTGCCGCATCGTCGCCGCGGCCCTCCTCGAGAAGAACCAGAGCGCGACCGAGGAGCGCCACGCCCATCAGCTGGCCTTCTCCGCCTTTGCGCGCCAGCTCGAGAGCCTTTTCCGTGTCTTCGGAAGCACCTGCAAGGTCACCGGTCGCGAGGCGGATCTCGCCGCGGATCAGCCGGGTCGGAGATTCGAGGTAATGGGCGGACCCGGCCTCTGATTCGGCGATGAACTTGTCCAACATCTGCATCGCCTCGGCCCAGTTGCCCGCCATGAAGTTCAGGTCGCCGCCGATGTTTAGTACCCACCTCTGCCGGGAAACGGTGGGGTGCCGCTCGATGTTCTCTTTCATGGTCGTGAACGTCTCACGGGCCTTCTCGAGCTGTCCCCGCGCGACGTAAATCGTGAGGACGTTGTTCAACACCGAATGGAGCTGATCGAAGGCGTGGATCTCCGAAGCGAGCGCGATGGACTGCTCGAGGTCGTCGAAGCCCCCGTCGTCTCCCAATTGGGACCGCGAGTGGCCGCGGAGGTTGAGGAGCCGGACTCGAACCTCGCCGAGGCTTAGGCGCTCGGCGGCAGGCATTGCCTCGCTGATCGACTCGAGGGCCTCCGCGAACCGACCGTCGAACATCTTCTTCGCGGCCAGGGCGGCCATGGCGTAGACCCTCGCCGGTGAGTCGTCCCGATCTCCGACGAGCGCGACGGCACGCCTCACGAGCTCGTCGTGTCGGTCGACGTCTCCGACGCTCCAGAAGATGCGCGCGGCAATGACCGCGGCCTCCGCAGCCGCTTCCGTCTCGCCGGCGGCTTCCAGCTCGTCCACCCCGCCCTGCACGAGGTCGAGCCCGGTGCCGTCCGCGTTGAACTCCGCGCGGCCGCACCGGAAGCGGACCTGAGGCAGCTCCGGATCCCCCGCGGGCCAAAGCTCGAGCGCTGCGGCGTAGTAACGCGATGCGGCCGGCCACGCCGCGAGCGCCTCCGCGCGCTCACCGGCCTCCCGGAGGGCGATGCGGGCTCGGTCGACGAGATGCGAGGTATCTCGCCCCGCGGCGTGCAGGTACTCGAGCGCGCTCGAGTAGTGGTGCGCCAGCATCTCCGCCTGGTCCTCGGAGCGGCCCAGGCTTTCGATCCACTCTGCGGCGACCTGGTGCCGATCTGCCCGGGCGCCTCGCGGGATCTGGCCGTACGCGACGTCGCGGACGAGGAGGTGCGCAAAGGCGTACTCGCCCTCGCCTTCGACCGACGAGCGCCGCGCGCGCTGGATCAGCTCCTTCCGCTCGAGCCCGCGGAGCGCAGCCTCCGCTTCCCGAGGCTCGATTCCCCCGATCGCCGCGACTGCGCCGAGCCAGAAGACCTTGCCGACCACGGCCGCGTTCTGGAGCAGCGTCTTCTCGGCGTCCGACAGCCCGTCGAGCCTCGCGGCGATGATCCCTTGGACGGTCTCGGGAAGCGGCAGGTCGTCCCCGTCCCCGCGCTCGGCCAGCATGCGCGCGTACTGCTCGGCGTAGAGCGGGTTCCCGGCGGCGCGCGCGAGCAGCACTGCCTGCGTCTCCGCCGGCAGAACCGCCTTCTCGAGGAGCGCCGAGAAGAGCCGCGCCGTCTCGTCGTCTCCAAGGGGCGGGAGCGAGATCGTCGAGGCGTTCGCCTTGCCTCCGCCCCAGCCCGGCCGGCGCTCGAGCAGCTCCGGCCGCGCGGTACAGAGAAGCAGCAGCCTCGCGCCACGCGCCCAGTCGACCAGCTCGTCGACGAAGTCGAGCAGCCCGTCGTCGGCCCAGTGCAGGTCCTCGAACACGAGCACGACCGGGTGCCGCTCGGACAACCCCTCGAGGAACCCACGCCAGGCCCCAAAGCTCTCACCTGGGTCCGCGTGCCCGTCCTCCGGCCCCTGCAGGCCCACGAGGCTGCCCAGCCGGGCGGCCATCCAGTCCGCCTCGCCGGCGTCGGCGGCGATCTCGTCGACGACCTTGCGCAGCTTCCGCTCGACCTCCTCGACCGGGTCGGATTCGAGAATCCCCGCCTGCGCCTTGACGATCTCTGCAAGCGCCCAGAAGCTGACGCCTTCGCCGTACGGGAGCGATCTGCCCTGGCGCCAGGTCGTGAACTCGGGCTCGGCCTCGATCGATCGAAAGAGCTCGTGGACGAGTCGTGACTTGCCGATCCCGGGGACGCCCACGAGCGTGACGAGCTGGAGCTGGTTCTGCGAGCGCGCCCGCTCGAGGGCCGCGCGGAGCGCGTCGAGCTCGCGTTCGCGGCCGACGAGCGGTGACCGGGCCTGGCCGAGGTCGACGCCGTAGCGCGAGCGGGCCTCCAGCGGCTCCCAGACCGCAATCGGCTCTGCCTTGCCCTTCGCATCGACCGGCTCGGCGTCGCGGTAGACGATCACGTCCTTGGTCGCGCGGTAGGTCGTCTCGCCGACGAGAATCCCGTTGACCGGCGCCGCCGACTGCAGGCGGGAAGCGGTGTTGACGACGTCGCCCGCGGCCATCCCCTCGCCCTCGGCCGTACGTGCGCCCAGGGCGACGAGCGCCTCGCCTGTGTTGACGGCAATCCGCACCTGAAGCTCGTCCTGGTCGGCCGCCCAGTCTCGGATTGCAAGAGCGGCGCGAACCGCGCGCTCCGGGTCGTCCTCGTGCGCGGTCGGCGCGCCGAAGAGCGCCATCACCGCGTCGCCGATGAACTTCTCGACGGTGCCGCCAAAGCGCTCGAGCTCCTCGCGAAGGTGGGCGTGGTAGGGCGCGAGCACGGCCTGGACGTCCTCGGGATCGAGCTGTTCCGCGCGCGCGGTGAATCCGACCAGGTCGGCGAAGAGCACCGTCACGACCTTCCGCTCCTGCCGCGGCGGCGCAGCAGGCGCCACGAGCGAGGCGCCGCAGGAGTTGCAAAAGCGGGCGGTTTCGGGATTCTCAGTCGAGCAGCTCGGACAGACCATGTGCGAAGGGTACGGCGACGATCGCGAAGCTTCTACCGCTTGGCTACTTCTATGCAGAAGCCGCGAGGAGCGCCTCCCCCTCGCTTACGTAACGCGTCGCGCCTACCTCCCGCCAGAAGACGAGCGCCCGGTCGAGCTGGGCGTCAGCTTCGGCACGCCGTCCCTCTCCGGTGAGCTTCTCTGCCAACCGCAGCCTTGCGTACGCCGCCCCGGGACGATGCCCTATCTCTTCCAGAATGTCGGCCGCGCGCTCGAACTCGCCCGCGCAGATCGCTGCTCCTGCGCGCACCCACGGCGATAGACCCGTTGCCGACAACGATCCCGCGAACTCGTCCTGGAGGCCAAGGTCGTACATGAGCCAGGCCGCTTGCAGGACCGGAACGTCATTCGAGGCTACGACCAAACGCACGCCTAGCCCGAGAGCCTCCTTCGCGAGAGCTGCGGCCTCCGCGCGACGCCCTGTCATCAGCAGCACCGCCCCGCGGCCCACGAGCGCCGGGCCTACGATCTGCGCTTCCTTGGCTCGCCGCGCGAGCCCGAGAGCTTTCTCGGTATCCGCGTCTGCGCCTTTGAGATCTCCGGACGCGGCGGAGATCTGTGCGCGTGTCAAGCGGGCCGCTCCTTCGAGGTAATGAGGGGTCCCGGCCTCCGCCGCCGCGATGAACTCGTCCAGCCCTCGAGCGGCTTCCGCCCAGTTTCCGAGCATGGCGTCAAGGTCACCGGAGACGTTCTTGTTCCACAACATCCTGAGATGTGTCGAATGCCGCTCGAGGTTGCGCTGCATCTCGCCAAATGTCTCTTGAGCGGCTTCGAGATATCCGAGCTCGACCTGCTTTGCGAGCAGGTTGTTCTGTGCGGTTTGCAGCCGCTCGAAGGCATGGATGCGAGTCGCGAGCTCGATCGCCTCGGCGAAGTCGTCGAAACCGCCCTCGTCGCCTGTCGTGACACTCGCGTAGCCACGAAGCTCCAACAGGCGGACTCGAACGTCGTCCAGGCCGAGGCGCTCGGCCAGGGGCAACGCCTCGTCCGCGCCCTTGATGACTTGCTCGGGCTCGCCGGCGAACATGCGTGCGGCGACTTGCTGAGCCATCGCCGCCACTCTCGCAGCCGAGTTCTCTCGATCCCCGACCAGCTGGAGTGCCTTGGCGAGATATGCATCGTGCTTCCCGACTTCGCCCGCGCTCCAGAAGCTGCCGGCAGCCACTACAGCCGCCTCGGCGGCAGCTTCGATCTCACCGGCAGCGGCGAGCTCTTCCACCGACGCCTCGATCAGCTCGATCCCCGTGCCGTCCGCGTTGAACCGCATCCGCCCGCAGCGGAAGTGGAGGTGAGGCAGCGCCGGGTCATCTTCCGGCCACAGCTCGAGCGCTTCGGCGTAGAAGCGTGCGGCGACCGGCCAGGCGTACAGGGACGCCGCGCGGTCACCTGCGTCGCGAAGCGCGAGTCGAGCCCGCTCAGCGAGCTCGGCGTCGTCGGCGCCGGCCGCGCGCGCGTACTCGAGCGCTCGCGAGTAGTGCGACGCCAGCATCTCCGCGTGATCGTCAGGCCGCCCCAGCCCGGCGACCCACCCCGCCGCAGAGCGGTGCTTCTCTGCGCGCGCGGCGCGGGGAATCTGGCCGTAGGCGACGTCCCGGACCAGCAGGTGGCGAAACGCGTACTCGCTCTCGCCCTCGACCGACGAGCGCCGGGCGCGCTGGACGAGCTCTTTGCGCTCGAGGCCGAGTAGCACGTCTTCCGCGGGCCCGCGCTCCAGGTCTCCGATCATCTGGACCGAGCCGAGCCAGAAGACCTTGCCGACGACGGCCGCGTCCTGAAGGAGCGCCTTCTCGCCGTTCGAGAGCCCGTCGAGACGCGCAGCGATGATGCCCTGAACGTTCTCGGGCAACGGCAGCTCCTCGCCGTCCCCGCGCTCGACGAGCATCCGTGCGTACTGCTCCGCATAGAGGGGATTGCCGGCCGCACGCGCGAGCAGCGCCGATTGCGTCTCCGCGGGAAGCACCGCACGCTCGAGCAGCGAGGAGAAGAGCCGAGCCGTCTCCTCGTCTTCGAGCGGCGGCAACGAGATGGTCGCAGCGTTCGCCTTGCCCCCGCCCCAGCCCGGGCGCCTTTCCAGCAGCTCCGGGCGGGCCGTGCAGAGCAAGAGGATCGGCGCCGAGCGGGCCCAGTCAACCAACCCGTCGACGAAGTCGAGAAGGCCGTCGTCGGCCCAGTGCAGGTCCTCGAAAACGAGGACGAGCGGACGCCGGTCGGCCAGCGTCTCGAGAAAGCGCCGCCAGGCCGAGAAGCTCTCGCTCTGGGGGACGGCCTCGTCCTCCTCGGCGGTTTTGAGCCCGACGAGGCTGCGCAGCCGAGCCACGAGCCAGTCCGCCTCGGTCGAATCGGCCGCCACCTCATCGACCGCTGCACGCAACTTGCGCTCGACGTCCGGCTCCGAATCGGACTCGAGGATCCCGGCCTGAGCCTTCACGATCTCCGCGAGCGCCCAGAAGCTGACGCCCTCGCCGTACGGCAGCGAGCGGCCCTGGCGCCAGGTTGTGAAGTCCGGCTCGGCCTCGACCGACCGGAAGAGCTCGTAGACGAGACGCGACTTGCCGATCCCAGGGACGCCGACGAGCGTGATGAGCTGAAGCGCCTCTTGCGAGCGGGCCCGTGCAAGCGCGTCGCGGAGAGTGTCGAGCTCACGCTCGCGGCCCACGAGCGGCGCACGGGCCTCCGCGAGGTCGACACCGAAGCGCGAGCGTGCCTCGAGCGCTTCCCAGACGGGAACCGGCTCGGACTTCCCCTTCGCCTCAACGGCCTCCGCCTCGCGGTACTCGATCACGTGGCTCGTGGCACGGTAGGTGGTCTCGCCGACGAGGATGCCGTTCACGGGCGCGGCCGTCTGAAGGCGAGCGGCCGTGTTGACGACGTCGCCCGAGGCCATGCCCTCGCCCTCCGCGGCCCGCGCGCCGAGGGCGATCAGGGCCTCGCCGGTGTTGACGGCGACCCGTACCTGGAGGTTGCCCTCCTCGGTGATCCAGTCGCGGATCGCAAGCGCCGCCCGGACCGCACGCTCCGGATCGTCCTCGTGCGCGGCCGGCGCGCCGAACAGCGCGACCACCGCGTCGCCGATGAACTTCTCGACCGTGCCGCCGAAGCGCTCGAGCTCGTCGCGAAGGTGGGCGTGGTAGGGCGCCAGCAGCGCGCGGACGTCCTCCGGGTCGAGCTGCTCAGCGCGAGCGGTGAACCCGACCAGGTCGGCAAAGAGCACCGTGACAACCTTCCGCTCTTCGCGCGCTGGCGGTGCTGCCTCCTCGAGCGGAGCGCTGCAGGCGTTGCAGAACCGCGCTCCCGCAGGGTTCTCCTGGCCACAGCTAGGACAGATCATGTGAGAAGCGTACGGCCGCGGAATGAAACCTTCCAGGCTCCTGGCCAAGGGCCTACTCCCTACGGCGTAGGCGCAAAGATACGCCGAGGGGTCAATAGGCACGGGCCAAGCTCGTTGTTAGCGTCGCCGACATGGTCGAACTGCTGCATGAGGGGCCGCCGGTCATCACTGATCGTCAGCGTCAGGTCATCGAGCTGATCGCGGCAGGATGTTCGAATGAGGAAGTAGGGCGCCGTCTCGGCATCTCGCCGCGGACGGCCAAGGCTCATTCGGACGTTCTCCGCCAGAAGCTCGGATGCTCCCGCCGCCGGCAGATCCCGGGTGCGTACCGCACCTTGACCGGCCTGGATCCCCTCTCCCAAAGCCTCGGAGCGGTTCCCTCCGTCTCCGGGGACTGACGGCCCGCGCCTGCGGCCTCGCGGGGTCGCAGGCGCGGCCTCCCTTTTTCACGTCTTGGCTCTAGACCAAGGCGCGACTACGCTATGCCCACGGGCTTTGGGGGGCCCGAGGCAGGATGGCAGACAAGGGAGAGTTAGAACTTCCAGCTGGGCGCCAGCACATCATCGAGCGCCCGAGGTTGACGCGACTCCTCGACGAGACGTCAGCCCGAGTGATCATGCTCGTGGCCCCGGCGGGGTACGGCAAGACCACGCTCGCCCGCCAGTGGCTCCAAAACCGCCCGCACGCCTGGTACCAAGGAAGCGCCGCTTCTGTCGACGTAGCGGCGCTAGCCCTAGGTCTAGCCGATGCGGCGGAGAGGTTGGTCCCACGGTTCGGCCGACGCCTTCGAGAGTGGCTTCCGACGAGTCGCGAGCCCGAGAGGGAAGTGGACGTCATCGTCGAGCTTCTGGAGGAAGGGTTTGTCACTTGGCCGAACCAGGCCTGGATCGTTATCGACGACTATCACTTCCTTGCCACTAAGGCGGAAGAGCTGATTCGGCGGCTCTTCGCAGATGGGAACATTCGCCTGCTGCTCACAAGCCGCCGGCGCCCAGCGTGGTGTTCTGCCCGAGAACTGTTATACGGCAACGCCTTCGAACTAGGCCAGAGTTCACTCGCGATGAGCATGGA
>JBARRQ010000048.1:0-6234 GCA_049644305.1 Gaiellaceae bacterium
CCACGCTCAGGTAGACCGGCCCGGCGCCCACGACGTCGATCGCGCCGCCGACGACCTCCTCGATCCCGAGCTGCCGGACGTCGTGCATGAAGAAGCTCGTGATGCCGCGCTGCTCCTGCCAGGCGAATTCCTTCTCCCCGGGCCAGTAGCCGCGCAGCCCGATCTGCACGTAACGGCGCGGGTCGACGACGCCGGCCTCGACGAGCCGGTACATCGGCGTCCCGTGCGAGACCTCGACACCGAAGACCTCGGTGCCGGTGTCGGTGTGCGTGTCGAAGTGGACGAGGCCGATCGGGGCGCGACCGGCGGCGCAGGCGCAGATATCCGGCTCTGCGATCGAATGGTCGCCGCCCAGCACGATCGGAATCGCGCCCGCCGCGACGACCTCGCCGACGGTTCGCTCGATCGCCTCGTGCGTGCGAACCGGGTCCGCGGGGAGCACCGGCGCGTCGCCGTAGTCGACCATCCGCAGCTCGTTCATCGCGTCGACCTTCGCCTCCAGGTGTGGCCCGGGCGGGCAGCTTGCTGCGCGGATCGCGCGCGGGCCGAAGCGGGCCCCAGGGCGGTCCGAAACGAGGTCGTCCGTTGGTGCGCCGACGATCGCCACGTCGATGCCCTGGAGGTCGGCCGGATCCTCGGTGTAGGGCAGCGTCCCGAACGTCAGCAGTCCCGCGTAGTCGGGCTTCTCGCCGTACTGCCGCCAGCGCTCGAGAGGGTCGATCACGGCCCGATTGTCGCCTGCCCCGCCCTGAGGCGCTCGGCGACCACGCGCTCCGCCTCGGCGCCCGAGTCCGGATGCCTGGTGTTCCCTACTGAACGGGGGTGGTCTAGGCGCTGCGTGACAAGCTTGCGCAGATGGCGCAGGAGGTCGTCCTCGTCCGCCACGGCGAGACCGAGTGGAGCCGGACGCTCCGGCACACGGGTCGCACGGACGTCGAGCTGACCGAGCTCGGCCGGCGCCAGGCCGAGGTCGTGGGTAAGGCGCTGCGCGGGCGGCAGTTCGTTTTGGTGCTGACGAGCCCGCTGAGACGTGCGGCCGAAACCTGCCGCCTGGCGGGCTTCGGCGACGTCGCCCGAGTACACGACGACCTCCGGGAATGGGACTACGGCGACTACGAAGGGCGCACCACGGCGGACATCCGCAAGGAGGTCCCCGGCTGGGCGGTCTTCCGCGACGGCGTCCCTAACGGCGAGACCGTGGAGGAGGTCGGGGCGCGGGCCGACCGGGTCGTCGCGAAGGTGCGCGCGGCCGGCGGTGACGTCCTGCTCTTTGCCCACGGCCACTTCCTCCGTATCCTCGCCGCGCGGTGGCTCGATTTGGGGCCGCGCGACGGTCGCCTCTTCGCGCTCGACCCGGCGACCCTCAGCGTCCTCGGCTACGAGCGCGAGCAGCCGGTAGTTCGGGTCTGGAACCAGCCTGTAGGCTCGGCTTGATGTCCGTGCTTCGCGGGAGCTGCCTCTGCGGCGGCGTGCAGTTCGAGCTGCTAGGGAGCTTCGAGCCGCGCAGCTTCTGCCACTGCACGACGTGCAAGAGGATCTCCGGCGGCGTCGGCACGGCTAACGGGCGGGCCCGCAGCGACGAGATCCGGATCATCGAGGGTGAGCTCCTCCGCACCTACCAGCCGGCGGAAGGCAGTGCCAAGACGTTCTGCTCCGTTTGCGGCTCGAACCTCTTCGGCGGCGGCTGGCCCGAATCGGAGTACGCCAGCGTGCGGCTGCCCTCGTTCGAGACGCCCTTCGAGGGTCGCCCGGGGAAACACATCTACACGCGCTCGGTCGCGGCCTGGGAGACGCTCCCCGACGACGGGCTCGAGCGCCACGAAGCCGGGGCCTGAATCAGCGAGGTAGCACGAGCCAGACGTGGGCGCCGCCCGCGGGTGCGTTCGCGGCTTCGGCGCTGCCGCCGTGGGCCTCGGCAATCACCTGCACGATCGAGAGCCCGAGCCCGGCACCGCCCCCTTCGCGGCCCGGCTGAGAGCGGCTGAACCGCTCGAACGCGCGCTCGAGGAACGTCGGCGCAAACCCGAGCCCCTCGTCCTGGACGTGCAGCTCGACGCTGCCGTCCACGCTTGCGGCTCGCAGGCTCACGCGCCCGCCGCCGTGCCTGAGCGCGTTGTCGACCAGGTTGCTCAGCGCCTGCTCGAGCCGAAGCCGGTCGCCCCGCAGCCGCAGCCCGTCGGGAGCCTGGTACCCGAGCTGCCGGTCGGTCTCGTCCGCACGCCACTGGAACCTGTTCACGACGGACGAGAGCAGCTCGCCGGCCTCGAAGCTATCCACCCGAAGCGGCAGCTTGCCGCGGTCGGACCGCGCGATCAGCAGCAGGTCGTCCGCGAGCTGGGCCAGCCGCTCCACCTCCTCGGTCGACGCTCGAACCGCCTCCCTGAGGTCATCCGCCGATCGACCGTGACGAAGCGCGAGCTCGAGCTCGGTTCGCAGCAACGCGAGAGGAGTCCTGAGCTCGTGGCCGGCATCAGCTACGAAGTCGCGCTCCCGCTGGAGAGCGTGCTCGAGCCGCCCCAGCATCTCGTTCAGTGTTCTCCCCAAGCGCTCGAGCTCGTCTCGGGTCTCCGGCACCGGGAGGCGCTCGCCGGCCGTCTCAGCCGAGATCGCGGCCGCACGACGGCGCATCGACTCGACCGGATGGAGCGAGAGACCGGCGAGGAAGTACCCGGCGATTGCCGCGAGGACCAGCGCGATCGGGCCCGCGATCAGGAGCTCGTCGCGGAAGCTCGAAAGCGTCTCGACGTTGTTCTGCGCTGTGGCCCCGACCACGAGCACGAGCCTGCGGCCGTTGCGCTCTACGGGGATGGCGAGCACGCGTGACGGCTCGTTCAGCCCGGGAACTGACCCGAGCCGGGCGAATGTCGGCCCGCGGCGGGCTTTGCTCAGCTCGCTCGGGACGAGCACGGGCGCGCCGCCGAGCGGCGGCGTCGAATCGACGACCCGGTCACGAGAGTCGACGAGCTGCGCGTAGCTCTCTCCGCTCTCGACGAGGGCACCGCGCGTGTTGCCTGAGAGGGAGGCGCCGGGCTGGTGGACGAGCGCTGCGAGATCCTGCGCGCGAACCTGGAGCTCGCGGTCGAGCTCGAGCGCGAGATGCGAGTCGAGCCGCGTGTAGAGAAACCAGCCGGACCCGGCCAGGACGAGCGCCATCGCGAGCGCCAGCGCGGCCGTCACCCGGATCCGGATGGGCAGCCGGCTCACGGTGAGCTCCCGGCGCGGAGCCGGTAGCCGGCGCCCCGAACCGTCTCGAGCGACCGCCGGCCGAACGGCTCGTCGATCTTGCGCCGGAGGTGCCGGATGTAGACGTCGACCACGTTCGAGCGGTTCTCATAGGCGAAGTCCCAGGCGTGCTCCAGGAGCTGGAGCCGCGAGAGCACCTCGCCCGGCCTGCGCATGAAGGTCTCGAGGAGCGCGAACTCCTTCGCCGACAGCTGGATCTCCTCGTCCCCGCGCTTGACCTCGCGGCTCGCGGGATCAAGGGTGAGATCGCCGACCTGAAGCACGCTCGGCCGCTCCGAGTCGCCACGCCGCACGAGCGCGCGAAGGCGGGCGAGCAGCTCAGCGAACGCGAAGGGCTTGACGAGGTAGTCGTCGGCGCCGGTGTCGAGCCCGGCGACCCGGTCCTCCACGGCGTCGCGCGCGGTCAGCATGAGCACAGGCGACCAAACGCCGTTCGAGCGCAGTTGCCGGCAGGTCTCGAAGCCGCTCATCCCCGGCAGCATCACGTCGAGCACGATCGCGTCGTAGTCGTGCGCCTCCGTCATCCAGAGGGCGTCCTCGCCGTTTGTGGCGACGTCTGCGGCGAGGCCCTCCTCGAGAAGGCCGCGGCGGATGAGGCTCGCCATCCGCAACTCGTCTTCGACTACGAGCACGCGCATCAAGGCGTCTCTTTGAAGTGGCCGGTCGTCCCGATTGCGCTCATTCTCGAAACCGCCTCGGGGAATGCTGCCGGGATTTCATGAACGCGAGATGAACAACCGTGCGCTTCCACGAGGGGCGGGGCGACGCCGCCGCCCGGCGCCGCCCCGCGAGACGAGGCTCCCGCCAGGCCAAGCGGCGAGAGCCCTGTTCAGACAAATGCTGCGGCGGGCGATTTCCTGCGCCGACTTTCGCGCCCTCTCTGCGGCGGGAGAAGGACTCCTGCAACTTGCGCCGGAGAAGAGGGCCCCTGTACGAGGCGGTGCCGCCGCCCGGCACCGCCTCGCTGGGGTCGAGGGGACTTCACGAGGGTCGTGAAGGGTCTGTACGGAAAGACGCAGCCGCCGGCAATTTCCTACGCGGCAACTTCAGGACCGCTAGACGAGGAGCTGTGCCTGACGGACGCGCGTGAAGCCCGCGGCCGCAAGCGCGCTCACGTCGTAGAGGCGCGTCATCCAACCGTGCCCGCTGTCCGGATTCGCCTCGTCCTCGAAGCTGCCCACCGCCGCGAAGATCCGCCCGTCGCGGAAATCCCACTCCTCGATCACGTCGTGGTCGCCCTCGATGTCCCCGCGAAAGCGATCGAGGTCGCTGCGGAGCCGCTCCTTGACGACGCCGAGCCAGGTATCGCCGGGGTCGCGGCCGGGATCCACGCCGCACTGCTCGAGCAAGTCGTCTTCGATCTCCTCGAGCTCCAGCGCATCGATATAGCGCTCTGCCTCCGCCCAGTCGGGCGCCTCGCCCGGCTCGAGCGCGACGAGCTCGACGAACAGGCCTGCCTCCTCCGCGCGGGCGAGGGTCGCCGTGGCTGCCGAGCGGTCTTCCTCCTCGTCTCGCGCGAAAGCGTGCTCGAGCTCGTGCTCCGGCATGGCCGGCGGATCCTCGCGCTCGCTGTAGTCGCGCTCTGCGGTCAGGTCGAGGTAGGGCTCGCCCTGCTCGTCGAGCGCCAGCCGCTCGTCGGCGACCTGCCAGCTCACCGGAACCCCGTCCTCGATCGTGCTGAACGTGTGTCCGATCCCCGGGGCGTCCGGCCGGTAGCGCCGGAAGGCGCCGACCTCCTCGCGCCCGTCCGGATGGCGGAGGCGAAGCCTGTAGCGCGCGGGCTTGAGGCGGGCGTGGCTGCCGTCGATGCGCTCTACGAGCCAGTCGCGCCCTTCATAGCGGAGGACGTCGCCGGGTGCGAGCGGCTCCTCGCTCGTGTACGGATGCACTCGCTCTCTACCGGCGCGGCTGGCGTGGACGAGCTCGTAGTCGAAGGCCACCGGGGGAGGTTACGCCAGCTGGTGTAGCCGAGGCCGCCCTAGACTCGCACCATGCTCGTCTGTCCGAGCTGTGGGGCCGAGAACCGGGAGGGCGCGCGCTTTTGCGACTCGTGCGGCGCCGCGCTTACGGCGGCGGCCCCCACGCGGGAGGCGCGCAAGGTCGTCACCGTCTTCTTCTGCGACGTCACCGGCTCGACGGCGCTCGGCGAGCGAATCGACCCCGAGAGCCTGCGGCGGGTGATGGCGCGCTACTTCGAGACGGCGAAGGCGGTTGTCGAACGTCACGGAGGGACGGTCGAGAAGTTCATCGGCGACGCGGTGATGGCCGTCTTCGGCGTGCCGGCCGTGCACGAGGACGACGCGCTACGAGCCGTCCGCGCCGCAGACGAGCTTCGCGGCGCCCTCGGCGAGCTGAACGAGGAGCTCGAGCGCTCCTACGGAACCCGCCTGGAGCTGCGCATGGGCGTGAACACGGGCGAGGTCGTCACCGGCACGGAGGAGCGCCTTGCGACCGGCGATGCCGTCAATGTCGCCGCTCGCCTGGAGCAAGCCGCCCAGCCCGGAGAGGTGCTTCTGGGGGAAGAAACGCACCGGCTTGTGCGCGACGCGATCGAAACCGAGCCGCTCGAGAAGCTTCCGGCGAAGGGGAAGGCAGAGCCCCTCCAGGCATACCGGCTGATCTCGGTGAGCGCCGCGGAGCCCGCGCGGCGGCATGAAGTCGCGATGGTCGGCCGCGAGCGCCAGCGGAAGATGCTCGAGGATGCCTTCGCCTCGGTCGCGGCGGAGCGCAGTTGCCATCTGCTCACGATCCTCGGTGCCGCAGGAGTCGGCAAGTCGCGGCTGGTGGAGGAGTTTCTGCGCAGGCTCGAAGGCGAAAGCGTCGTTCGCGGCCGCTGCCTGTCGTACGGCGAGGGGATCACCTACTGGCCGGTCACGGAGGTCGTGAAGCAGCTCGATCCGGGCGAGGCGGTGGGCACGGCGCTCGCCTCGATCCTCGGCGACGACTCGGCTGGGAGCTCGCCCGACGAGATTGCGTGGGCCTTCCGGAAGC
>JBARRQ010000049.1:0-2519 GCA_049644305.1 Gaiellaceae bacterium
TCGGGGTTCAGCCCACAGATCGATCCCGAGCTGACCGGCCGCTCCGGCGCCTTCGGCTGGGACGTCGCCGACGGGCTCTGGCGTCTGAAGGTGGCGGCCTTCGGCTACCGGCGGTTCACCAGCACGACGTTGAAGGTCCCGCCGCCGGTGACCGGTCTCCGGCTGCGACTGCGGCAGGATCCTGCCCAGCAGCGCTTGCTCATCGATCCGCGCGGGCGCGTCGGGAAGCTCGTCCTGGGGGGAAAGGCTTTTCGAGTCCCGGGCCTGCAGGTCACGGTACGGGCCGGGCGCGTCGTCGCGATCGCCGTTCGCTCGCGCCGGTTCCAAACTGCGTTCGGGATCCACCTGGGCAGCCGCGAGGACGACCTGTTGCGCGCATACCCAGAACCGACGACGGAGGCTCTTCTCAGACGGCACGCCAAGTCACTGCCGCGCTACCACGTGAGCCGGGCGACGTTTGCGGTCAGACACGGTCGCATCGTCGGGATCACGCTCGGTCGCTAGGCTCTCCTTCGCTTCGGCGCCATCCGCGACGGTCGGTAGCCTCCCGCGCGCGTGCACCTGCGTGCGATCCGCATACGCGGCTTCAAGTCTTTCCCGGAGCCGGTCGAGGTCCGCCTGGAGCCCGGCGTCGCCGTCGTGGTCGGGCCGAACGGCTCGGGGAAGTCGAACGTCGCCGACGCGCTGCTATGGGCCTCCGGGAGCCTGAGCCCGCACGAGCTGCGGGCGGAGAAGCCCGACGACGTCCTCTTTGCCGGCTCCCCGGGCAGGACGCCTGCCGACTTCTGCGAGGTCGAGCTCATGTTCGACAACGAAGACGGGGCGCTCGAGGAGCTCGATTTCAGCGAGGTCTCCATTGCCCGCCGGCTCCATCGCGGGGGGGAAGGGCAATACCTGGTCAACCGCGCAACCGTGCGCCGCACCGACCTCGTCGAGCTGCTCGCGGACGTCGGACTGGGCGGCAGCCACGGCTCGGTGATCAGCCAGGGGAAGGTAGAGGAGATCCTGGCGAGCAAGCCGGAGGAGCGGCGGGTCCTGATCGAGGATGCGGCTGGGCTCGGCAAGTTCAAGCGACGCCGGCATCGCGCCGAGCTGAAGCTGGCCCGCGTGCAGGTGCAGGTCGAGCGGGCGCGGGACCTCGAGGCCGAGGTCAAGGCTCGGCTGCGGCCGCTCGCCCTCCAGGCAAGCGCGGCGGAGCGGGCAGAAAAGCTCCGGGACGAGATTGCCGGGCTCCGTGCCCGTCTCGCCGCGCTCGAGCTCGACGAGATCGAGGAGCGCCTCGCGGGAGTCGAGGAACGCAGGACCGCGTCCGGGCTCGAGCGCAAACGGGTCGAGGAGCGGCTGGAGGCTTTGCTGGGCGAGCGGAACCGGGTGGAGGAGGAGCTCGCCTCCGCCGCCGGCCGCGGCGAGGGCGCGACCTTCGCGCTCTACCGGTTGAAGAGCGCAACGGAGCGGCTCGAGCTTCGGCGCGAGGCCGCCGCGGACCTCGCCGGCCGCCTGCGTGCCGAGCCACTCTTCTCACGCCCGGCCCGGAATCCGGAACGGGAGACCCTGCGGGAGAAGGCGCGGTTGACGCGAGAAAGGCTTGCGGCGCTGGAGCACTCGCTCGCCGAGCGCGAAGGCCTGCCGCCGGCGGCGCGAGCGCTGGCCGAGGAGGGTGAACGGCTGGCGCTCTCCCTGCTGGAGGTAGAAGCCGGCTACGAGCGCGCGGTCGCGGCGGCGCTGTCCGGCCGGGCGGCATCCATCGTTGCCGCAGACCCGTCGGCTGCGCTTGCCCTCGTCGAGCGCGCGCGCAAGGGCGGGCTCGGCGATCTGGCTGTGCTCGTGCCGCCGCGGGCCGAGTCGAGCCGACGGACGCGCCCGCCGCTCGTCGGCGCGCAACCCTTGTCCAGCCGGGTCCGGTCGCGGCCGGGCGGGGACCGGATCGCAGAGCTCCTTGCCGACGTCTGGCTGGCGGAGCCGAGCGACCTCGCCCGGGCGGAGAGCGGCGTCCTCGTTACGCGCGAGGGTCATTGCTACGACGTCGACCGCGGCGAGCTCTGGTTCGCCGGCGAGACCGCCGAGGCCGTTCTGCTCCAGCTCGATGCGCGCCGCCGCGGGCTGGCCCGCGAGGCCGAGGAGCTGGAGCGACACGCCGAGGAGCTCCCTGCCGAAGCGGCGCCCGTACGAGTCGAGCCGCTGGCCGTGCTGGCCGAGCGGTTGGCGGCTTCCCTGGCCGGAGCGGCCGAGGCCTCACAGAGATTCGAGGCCCCGCTGCAAGCACGCGTCGACGCGGGAGCGACCCGGGCCGGCGAGCTGGCGGCCGAGCTGCGACGGCTGGGCGGCGAAGAGGCCGAGGCAAGGCGCGCTGCCGCCGAGGCGGGCGAGCGCGGGTCGGCGATCGAGGTCGAGCGCGCCAGGCTCGAGGCCGAGGCGACTGAGGCGCGGAGGCGGCTCGAGGAGGCGGGGGCCGAGCCGGGGGAAGGCGACGACCCTGAGGAGCTGCGGGAGAAGATCGAGCGGCTCGAGCGCCGCCGCGA
>JBARRQ010000050.1:0-10992 GCA_049644305.1 Gaiellaceae bacterium
GCAACGTCTCCGCCGCGCGCCGCTGCTCCTGACCAGGCTCGACGGCGACCGGGCCCGGTGCGATGCCGCAGACCCGCACCTCGGGGGCGAGCGCCACCGCGAGGACTCGCGTCAGCATCGCCTGAGCGGCCTTCGCGGCGCAGTGGGCCACGAACGACGGCCACGGCTCGTAGGCGGCGACGTCCTCGATCATCACCACGCAACCCCGCGACGACCGCAGCTGCGGCGCGGCCGCCTGGGTGACGAAGAAGCTGCCTTTCGCCGTGGCGCCGAACGCCCCGTCCCAGTCCGCCTCGGTCACGTCTGCGACCGGCCTGGGGCTGAAGCCTTCTCCGGCCGCATTGACCAGCAGGTCCAGCTCTCCGAGCTCCTGGATCGTACGCTCGACGAGCGCCTGCGCCTGCTCCACCTGGGCGACGTCGCCGTCCGCTCGTCCGGCTGCCTTCACCGACCAGCCCTCCTGCTGGAGCCGGGCTGCGATCGCCGAGCCGACGCGCCCCGTGCCCCCTGTCACGAGAGCCTTCATCGCGCCAGTCATAGCACGCCACAAGACCGCACCTTCCCGGGCGTCTTCTCCAGCGATGAGGCTCTTCGCCGCATCCGCGCTCGTGGGGGCCGCCCTTGCGGCGGCGGCCGCCTCGGCCGCCCCGCCGGCGACGCTGTCACTCACGGCGAGCCCGACGGTGCTCGCCTACGGTGCGAAGACGACGCTCAGCGGCGTGCTATCGACCCAAAAGGCGAATCAGACGATCACGATCCAGGCGCAGGAGTGCGGCAAGACCACCTTTCGCAAACGCCGGGAACGCCAAGACCGCCGCCAGTGGCGCGTACACGCTGGCGCTTGTCCCGACCGGCTTGACCGTCTACCAGGCGAAGTGGAAGAGCACGACCAGCGGCAAGGTCACGACCGACGTGACCCCGGTAGTCGAGCTGACGCGGGTCGCCGCCGGCTCGTTCACGGCGAAGGTCACCGCGGGTCTCGACCTGAAGGGCAAATGGGTTCTCTTCCAACGCTTCTCGAAGCTCCGGAAGCGCTGGGTGCAGGTCAAGAAGGTCGTCTTGTCGGCGTCCGCCCTGCGGACGGCCAAGCCGACGGTCATTTCCTCTGCCGCATTCAAGGCGAAAGTCGCGCGTCGGACACGCGTCCGCCTTCTGCTCTCGAAGTCCCAGGCCGCGCCGTGCTACCTCGGCGCCCCGAGCAACATCGTCCGCGGCTAGCGAGAGCTACGTCGCCGGCGCCCCCACTTCCGCGGCCGCACGGTCGAAGCGCTCTGCGACGGCGTCCCAGTTGACGACGTTCCACCAGGCCTCGAGGTAGTCGGGCCGGCGGTTCTGGTACTTGAGGTAGTAGGCGTGCTCCCAGACATCGATCCCGAGGATCGGGAAGTCGCCGGTCATGATCGGCGAGTCCTGGTTCGGGGTCGAGTAGACGGCCAGGCCGGTCCCGTCGTGCACGAGCCAGGTCCAGCCGGACCCGAAGCGCTTCACGCCGTTGTCGTTGACGGCCTGCTTGAACTCGTCAAGGCTGCCCCAGAGGTCGTTGATCGCGTCGGCGAGGTCGCCCGAGGGCTCTCCGCCGCCGTCCGGGCTCATGATCTCCCAGAACATCGAGTGGTTGACGTGCCCGCCCGCGTTGTTGCGCACGGCGGTCTGCTTGTCGTCGGGCAGCATCTCCAGGTTGGCGAGCACGTGCTCGACCGGCTTGTCGGCCAGCGGCGTGCCCTCGAGCGCCTTGTTCGCGTTGTCGACGTAGGCCTGGTGGTGCTTGTCGTGGTGGACGCGCATCGTCTGCTCGTCGATATGTGGCTCGAGCGCGTCGTAGCCGTAGGGGAGAGGAGGAACCTCGAACGTCATGTGCGCTCCTTTCTCGGCTTGGGTACGCGAGGCTACCGCCTTTGGGGCATTCGGCGGCGGATATGCTCAGCCGTCCCTCTCGCCGAAAGGAGTTGCAGTTGGCCACGCTCGCGTTCAACCACGAGGAGATCACGGCCCGCGAGCTGAAGCCGGCGCTCCTCGAGCTCGACGGCATCTCCAGGGAGACGATCGAGGCGCACTACACGCTCTACAAGGGTTACGTCAACAAGCGGAACGAGATCATGGGCAAGCTCGCCGAGATCGATCTCGCGGCCGCGAACCAGGTCTACTCGGAGCTGCGGGCGCTCAAGGTCGAGCTCAGCTTCGCGCTCGGCGGGATCAAGAACCACGAGATTTACTTCGAGCACCTCGGCGGCGGAGGCGGCAACCCGGACGGCCCGATCGCCGATCTGATCACGCGCGATTTCGGCTCCCCGGCCACCTGGCGGGCCGACCTGAAGGCGACCGGGATGGCGGGACGCGGCTGGGCCTGGACGGCCTACGACTGGGACGAGGGACGACTGTTCAACTACGTCGGCGACGCGCAGAACACCTTCCCGATCTGGAACGCGACCCCGCTCGTCGCGCTCGACGTCTACGAGCACGCGTACTTCATCGACTACCAGACCGACCGGGCGTCCTACATCGACGCCTTCTTCGACAACCTCGACTGGGATGCGGTCAACGACTGGGTGAACGGGTACCAGATCACCGCTTGAAAGCCTGACGACTTTCCTGTTCGCACTCGCCGGCTACCTCGCCGGCAGCATTCCGACCGGCTACTGGGCCGTGGGCGCGTTGCGGGGGGTCGACATCCGCACCGTCGGCAGCGGCAACATCGGCGCGACCAACGTCTGGCGGACCTTCGGCGCCCGCTTCGGCGCGCCCGTGATGGCCCTGGACGTCGCCAAGGGTTTCGTGCCTGCCTTGCTGGCGACGATCTTCGCCGGGCATCTCGCCGGGGTGCTCGCCGGCGGCGCGGCCATGCTCGGGCACTGGCGGCCGCTCTTCCTCCGGTTCGCGCGCGGCGGCAAGGTCGTCGCGACCTGCGGCGGGGCATTTCTCGGTGTGGCACCGCTCGTCGGTGCGATCGGGCTGGGGGTCTGGGTCCTGGCCTTCGCCGCTCTTCGCTACGCGTCGGTCGCCTCGATCGCTGCCGCCCTCTCACTACCGGCAATCGCAGTCGGCCTGGGCGAGCCATGGCCCGTTGACGTGTTCGCGGGGGCGGCCGCGCTCGCGGTCGTCGTTCTCCATCGCGCGAACATCGGCCGCCTGCGCGCCGGCACCGAGATGCGCTTCCGCTTTCGCCGCCCCGCTCAGATTGTCAAGAGCTAGTCCGGTCGGTTCGACTGGTCAGTTCAGACGGACGCACGGGCAGAGCCCGCGCGTCCTGAGGTCGGCATCGCAAGCGATGCCTCACCGTCAAGAGCTAGTCCGGTCGGTTCGACTGGTCAGTTCGTCAGGACGCCAGCCACTCGCGGAGTTCCGTGTGCCGCTCGGCCGGCTGCTCGCCCTCGAGCTCCGCGCGCAGCTCCCCGGCGGTGCCGTAGCGCTCGGCGATCACGTCGTGCGAGTGGATCGTCTCCATGTTCACCTGCCGCGCCGACAGGAAGGCGCCGTCGTCGAGCTCGGGGTATGCCGCGAGCGCGTCGCGCAACGAGATCCGTACCGAGTCCTCGACGAAACGCGGCTGCAGGTGGGCGTGCTCGACGACGAACAGCTCGTCCGGGCGCTTGAGCAGCTCGTAGACCGGCGAGCTCATCGAGCCTTCGACGATCCGGACGAGCTGCTCCGCGTTGACGGTTGCGTCCGTGCCGACGAAAAGGGTCCCGCGTCCGCGCTGGTTGTGCGTTGCCAGTGGCACTAGCTCGAGGATGCGCTCGACGTCGAGCTCGTCAAAACCCGCCTCGCCGAGCCTCTCGGCCGCCCGCTCGCGGACGAGGCCCTGAGCGCAGGGGCACGCGTTGATCCCCGTGGCCTCGACGCCGACCAGCCGGCGTGTCCGCGAAGCTGACGCCGCGGCTCGTCCGATCAGCGAGACCATCTCCTGCGTCGGCAGGCCGGTCACAGGCGTCTGCCGCTCCACCGGGTACCGCGCGACGATCTGTACCTCCGCGCGTAGCGCCCTCTGCCGCTCGACGATGTGCGCGGCGATGTGTTCGGCCAGGTGCTCGACGAGCAACGCCTCGCCGATGACGACCTGCTCGATCGCCTCCTCGAACAGCTCCGGGAAGCGCGACATGTGAACGCCTTTGCGCCCCGGCTCGAGATCGACCGTGCAGTCGATATCCGCGGCGATCAGCTTCTCGCTCTCGCCGTAGCGGATCCGGATCGCCTTCTGGACACCGCCCACTCCGGCCCGCGACAGCGCGAGCGGAACTTCCGAGGGCGCAGCTTGGAGATCGTGTGTGAGAAGCTCGCGAGAGTCGTCCATCTCGTCAACGCTACCAATCACCTCTGTGACCGAAGACAGCCAGTTCGCCCGCCTCGTCCTGCTCGCCTGCCATGACCTGCGCACCCCGCTGGCCACGGTCCACGGGTTCGCGCACACGCTGGGGCGCCTCGCCGAGATCGAAGGGCCGGCGGCACGCTACGTCGAGATGATCACCTCGGCCTCCGACCAGATCGCCGAGCTCGTCGACGAGCTCGCGCTGGGCGGCCGGATCGAGGCCGGCCGCTACGAGCCGACGCGCAAGGTCGTGGACACCCTGGAGCTCGGGAGTGCGGCTGCGGCCAGGCTGGGCGAGGAGCGCGTCGAGGTCGCAGGCGAGGGCACGGGTCTCGAGCTAGACGGCGACGCGACGGAGCGCGCCGTCGCGGCTCTCGCGAGATGTGCATTGCGCCACGGAGGGCTCGAGCACGTGCGGCTGGCGGTGCACGGGCCCCTGCTCGAGCTCGCTCCGGTCACCCCGGCCTCCGCTCCTGTGCTTCTCGGCGAGGACCTGCGCGATCTGGGGGCCGCTGTTGCTGTCCGCCTTCTTCGGGCGCAAGGTGGTTCTGTGGAAGTGGACGGCGAGGCCCTCGCGATTCGTCTAGCCGGCTAGTGGCGGCGACCGAGCCGCTCAACGTCGACGACTTCGAGAGTGCGGCGCGGCAGCTGCTCGACCCCGGCGCATACGCGTACTTCGCCGGCGGCGCGGGCGACGAGAACACCCTCCGCGCCAACGGCGCAGCCTTCGCGCGCTGGGAGCTTCGCCCGCGGGTGCTCGTGGACGTGCGCGAGGTCTCGACGGCGACGACGGTGCTCGGGACGGATGTCGCGTTGCCGCTGCTGGTCGCGCCGACCGCCTTCCAGGCCCTCGCCCACCCGGAGGGCGAGCTTGCGACCGCGCGCGGCGCGGCCGCTGCCGGCACGGTGATGTGCCTCTCAACGCTCGCGAGCGTCTCGCCCGCTGAGCTGGCGGCGGCGGCGCCTGACGCGCCCCAGTGGTTCCAGCTCTACTGGTCGCGAGACCGCGGCTTCACGGAGGAGCTGCTTGCCGGCGTGGTCGAGGCAGGCTTTCGCGCTCTCGTGCTCACGGTCGACGTCCCCGCCGCAGGACGGCGTGAACGCGATCTGCGCGCCGCGTTTGCGCTCCCGAACGACCTTTCTGTCCCGAATCTGCCGGTGGCCCTCGCGCGCACGGACTTCCACGCGGCGCTCAGCGGGATCTTCAACGCGAGCCTGACCTGGCGCGATCTCGAATGGCTCCGCTCGGCCTGCTCCCTGCCTCTCGTAGTCAAGGGAGTCCTGACGGCGGAGGATGCGCTCCTTGCAGCCGAGCACGGTGCCGCGGCCGTCGTCGTGTCGAACCACGGCGGCCGCCAGCTGGACGGCGTGCCGGCGTCGCTCGACGTCCTTCCCGAGGTGGTCGAGGCAGTGGGCGAGCGCGTCGAAGTGCTCGTCGACGGCGGCGTCCGTCGAGGGACCGACGTGCTGAAAGCGCTGGCGCTCGGCGCGCGCGCTGCGATGTCGGGACGGGCGGTCGTCTGGGGCCTGGCCGCCGGCGGCGAGGACGGCGTCTCGCGCGTGCTCGCGCTCCTTCGAGAGGAGATCGAGCTCGGGCTCCGGCTCCTCGGCTGTGCGTCGCCTGCTGCCGTGACGCGGGCTCACGTACGGCCGGCGGCTTCGCCCGTATGATCCGGGCCGTGGAGCGGCAGGGAACCACCCAGACTCCTGACGGCCGCGCGCTCGCGTACGTGGAGCGCGGGGCGGCCGGAGGCGCGCCGGTCATCACCTGCCACGGCACGCCGGGCAGTCGCCTGGGGCGTCATCCGGACGGCCGGCTGTACGACCGTCACGGCGTCCGCATGGTCGCCTACGACCGCCCCGGGTACGGTCTTTCAGACCCGAAGGTCGGCCGCTCGGTTGCTGATGCGGCTGCGGACGTCGAGACGATCGCGGACGCGCTTGGCTTCGACCGCTTCGCGGTCGTGGGCGGCTCCGGCGGCGGCCCGCACGCGCTCGCCTGCGGGGCCCTGCTCGGCGACCGGCTCCTGCGCGTGGGCGTCCTCGTTACGCCGGCTCCCTCGGATACCTCCGACTTCGACTTCTTCGACGGCCTTGCCGACGTGAACGTGAAGGAGTTCGGCGCGGCGCTCGAGGGGCGGGAGGCGATCGAGACGTATCTGCAGCCGTTCGTCGACGAGGTGGGTCGCGATCCAGACGCCATGATCGACGAGGTCGCCGCCGAATTGCCCGAGGTCGACCGCGCGATCATCTCCGGCGAGGACTTCCGCAGGATCCTGCGCGAGTCATGGGTCGAGTCCGCGCGGCAAGGGGTCCGCGGCTGGGCCGACGACGACCTTGCTTTCGCGAAGCCCTGGGGCTTCGAGCTGGAGGACGTGCAGGCGGACGTGAGGCTGTGGCAGGGCGAGCTGGACGTGCTCGCTCCGCGGAGTCACGGCGAGTACGTGGCGAGCCGGCTTCCCAACGCGCGCTTCGAGCTGCTCGAGGGCGGAGGCCACTTCCTCGACGAGGAGTGGGCCGTGGTACTTGACTGGCTCAGCGCGAGGGACAGCGCGGAGGAACCCCTGGTTCCCCCGCGAGCCCCTTCCTCGACGACGTAGGCGCACCTCTTTTCGTTTCAGGAGCCGGCGGCTGGAGTCGTGCCGCTGAGGTTCTTGGCGCACCGAAGCTCTCGGCGGGCAAAGCCCGCCTTCGCCGGCAAAGCGCAGCGAGCAAGCAGGCGTCTGAGGCTAGGGCTTCGCGCCGTGGTCTAACAGCAGGCGCTCGAGGCGGTCGTCGCCGTTCTGGCGAGCCGCGTCGATCGCGCGGAAATCATCCGTGCCTTGGTGGATGTTCGGGTCGGCGCCGCGCTCGAGAAGCAGCTCGCAGAGCGCATAGCGCACATCAGGGCCCTTGTTCTCCGCCGCGGCCGCGGCATGAAGCGCGTTCGACTGGATGTGTGGGTTGCGAGCGAGTGTGTTCGGGTCGGCGCTGCTGTCGAGCAGCAGGCGGGCCGCCTCGACGTGGCCGTAGAAGCACGCGAGCCCGAGTGCCTGGAAGCCGTCGTCGTCAAACGCTGCGACGCGGCGCGGGTCCTCCTCGAGGAGCTCTCTCAGCCGCTCGACCTTGCCGAGCGCCGCCGCCTCGAAGACGTTCAGCTTCGGCCCCTGCGCGAGGAGCTCTTCGACGCGGTCCTGTTGCCCGGAATGCAATGCCTGCAGAAGCTCTGTCATTGACGCCCTCCGCTCGTCGAATTGCCAAGTCGCTCGTCGAGGACGGCTATATCAGCCGCGAGGATGATCCGGCCGACGGCCGGTCGTACGGCTGCGAGCAACGACCAAGGGCAGGCGCGTCATGCAGAAGGGGCGACAGCGGCGGGTGACGAACCTCGCGCGGCTTCTCGGGCGGCTGTCGGCCGAAGAGGTCTCGCGCGTGCGCGAAGCGGCCGAGCTGGTCGACAGCGCGCTAGCGGAGCAGCCGTGAAAGCCGGCGATCCTTGAGCAGGCGGCCGCCGGTTTGGCACCGAGGCGCCGCTTGCGGCGCCGGCCTAAGGCCGCGCGGGCTTCGCCTGCGCGGCCGTCGGAAATGACCGGTCGACCTACTTGAAGTCGCCGCGTGCGCTTACCGCAGGAGACGCGAGAGCCGGCGATCCTTGAGCAGGCGGCCGCCGGTTTGGCACTTCGAGCAGTAGTAGATCGTGTGCTCCTCGAAATCGACGCGCGCGATGGGCGTGCCGCAGACGTGGCACGGCTCGCCCAGCCTGTCGTGCACGCGGTAGACCTTCGCGTCCTTGGCGCCGCGCTCGCGAAGCTCGAGCCCGCGCCGCAGCTCCGATTCGATCGCGCCGGCGAGCGTCCGGATCTGTTCAGGGGGCAGTCCCTCGGACATGGCGAAGGGAGAGAGCCGCGCCTCGTGGAGGATCTCGTTCGCCCAGGCCCGGCCGATCCCGGCGATCGCCCGCTGGTCGCGCAGGAGCGAATGCAGGCGCCGGTTGTCGGCCGCCAGGATCTCGGCGAGCTCCCCATCACGGAGGTCGAGCGCCTCGGGGCCGAGGTGGGCGAGCTCCTCGTCAGCCCCCTCTGGCGACAGAAGCCAGACACCTGCCCGCTTCCTCGCTCCCGCCTCAGTGACGACGAGCTGGGCACCGCCCTGGAACCGAAGCCGGAATGCCGGTGCCTTGGGTCCTTCATGACTCGACGACACGTAGCGCACGCGTCCCTTCGTCATCTGGTGCACCAGCAGCACGAGCTCGCCGTCGTCGGTCGGGAAGAGCAGACGCTTGCCGCGCCGCTTCGCGCCCGCGAGCCGCCGGCCTTCGAGGGCCGAGAGAGGAGGATCGAACGTCTTCAGAGTGGCGACGTGCGCCGGCCCGGCATGCTCGATCGGAAACGCGCGCACGGGCTCGTCGAGGGCGCGCCGTAGCGCCTCCACTTCGGGTAGCTCAGGCACTTAGTCTCCCGGCCATGGCAGAGCCGCTCAGCGTAGCCGTGAAGCGCGGGGAGATCATCGAGTCGGTGCATCGCGTGCACGCTGTCGCCGTCGAGAACGGCGAGGTCGTCGCGGCGGCGGGCGACCCGACGCTCTCGACATCGCTGCGATCGGCGGCCAAGCCGATTCAGGCCCTGCCGCTGGCGCGCGCGCGCGAGGACCTGGACGATGCCGACCTCGCGATCGCCGCCGCCTCCCACCTGGGAACGCCGGCGCACGTCGAGGCGGTCCGCACACTGCTCCGGAAGACGGGCGGCGCCGAGGACGAGCTTGACTGCGGGCTCCAGCCCGGACGGCCGCCCGAGCCGGTTTTCCACAACTGCTCGGGCAAGCACGCCGGCATGCTTGCCGTCTGCCGGGCGCACGGCTGGCCGGTCGAGGGTTACCGCTTGCCTGACCATCCGCTGCAGACCGCGCTCCTGGAGGAGGTGGCCGCAACCGCCGAGCTGCCCGCGGACGAGGTGGCGACCGGGACCGACGGCTGCGGCGTCGTCTGCTTTGCGCTCCCGCTGGAGCGCGCCGCCTTCGCCTTCTCCCGCCTCGTCCGCACCCCGGTCGCAGCGGCGATGCGCGCTCGCCCCGAGCTCGTAGGCGGCGACGGCGCGACCGACACCGAGCTGATGCGGGCGCTTCCGGGCTGGATTGCGAAGGGCGGCGCGGAGGGACTGCTCTGCGCCGCTTCCGCTCAGGGGCTGGGGCTTGCGCTCAAGGTCGCCGACGGAAATTCGCGCGCATTGCGGCCGGCGCTCTACGCATTCGCCTCGACCCTTGAGCTCGAGCTGCCCGAGCTCGCAGAGCTACCGGTGAAAAACAGCCACGGAGAGGTCGTCGGCGGCATCGCCACTTTGTAAAGAAATTGTTCCGAAATTGCGAATTCGTGTGTAACATCCGACGCGGCGAGGGGTGAGCCGGGGAGACAAGAGCGCCGGCTCTCGTCGTGTCTAGGTTTTCCGTGCAGCCAAGCCGCGAGACAGCCGGAGGTCAGGTGCTCACCGTTGACATTTCCCTTCCGGACGTCGAGGAGCTCCACAAGCTCGTTCAAGACGGCGTCGAGAAGGGCTTCCTTACGTACGACGAGATCGTGTCCGGGCTCGAGGAGGTCGAGCTCAGCAAGGAGCAGATCGAGGACTTCTACACCTACCTGATCGACCACTCGATCGAGCTGGTCGAGGGGGAGCAGCACAAGCACCCGCCGCACGAGCAACCAGCGCTGGCGGAGGAGGAGAAGGTTCCGAAGCTCGACCTGACCGTCGAGCCGAGCCTCGACTCTCTGAGGCTCTACCTGCGCGAGATCGGCAAGGTGCCGCTGCTGACCGCCGACCAGGAGGTCTACCTGGCGAAGCGCATCGAGCGTGGGGAGATGGCCGCGAAGACGCAGATGATCGAGGCCAACCTGCGCCTTGTCGTGTCCATCGCGAAGTCGTACCTGGGGCGGGGCCTGAGTTTCCTCGACTTGATCCAGGAGGGCTCGCTCGGCCTGATCCGCGCCGTCGAGAAGTTCGACTACCGCAAGGGCTACAAGTTCTCGACGTATGCGACCTGGTGGATTCGGCAGGCCGTGACGCGGGCGATCGCCGACAAGGCGCGCACGATCCGCATTCCCGTGCACATGGTCGAGAAGCTGAACAAAGTCGTGCACATCGAGCGCCAACTCGTCCAGCGCCTCGGGCGTGAGCCGCGCCCGGACGAGATTGCGTCCGAGCTCGAGATGACCACCTCGGAGGTGCGCGACATCCTGCGGATGGCACAGCATCCGGTTTCGCTCGAGAAGCCGATCGGCGAGGAGGAGGAGTCCGAGCTCGGAGACTTCGTCCAGGACGAGCAAGCCGAGTCGCCGTTCGACACCGCCTCGGTCTCGCTGCGGCGGGAGGACATCGAGAACGCGCTCGCCTCGTTGCCTGAGCGCGACCGCAAGGTGATCGAGCTGCGCTTCGGTCTCTCCGGCGCGCAGCCGTGCACGCTCGAGGAGGTCGGCCGCGCCTTCGGGGTCACGCGAGAGCGCATACGCCAGATCGAGAACAACACGTTGAAGAAGCTCGAGTCCCTGCCCGAGGCGCAGGGTCTCAAAGACTGCGTCTAGTCGGCGTGGGGGAACACCTGGTTCCCCCACGAGCCCCCTCCTTGCGACCGGCTGCGTAGTTCCCTGGTTTCACGAGCCGGCTGAGGTCTTTGCGCTCGTGGCGGGACCGCGTTGGTGAGCCTCTCGCCGGGCGGAGCCCGGC
>JBARRQ010000051.1:0-11680 GCA_049644305.1 Gaiellaceae bacterium
GGTTGCTGCCTCGGCGAGCGTCACACCGAGGCGAGCGACCGTGCGGCGGGACCGACGTACTCCGCCGACGGCCTGACGAGCCGGCCGGTGCGCTGCGGCTCGAGGATGTGCGCCGACCACCCCGCGACGCGCGAACAGGCGAACATCGCGGGTGCGAGTGCGGGCGGGATCTCCGCCACGTCCAGCACGATCGCCGAGTAGTACTCGACGTTGGTCGCAAGCACGCGATCCGGGTGCCGCTCCTGCAACGCCTTCAATGCAACCCGCTCGAGCTCCTCGGCGACCTCGACGTGCGGCGACCCGAGCTCCTTGGCGGTTCGCTTGAGGATCCGCGAACGCGGATCCTCGGCCCGGTAGATCCGGTGGCCAAAGCCCATGATCCTCCCGCCCTGGTCGAGCAGATCCCGGACCCATCTCTCTGCATCGCCGGCCGCACCGACCTCCTCCAGCATCGGCATCACGTACGCCGGTGCGCCCCCGTGCAACGGGCCGGAGAGAGCTCCCACCGCCGCCGAGAGCGAGGCGCCGCAGTCCGCTCCGGTCGAGGCGACGATTCGCGCCGTGAAGGTGGACGCATTCAGCCCGTGCTCCGCGGTGCAGATCCAGTACGTGTCGATCGCCTTGGCGTGCCTCGGATCCGCTTCGCCGCGCCAGCGCAGCAGGAACTTCTCGGCGGCGGTCTCGCCTCGAGCAACCACGTCGTCTGGCACCGGGTCGTCGTGGCCGTCAGCGACGCGGGCAGAGCGGGCGACGATGGACATCATCTGCGCGGAAAGACGCCCCAGGTCCTCGCGGGCTTGCTCGTCGGAGATCTCGTTCAACTTGCCGAGCTTCCAGACTCCGGAGAGGCGGGCGGTCTCCGTCTGCAGATCGGACGGGGCGTTGCCGGTGAGCGCCGCCGGCTCGTAGGGCTCTGGCTCGGGCATGGCCGAGTTGATGTCGTCGTCGACGAGCAGGCCCCAGACCTTCTCGTAGGGGACATGCCCGACGAGCTCCTCGATGTCGATGCCGCGGTAGCGGAGGGAGCCGCCTTCGCGGTCCGGCTCCGCGATCTCTGTCTGAACGGCAACGACCCCTTCGAGCCCCTGCTTGAACTCGTTCACGGCCGGAAAGCGTACAGGCCTCCGCTAGAGTCACGCGCCGTGGCGCATGAGGTAACGCTGATCCCCGGCGACGGCACGGGACCCGAGTTGACAGAGGCCACGCGCCGCGTTCTCGAGGCCACCGGCGTTGCACTCGAATGGGATGTCCAGGAGGCGGGCGCCGACGTCATGGAACAGCACGGCGGCAACCCGTTGCCCGAGCACGTGCTCGACTCGATCAAGCGCACCGGGGTCGCGCTGAAAGGCCCGATCACCACGCCTGTCGGCGGCGGCTTCCGCTCGGTGAACGTGACGCTGCGCAAGACGCTCGACCTCTACGGGCAGGTTCGGCCGTGCAAGAGCTACCCGGGCGTGCGCTCGCGCTACGAGAACGTCGATTTGATCATCGTGCGCGAGGCGACAGAGGACCTCTACGCGGGGATCGAGTACGAGGAAGGCTCGGCACATGCATCCGAGCTGGCGGAGTGGATCGAGGCCCACGGCGGGCACGCGCCACCTCGCTCCGGG
Source organism: Gaiellaceae bacterium (assembly GCA_049644305.1). GTDB lineage: Bacteria > Actinomycetota > Thermoleophilia > Gaiellales > Gaiellaceae > AC-32. The sequence goes on from JBARRQ010000051.1 coordinate 1,611, forward strand.
ATCTCGATCAAGCCGCTCTCCGTGGACGGCAGCCGCCGGATCGTCGAGTTCGCGTTCGACTACGCGCGCCGCAACGGCCGCCGCAAGGTGACGGCCGTGCACAAGGCCAACATCATGAAGTTCTCGGACGGGCTCTTCCTGCGGGTCGCCCGCGAGGTGGCGGAAGAGAATTCCGACCTCCAGTTCGAGGACCGCATCGTAGACAACCTCTGCATGCAGCTTGTCCAGCGGCCGGAGGAGTACGACGTGCTCGTGCTGCCGAACCTGTACGGGGACATCGTCTCGGACCTCGCCGCCGGTCTGATCGGAGGGCTCGGGCTGGCGCCGGGAGCGAACTTCGGAACACACGCGGCCGTCTTCGAGCCGACGCACGGCTCGGCGCCGAAGTACGCAGGGCAGAACAAGGTGAACCCGATGGCGATGATGCTCTCCGGCGTGCTGATGCTCCGACACCTCGACGAGACGGACGCCGCCGACCGGCTCGAAGGCGCGATCGCCGAAGTGATCCGGGAAGGCAAGAGCGTGACCTACGACATGAAGCCCGCCCGGGACGATCCCACAGCAGTAGGCACGAGCGAGGTCGCGGACGCCGTCATCGACGGCCTGGGGGCGCGCGTATGAAGCGCCGCAAGGTGACGGTCGTCGGCGCCGGGAACGTCGGCGCGACGTGCGCTCAGGTGCTCGCGACGCGCGACTACGCGGACGTCGTGCTCGTCGACATCGTCGAAAACCTGCCGCAGGGCAAGGCGCTCGACATCGACCAGATGGGTGCCGTCCTCGGCTACGAGCCCAACGTCCTCGGCTCGAACGGCTACGAAGAGGCCGCCGGGTCGGACGTGGTCGTGATCACTGCCGGTGTGCCGCGAAAGCCGGGGATGAGCCGCGACGATCTCGTGACGACGAACGAGCAGATCGTCGGCTCCGTCACTGAGCAGGTGGCCGAGCAGGCGCCCGGCGCCGTGTTGATCGTCGTCTCGAACCCGCTCGACGCGATGTGCCACGTGGCCAAGAACGTCTCGGGCTGGCCGAAGGAACGCGTCTTCGGGATGGCAGGAATCCTCGACACCGCCCGCTTCTCGACGTTCATCGCGTGGGAGACCGGCTCCTCGACCAAGGACGTGACGGCGATGGTGCTCGGGGGGCACGGCGACCAGATGGTGCCGGTCGTGTCCGCGACGACCGTTGGTGGAATTCCGCTGCGCAAGCTCGTTTCCGAGGAACGAATTCAGGCGATGGTGCAGCGGACGGCAAAGGGCGGCGGGGAGATCGTCGAGCTGCTCGGAACCTCGGCCTGGTACGCGCCCGGGGCGGCGGCCGCTCAGATGGTCGACGCGATAATGCTCGACGAGCATCGCGTGCTGCCGTGCACGGCCTACCTGGAGGGCGAGTACGGGATCGACGGCCTCTACATGGGGGTTCCCGTCAAGCTCGGAGCCGGCGGGGTCGAGGAGATCATCGAGCTCGACTTGACCGACGAGGAGCGCGGCGCGTTCGACGAGTCAGCCGCCGCCGTCCGCGAGGTGGTCGAAGTCCTGGGCACCGCCGCCTGAGCTGGCCTTCGTGAACGACGGGACGAACCGGCGCAGTTTCGGCACAGCCACGGCGCGGACACGTGACGGTTTCGGCGGTACGCTCTCTGCGGGTGGCGGGTGGACTTTCATCCCCACCCGGGGTGGGGTAGTCGGCTAGTGGAGCTGGGCCTCGCCGGGCGCACGGCGATCGTCTGCGGGGCATCGTCCGGCATGGGACTGGCGATCGCAGAGGCACTCGCCGCCGAAGGTGCCAACGTGGCGATGTTCGCGCGCCGGCGCGAGCTGCTCCAGCGCGAGGCCGAGCGGATCGGTGGTCTGGCCGTCCGCGGCGACCTCACCAACCCCGCCGACCTGAAACGGCTGGTCGACCGGACGCTCGAGGCCTTCGGCGGGATCGACATCTTGGTCAACAACGGCGGCGGCCCGCCACGCACGCAGGCGGTCGGCCTCACCGATGAGCAGGTAGAGCAAACAGTCGAGCTGCTGTTGCTCTCCGCGATCCGCCTGACCGGGCTCTGTCTCCCACAGCTCGAGCGAAGCGGCCGGGGCCGCGTGATCAACATCGCGTCGAGCTCCGTGCGTGAGCCAATCGACAACCTGGCGCTCTCGAACAGCGTCCGCCCCGGAGTGATCGGCTGGGCGAAGACACTCGCCCGCGAAGTAGGACCGAAGCGGATCACCGTCAACTCGATCGCGCCCGGCCGGATCGAGACCGAGCGCCTCGCCGAGGTCTATTCGGGCAAGCCGCGCGCCGAGGATCTCGAGCAGATTCCGCTGCGGCGCTTCGGCCTCCCCGGCGAGGTCGCGCAGGTCGCCTGCTTCCTGGCCTCGGAGGCTTCCGCCTACGTCACCGGTACGGTGATCCCGGTGGACGGCGGGCTGACTCGAGGACTTCTTTGACGATTTTGGAGCCGGAGCCTCCGGGTCGGCGCATCCGAACTCGGTGGCCCTCTCCCGCCTGGATTGGCGCACTGGGCGGCTTTCTCCTGATCGTGGCCACGCTCGTCCTCTGGCTCATTCCGGCACGGGGCTACCAGCTCGAGCTCGTCGACACGGCCCACCCGGTTGCCCCACTCGTCCACCTCCAAGGCGAGCGGCCGTCTCGTGACAAGGGAGCGATCTACTTCGTGGACGTGCGGGAACGACAGGCGAGGCTGATCGAACGGCTCCTGCCGTGGATTCGCGCCGGCGGCTCCTCCCTCGTCCGCTCCCCGAACATCAGCTCCTCGCTCGAGCGCCGGCTCGGCCAGCAGGAGATGGCGGACTCACAGAAGATCGCGCCCTACGTCGCGCTGAAGCTGCTCGGGTACAAGGTGAGCGTCCAAAGCGGCGGAGTGACGGTCCTGCTGGTCGAGCCCAACGCGCCGGCTGCGAAGTTGCTCCAGGCCGGCGACGTGATCCTCACGGTCGACGGGCACGCCGTGAGAACGATCGTCGAGCTGCGCGGCGTGCTCTCTCACAAGAAGCCGGGCGACCGAGTCACGATCCGTTTCCGCCGCCGCGGACGGATTCGATCGGCGACCTTGGCGACCGCCGCCGATCCCAGCGACCGAAGGCGTGCGATCATCGGCGTCTCAGCTCTCGACGATCTCCAGGTTCGACTCCCGCTCGCGATCAGGATCGACGCCGGAGGCATCGGCGGGCCCTCGGCCGGCCTTGCGTTTGCGCTCGACATCCTGCAACAACTCGGTCGCGACGTCGCCCACGGCCACAAGGTCGCGGCCACCGGTGAGCTCACGCTCCAGGGTCAGGTCCTGCCGATCGGCGGTGTCAAGCAAAAGACGCTCGGCGCGCGCCGCGCGGGTGTGGACGTCTTCCTTGTGCCTTCCGGGGACAACGCGAAAGAGGCCAGACGCTATGCGGACGGGCTCAGGATCATCCCTGTGGAGAACTTTCCACAAGCGTTGCACTCGTTGGCAACTTTGGGGCCAAAAACCTGAAAGACAGGCGTTTTGAGCGCCGTCAAAACCGCCGGAAATTGCAATGTTTTCTCCACAGGCAAGCCTTGAAACCGTTCCCAGTGCACCTATAGTCCTGCTTTGTCCAGGCAGCGCGTTTCGAGGGAGCAGGTAGGAACATGAGCAAGTTGACCCAACCAACCTGCGATGATTGCTATTTCCGGAGGGCGGGGTTGTGCGCGCTCTCGCCCGACGAGCCGTGCCCGACATTCCGTCTCCATAGCCGCGGCTCGCTCGTCCCTCCGCGCCAGCCCCGCCTGGTGCCGCGTCCACTGACGGATCACTCTCGAGCCGCTTAGGCTGCCGCCATGCGTTTGCGCTTGGGCCGCCGCCGCTCCGAGGACGAGCCGCTGCACGAGGAAGCACCTGCAGAGGAGCCGTTGCGAGAGCGGCAGCCGTCCCTCTACGCGAAGCTCGTGCTCCTCGTCGCTACGACTGCCTACGTGACAGCGTTCGTGCTCGAGAACCGCAAGCAGGTCACTCTGCACTTCGTCTTCGGGACCTCACGGGTCTCGCTGATCTGGCTGATCCTCCTCAGCCTCGCGCTCGGCCTCCTGTGCGGAGTGCTCCTATCCCAGCTCTACCGCCGCCGTCGGCGTCGCCACTAGGCCGGCGAGGCGGCGCACGCCTTCCGCGATCTCGTCCGGCGAGACGAAGCTGAACGCGAGCCGGGCGGTGTTCGGCGCACCGCCGAAGTCCGGCCCGGGAACGAAGGTCACATCCGCGTCTGCCGCGAGTCCCAGCAGCTCGGTGGTGTCGACGTCCGGAAGCTCGAGCCAAACGAAGTAGCCGCCTTCGGGCCGGCTCCAGCGAGCACGCCCGGCGAAGCCTTGTTCGAGCGCCTCGAGCATCGCGTCTCGTCGCTGCCGCAGGAGGCTGCACACCCGCTCCAAGCTGGGCTCGAGCAGGCCCCGCTCGAGGAATTCGTGCACGGTCGCCTGGGCCAGCAGCGCCGGCGTGATGTACGTCGACGCGGCAAGCGGCTCGAGCCTCGACGAAAGCGCTGCCGGCACGATGGCGTAGCCGACCCGTAGGCCCGGCGCGATCGTCTTCGAGAAGGACGAGCTGTACATCACGTGCTCGCCGCCCTCGAGCTCGAAGAGCGTCGGCAACGGCTCGCCTTCGAAGCGCACGAGGCCGTAGGGGTCGTCCTCGAGCACCGGCAGCGCCGTCGCGCCCACGAAATCGGCGAGACGGCGGCGGCGGCTCTCCGAGAGCGTGACTCCCGTTGGGTTCTGGAAGGTCGGGATCGTGTACAGGAGCGCCGGAGCCGTGCCGGCGGCGTGGACGCGCTCGAGCTCGTCGACGTCCAGGCCCTCGGTGTCGACGGCCACTTCGCCGAGCTCACGGCCCAGCCCGAGGAGGATCTTGCGGGGACGGTCGTAGGTCGGCCGCTCGACGATCACGCGTCCCGGCGGGAGTAGCGAGAGCAGCAGGTGGAACACCTGCAGGGATCCGTTCGTGATCACGACGCGCTTGGGGTCGACGCCGTGTCGATCGCCGATCCACTCCCGCAAGGGCGCGTAGCCGAGCGTGCTGCCGTAGGAAAGGATGGTGCGGCCGTCCCGTCGAAGGGCGGCGCGGGCGCAGTCGGCCAGCTCCTCGACCGGGAGGCACTCCGGCGCAGGGATCCCCCGGGCGAGAGAAATCGTCACACGATCGAGTGTAGAGAAGGGGACGCTGGCTGCCGAATAGCGGAGGTGATGCGTGCGGCGCTCGCCTTCCTTGCTGCTCTGACTTTCGCAGCCCCGGCCTCTGCGGCCAGGACGATCCTGGTCCGGTTCGCCAATCCGGCCGCTGCACGGGCGAGGGTCGAGGCGGTCGGAGACGATCTCGTGCGCCAGACGTCCGGCAGGGTCGCAGTCGTGCGTCTCGAGCCGGGCGAGACCGCTGCGCAGGCATTGACGGCTTACCGGCAGCGCCCGGATGTGCTCTATGCCGAGCCGAACGGGTTCCGGCGCCCATTTGCGCTCAACCCGCCGAACGATCCCCACTACAACCTGCAGTGGGCGCTGCCGACGATCTCGGCCCTCGCCGGCTGGACCCTCTTTCCAGCGAGCTTCACGCCGGCTGCGGGCGCGACCATCGGCATCGTCGACACCGGGGTCGAGGCGACCCATCAGGATCTCGCCCCGAACATGACCGGGTCCGGAGCCACGTGCGTCGGCGGCTGCGCCGCGGGCGACCCGCCCGACCTCAGCGGGCACGGGACGCACGTCGCGGGCATCGCCGCTGCCGCCGCGGACAATGGGCTCGGGATCGCCGGGCTCTCGTTCGCGTCACCGATCGTCGCGGTAGGCGTCTTCCACAACGACTCCGCGAACGGCCTCGTCGCCGACGACGCGGACGTCGCGGACGGGATCACCTGGGCCGCCCAGCACGGCGCGCGCGTAATCAACCTCAGCCTCGGCGGGCCGGGCTACTCGGCCACGCTCTGCAGTGCGGTCTCGACGGCCGTGAACACCTACCACGCCGTCGTCGTAGCGGCTGCGGGCAACTCGAGCTCTTCCGTCGCGAACTACCCGGCGTCCTGCCCCGGCGCGATAGGCGTCGCTGCCACCGACTCGAATGACGCGCCGGCATCCTTCTCCGACTACGGCTACCCGAACGTCTTCGTCTCGGCGCCCGGGGTCAACATCGCCTCGACCTACACGGGCAACAGCTACGCCTACCTGGACGGGACTTCGATGGCCTCGCCGTATGTGACGGGGCTCGCGGCGCTCGTGGTGGGAGAGCACCCGACTGCGTCGGTGGCGGAGATCCGGCAGATCCTTGCGCGGAGCTCCGACAAGGTCGGCGGCGTCGCGTACGGGCCCGACCCGTTCGGCACGTGTGTGGGCTGCACGTGGGACGCGCACTACGGCTACGGCCGGATCGACGTCCAGCAGGCGCTTGCGGCCTCGGTCTCCCCGCCGCCACCACCGCCGCCTCCTCCGCCTTCACCCTCTGCCACACCGCCTGGCGCCTCGCCGCCCTCGACCCGCGACACGCAGCCGCCCGCGGTCCGGGTCTTCCCCGCCCGCGGCCGCCCGGGACGCCTTCTTCGGCTGCGCTACACGGTCACGGACGACAGCGGTAAGACGACCGAGCGGCTCACCGTGGTGCGGCGGTCGAGGACACTGAAAGCGTTCACGCGGCGGCTCCGCACGACCGGGAACGAGGTCGCGTTCTGGTTCGGCTGGCGCGCCCCGGCGAAGGCGGGCAACTACCGCTTCTGCGTCCGCGCGACGGACCGTGCGGGCAACCGGAGCCCCCTTGCATGCGCACCGATCACGGTGCGCTGAGGGATCGCGGGTTCAGCGAGGAACTCCAGCGGCCGCGGCGGCGAGATCGGCGACCTCGGTCGGTGTCGTGCCGACGTGCACGCCGCGCGCTTCAAGAGCTTCCTTCTTTGCCTGGGCGGTGCCCGAAGACCCCGAGATGATCGCGCCCGCATGCCCCATCGTCTTGCCCGGCGGCGCCGTGAAGCCGGCGATGTAGGCGATCACCGGCTTCGTCACCTCCGCCTCGATGAACGCAGCCGCCTTCTCCTCTTCGTCGCCGCCGATCTCGCCCACGAGCACGATCAGCTCCGTCTGGTCGTCGGCTTCGAAACGCTCGAGGATGTCGACGAACGACGAGCCGACGACGGGGTCGCCGCCGATCCCGACGATCGTCGAGTTGCCGAGCCCGCGCTGGGTCAGCTCGTGTCCGATCTGGTAGGTGAGCGTCCCGGACCGGGAGACGACGCCGACGGCGCCCTCGCGGAAAATCTCGGCCGGGATGATCCCGACGTTCGCCTTACCTGGAGACAGGGCGCCGGGGCAGTTCGGGCCGAGCATCGTGATCCCGCGCGGGTGGATGTAGCTGTAGATGCGGAGCATGTCGTGAGCGGGCAGGCCTTCCGCGATGCAGATCACCGTGCCGATGCCTGCGTCGACGGCCTCGTAGATCGCGTCGCCGGCGAAGCGGGCGGGCACGAAGACCATCGTCGTGTTCGCCGCGGTCTCGGCGACTGCGTCGGCCACGGTGTCGAAGACGGGCACGCCGTCGACGTCCTGGCCGCCCTTGCCTGGGGTCACGCCGGCGACCACGGTCGTCCCGTAGTCGCGGTTGCGCAAGCCATGGAAGCGACCCTCGCGGCCGGTCAGCCCCTGGACGACGAGCCGTGTGTCTCGGTCGACGATGACCGCCATCAGCGGTGACCCGCTTTGAAGATGCCGCGGTCGAGCCGGAGCCGGCCGCCGTCGATGCGGTCGCCCAGGAGCTCGCGCACCCGTTCTGCCTCCTCGCCGACGCAGCCTGTGCGCTCGAGCCAGGGCTCGAGCTCGACACGCTTTTCCTCCCGCTCGAGAACATCGACCTCGAGCCCGGCCTGGGCGAACAGCTCACGCCACTCGTTCTCGGAGTAGTTACGCACATGCGTGGGATCGCGCAGGCGGTCGGCTTCCTCACCGGCCTCGCCGAGGTAGAGGTTGTCGGCGACGAGGACGAGGTCACTGCTGACCCGCGCGAACTCGCGCAGCGCCGCCGCCGGATCCTCGAAGTGGTGCGCCGCGACCCGGCAGGTGACGACCTCGAAGCTGCCGTCCGCGAACGGTAGGTCCTCGGCGCGGCAGATCGCGTCCGGCTTCATGCCAGGGGCGGGATCGCTGGTCACGACCTCACAGCCGGCCTCGCGCAGCCGCGTGGCGACGTGGCCGCCCCCGCTGGCGACGTCCAGGACTGTCTTGCCCGCAGCCCATTCCGCGAACAGGTCGAGATCCCGTCCCCGCCGGTGCGACTCGCTCTCGCGATAGGCATCGGCGCGTTCGCTCCAGATGTCCGCGCTCACGCGGCCAGCTCCACGGCGCGCCGGGCGGCCTCGAGCATCGTCGGCTCCACGTGCAAGTTCGGCGGCGCCGCCTCGGCGAGTATCTCCCGTCCCTCTTCCGCGTTTGTGCCGTCGAAGCGGACGACGATCGGAAGGTCGATCGTGATCTGCTCGAGGGCTTGCAGGATCCCGCGCGCCACCTCGTCGCAGCGCGTTATCCCCGCGAAGATGTTGAACAGGATCGAGCGCACCTGCGGGTCGGCGCTGATCACCTCGAGCGCATCCACGACTCCCTGCGCGTCGCCGCCGCCGCCGAGGTCGCAGAAGTTCGCCGGCCGGCCGCCGACGAGCGCGATCACGTCGAGCGTGGACATCACGAGCCCGGCGCCGTTCCCGAGGATCCCGACCTCGCCGTCGAGCTTGACGTACGTGACGCCCTTCGCCCGCGCCGCGCGCTCCTCCGGCGGATAGGCCTCGGGGTCGCGCATCTCGGCGATGTCCGGGTGCTCGTAAAGCGCGTTGTCGTCGACCGTGAACTTCGAGTCGAGCGCGCGCACCTCCCCCTCGGGCGTGACGATCAGCGGGTTGATCTCGCAGAGCATCGCGTCGGTCTCGACAAAGCAGCGGTAGAGCTGCTCGACGATCGCGGCGATCTGCTTCTGCTGCTCGGGATCCTCGATTCCGGCGCCGTAGATCAGGCGGCGGGCCTGGTACGGCTGAAAGCCCTCGAGCGGGTCCACGTGCAGCCGGACCAGGGCTTCCGGCTTCTCCGCCGCAACCTCCTCGATCTCGATTCCGCCCTCGGTCGTGAGCATGAAGAGCGCCTTCTTCGCGCCACGGTCGAAGGTCACCGAGAGGTAGTACTCGTTGGCGATCTCGGAGGCGCGCTCGATCCAGAGCTTGCGGACGATGTGGCCGCCGATGTCGAGACCGAGGATCTCCCCCGCCTTGCGCTCAGCGTCCCCGGGGTCGTCGGCGAGCTTGATGCCCCCGGCCTTCCCGCGGCCGCCGCTCAGAACCTGAGCCTTGACGACGACCTGGCCGCCGAGCTCCTCAGCCGCGCCGCGCGCTTCCTCAGGCGTCGTCGCCAGCCGTCCGTCAGAGACGGCGATCCCGAAGCGGCGGAAGAGCTCTTTCCCCTGGTACTCGTAAAGATCCATCCAGCGGGGCGCGAGTCTACCTAGCGCTGTCTGGGTCGAGACATGCGGCAGCCGCCGGTCGGCACCGAAGCGCCGACCGGCGGCCACCCGAGCCGTGGAGCCTTAGCGATCCACGGGCTCGACAAACATCACGGAGCGCCGCTCCGCAAGGTCGCGGGTTACCAGACCACCCCCTTACCACCGGTGAAGCTCGCCTGGCGGTTCTCCTGCTGGTTGGCCTGACCGGAGTTCGAGTTGTTCGCGTCACCCTGGTAGGTGTCGCCCGAGTTGAGGACGCTCAGGTTCTGCAGGTTGAACTGCTCGGACTCAGTCAGGATCTGCACCTGCGACTGCCGTCCGCTGTTCGTCTGCGACTGTCCAGAGTCGTCCTTTTTCTGCGAGCAACCACAGTCGCCATGCGACTGCTCTTTCGGCTGCGAGCAACCACAATCGCCATGCGACTGCTCTTTCGGCTGCGAGCAGCCACAGTCGCCTTGCGGCTTCTCTTTCGGCTGCGAGCACCCACAGTCGCTCGACTTGTGGTTGTCACCGGAGAAGCTCGCCTGGCGGTTCTCCTGCTGGTTCGCCTGACCAGAGTTCGTGTTGTTCGCATCACCCTGGTAGGTGTCGCCGGAGTTGGCGATGCTCA
>JBARRQ010000052.1:0-8225 GCA_049644305.1 Gaiellaceae bacterium
GAGTTGCGGGGATACCGGGTCGGGCTGCTACACGGCCGGCTGCGTCCGGTGGAACGGCGTGAGCTGATGGCCCGCTTCGTCGCGCGCGAGCTGGATGTGCTCGTCGCGACGACCGTAATCGAGGTCGGCGTCGACGTTCCGAACGCGACGATCATGATCGTCCAGGAGGCCGACCGCTTCGGATTGGCCCAGCTGCACCAGCTGCGCGGGCGGGTCGGGCGTGGAGCAGAACAGTCGTACTGCTTGTTGATCTCGCGCGCCCGCGAGGAGCTGACGGACAGCGCGCAGGAGCGTCTGCAGGCGCTGGTCGACTCGACGGACGGCTTCGAGCTCGCGGAGAAGGACCTCGAGCTCCGCGGCGAGGGTCAACTGCTCGGGACGCGCCAGTCGGGTCTCTCCGACCTGCGCTTCGTCCACTGGCGCCGAGATCGCCCACTGCTCGAGCAAGCGCGAGCCGCCGCCGAGGGCCTTGTCGACTACGAGGGCCCGCTCGCGGACGAGGTCGACCGCGTCTTCGGCGAGCGCGAGCCCGCCGCATAGCCTGGAGTCTGCACGCGGCATGCGGATCATCGCCGGATCGCGGAAGGGTGCACGGATCTTCGCGCCGAAAGGCCGCGAGACCCGGCCGACCGGCGATCGGGTCCGCGAAGCCGCCTTCAACCTGATCGGCCCGGGCGGCGTCGACGAGGCCACCGTCCTCGATCTCTTCGCCGGCTCGGGAGCGATGGGGCTCGAAGCGCTCTCACGCGGCGCAGCCCGTGCCACCTTCGTCGACTCCGACCGAGAAGCCTGCCGCACGATCAACCGCAACCTCGACAAGCTCGGGCTCGAGGGCGCCACGGTGCTCTGCCAGGACGCGCTGACCGCCCTGCGCGCCGACGCCCGCGCAGTCAGCCGCTACGATCTCGTTCTCGTCGACCCGCCCTACCGGAGGTTTTCTTCCCTGCAAAACGCCCTGATTCAGCTGCTGCCCGAGATCCTCGCAACCGACGGCCTGCTGCTCGTCGAGACCGCGGCGACGGAGGAGCCGGAACTCCCGCTCGGCAAGCGGACGAGCCGCCGCTACGGCGCGGCGCGGCTGACTCTCTTCGAGCACTCGCAGTGATCACGGCCATCTACCCAGGCAGCTATGACCCGGTCACCAACGGCCATGTCGACGTGATTCAACGCGCCGCGGCGATCTTCGACCGGGTCGTCGTCGGCGTCGTCGGCGCCCCGCAGCACAAGCAGCCGATGTTCTCTCTCGAGGAACGGGTGGGCTTCGTGCGCGAGACGCTCGCCGACCTGGACAACGTCGAGGTCGACGTCTTCTCCGAGCTTGTCGTCGACTTCGCTCGCAAATGGGAGGCCAAGGTGATCGTGAAGGGCCTGCGGGTCATCTCGGATTTCGAGTGGGAGTTCCAGATGAACCAGCTCAACCGGACGCTCGCGCCCGATGTCGAAACGGTCTACGTCATGGCGAGCCCGCAGGTCAGCTTCGTCTCTTCGAGCGGCGTGAAGGAGATCGCGAGCTTCGGCGGGAAAGTAGACGAGCTCGTGCCCGTGGTTGTCGCTCGAAGGTTCAAGGAGATGTTCCCCGACGGACGGCCCGGCACTCCGGAGAATCCGCAGGAATGAACGAGACCCAGAAGCTGGAAAGACTGCTCGGCGCGGGCCGTGACGTACGGCTCGGGAAGCGTGACGCGCACGAGGTGCTTCAGAAGCTGCGCGCCCGCGGCGGCGGAAGCGATGCGGCCGACAGGCTCGCCGCGCGGCTCGAGGAGGCCGACGAGGTCTTCCTCAGGCGCGGCGAGGCGGAGCAGCTCCTCGAGGAGCTGCGTGCGAGCGGCCGGCGCTGGGTTTTCGGCACCGATGCGCCCCGAGAGCGTCCCCCAGGGCCCGAGCGCAGGCCGGACCCCGAGCCGGACCGTGGCTGGCGCCGGTTCTGGCGAACCTGATAGCAGCCGACCGCCCTCTGTAGACTTCGTCAGCCAATGGATGTACTTGTCTTGATCGACAAACTGGACGACCTCGTCCACAACGCAAAGGCCGTCCCCCTGACCGACCAGGTCCGGATCGACCGCGAGGAGATCTACGACATCCTCGACCAGATGAGGGCGACGATTCCCGAGGAAATCAAGCAGGCCCGCTGGATCGTCAAGGAGCGCCAGGAGATGCTGGCCGAGGCAAAGCGCGAGTGCGACCGAATTCTCGGCGAGGCCCGCGAGCAAGCTGTTCGCGAGGCGTCGCAGACCGAGATCGTCAAGCTTGCGGAGCGCCAGGCTGGAGAGATCGTCGACGACGCGCGCCGCCAGGCGCGGGAGACGCGGCTCGAGATGGAGGACTGGGCCGACTCGATCCTCTCGACGCTCGAGGTCAACCTGGACAAGTTCCTCGGCGCGGTCAAGCGGGGCCGGGAGCGGTTGCACGAACGCTCGCAAGAGACTGTCGTGGCCGGCGTTGCCGCCGGCATCGAGAGCTCGAACGACGACCAGCCCTATTAGGACGGTCAGAATGCGGGCGAGCGGGTCGACCGGTCATTTCAGACGGACGCACGGACCAAGCCTGTGCGTCCTGAGAACGGCGTCGCGAGCGACGCCTCAGTAGTAAGGGCCGCGTGGACACCTACCTGGCGATCGCCAGCAAACGCGATTGGCGCAGCTACGCCGACCGGCCGGTTCCGGGAGACGTGCAGCGCCGGATCCTCGACGCGGGGCGCCTTGCGGGAAGCGCTGTGAACAAGCAGCCCTGGACGTTCGTCGTCGTCGAGAGCCTCGAGACGAAAGAGCGTCTCGCCAAGACCGTCTATGCGCAGGACAACATCCGCACCTGTGCGTTCGCGATCGCGATTGCGACCGAGGGCGGCGGGTACGCCCTGGACGTCGGCCGTGCGATGCAGAACATGTTCCTCGCCGCATGGAACGACGGCGTTGCCTCCTGCCCGAACGGCATGCCTGACCCGGACGCGACAGCGCGTCTCCTCGGGCTCGACGAGGGCCTTCAGCCGGTCAACGTCCCGAGCTTCGGCTACCCGAAACGTCCACTCGACCCCGAGTCGCGCACTGCTGAGGAATGGAGTGCGGAGGCGAATCGCAAGCCGCTCGAGGAGCTCGTTAAGCGCGCCTAGGAGCCGATGCGCAGACTCGAGGTGAGTCGACCGGTCATTGCAGACGGGCGCACGGGCGCAGCCCGTACGCCCTGAAAGCGGCGCCGCAAGCGGACGCCTAAGCGTTGCTACCGTGGTCTTTCGTGACCACCTTCAACCTACGCACGCTCAAGCTTCGTTCCGGCGAGCAGTTCCGCGACGCCCGCGAGATCCAGCTCGAGCCGCTCGAGCTGGGCGGGCAGCGCTACCAGCCGGTGCCCGAGACCGTGCCGGCGGCGCTCACGGTCACCCGCGCCTCCACGGGGACCCTTTTCGAGCTCGCCTTCGACGTGCGTCTGCACGGTCCGTGCTTCCGCTGCCTCGAGGATGCCGTGCTCGACCTGCCGATCTCTGCCCGCGAGTACCAGGCCACCGCCCCCGAGGGCGACGACGAGCTACGCACGCCGTACCTCGAGGACGACCGGCTCGACCTCTCCGCGTGGGCGCGCGACGCCCTGGCGCTCGATCTCCCCGACAAGATTCTCTGCCGGAGTGACTGCGCCGGCCTGTGCCCCGTGTGCGGCAAGAACCTGAACCGGGAACCACACGACCACGGCGAGCCCCATTCGGATTCACGTTGGTCGGCCCTGGCCGAGCTCAGGGATCGTCTCTAAACTCCCCTCGGCGCCTCGGCGCCGTTCTATGCGGGCCTAGCTGACGAAATCTCATCGCTCTCGCGCCTACGGCGCAGTGTCGGCCATTCGTCAGGAGGTCCGTTGCAGTCCCACTCGATCACGCTCGCCGGTGTCACCGCCTCGCACGGCGTCACCGAAGTCTTTTCCGGCGTCACGCTTACCGTCGGCGCGGGCAGCCGCATCGGCGTCGTCGGGCCGAATGGTGCTGGGAAGACGACGCTGCTCCGCCTGCTCGCCGGCCTCGAGGAGCCCGACCGCGGGGTCGTCAGGCGGAATCCGCGGGATCTCTCCGTCGGCTACCTGCCGCAGGAACTGGACGCGCGCCCCGGCGAGATCCTGCGCGGCTACATCGAGCGGCGTACGGGAGCGGCTGAAACATCGCAGGCCGCGGTTGCGGCGAAGCTCGGCATCGACCTCGACCGTCGGCTCGAGACGTTCTCGGGCGGCCAGGCCGCGCGTGCCCGGCTGGCAGGGCTTCTGCTCGCCCGCTTCGATGTCTACTGCCTCGACGAGCCGACGAACGACCTCGACTTCGACGGGCTCGAGCGCCTGGAGCGGTTCGTCGAGCGGATTCGCGGCAGCGTCGTCGTCGTCTCGCACGACCGCGAGTTCCTCGACCGGACGGTCTCGCGAATCGTCGAGCTCGAGGAGGGAACACGCCGGCTCCGGGAATGGCCGGGAGGCTGGAGCGAGTTCGAGGCAGCGCGCGAGCGAGCCCGCGAGGCGCAGTACCGGCGCTACGACGAGACTGAGGAACGGCGCCGCGAGATCGACGCCTTGCTGCGCGCGCGGCGGGGCCAGGCACGCGGCGGCGCCAAGCTAGGGAAGCAGACCGGCGGCGCCGACCGCCGCGCGACGAATGCGCTCAAGTCGAAGGTACGCCAGGCGGAGCGAGCGCTCGAGCGGCTCGACCGGGTCGAGAAGCCCTTCGAGCCCTGGAAGCTGCGCCTCGAGCTGGAGCCCTCGGCACGAGGCGGTGAGCTCGTCGTTCGTCTCGAGAATGCCGTTGTCGAACGTGGCGGCTTCCGTCTCGGTCCGCTCGATCTCGACCTCCACCGCGGCGACCGCGTCGCGGTCGTCGGCAGGAACGGGAGCGGCAAGACGACGTTGCTCGGCATGATCACCGGCGCGCTCTCGCTCGGGTCGGGGAGTCGCGAGGTCGGGCGTGGTGCCGTCTTCGGCGAGCTCGACCAGACGCGGGCTCGGTTCGCCGTCGAGGAGGCGCTCGTGGACGCCTTCGGCGGCCCCGCGGAGGCGGCTCGGACACTGTTGGCGAAGTTCGGTCTTGGTGCCGACGACGTGCTGCGCGCGGCGCGGACGCTTTCCCCCGGAGAGCGGACGCGCGCGCAACTCGCCCTCCTCTCGGCGCAGGGCGTCAACTGCCTCCTCCTCGACGAGCCGACAAACCACCTCGATCTGCCGGCGATCGAAGAGCTGGAAGCCGCGCTGGAGAGCTATCCCGGAACCGTCGTGCTCGTCACACACGATCGGCGCCTTCTCGACCGTTTCGGGGCGACGCGCCTGGTTGAGCTCTGACCTGAGGCTATACTCGGCCGCCGTGGCTGTCCCGAAGAAAAAGACGTCGAAGTCGCGCCGCGACAAGCGCCGGGCTACCCACAAGATCGAGGCGCCGCGGCTGAATCTGTGCCCGCAGTGCGGCCAGCCGAAGCGGCCGCATCGCATGTGCCCGACCTGCAAGACGTACAGCGGCCGCGAGATCGAGCCTTTGCGCACGCCGGCGCCGTAGAGAAAGCGACGCCCTAACACGTGACGACCGTTGCCGTCGACGCGCTGGGCGGGGACCGGGCGCCCGAGGAAGTCGTCGCCGGCGCGCTCGAGGCTGCCTCCGATGCGATTCAGCCGATCCTGTTCGGCCCGCCCGGGCTGGACACCGGCGGGCTCGAGCTCGTCGAGACTACGCAGAGCATCGAGATGGACGAGAAGCCGGCCGAGGCCGTTCGCGCCAAGCCCGACAGCTCGCTCGTCGCGGCCTGCCGCGCAGTCGGTGCGGGTCAGGCCGACGCGGTCGTCTCCGCCGGGAACACGGGCGCGATGCTTGCCGCGTGCTTCCTCGAGTTGCGAAGGCTTCCCGGGGTAGCCCGCCCGGCGATCGCAGTCGTGATTCCCGCCAAGCGCGGCCCCTCCGTCTTGATCGACTCCGGGGCCAACGCGGACGCACGTCCCGAGCACCTGCTCCAGTTCGCGCACATGGGCGCGGTCTTCGCCGAGGACGTCCTCGAAGTCGGTGATCCGGAGGTTCGGCTCCTCTCGATCGGCGAGGAGCCCGAAAAAGGGAACCAGCTGACGCTGGAGGCGCACGCGCTGCTCGCCGGCGCCGAAGGCCTGAACTTCGGCGGCAATACCGAAAGTCGCGATCTCCTCCGAGGCGCCGCCGATGTCGTCGTCTGCGACGGTTTCACCGGCAACGTCGCGCTGAAGCTGATGGAAGGGACGATCTCGACCGTGCTCGAGGAGCTGCGCGAAGAGATTCGTGCCAGCCGGCGCGGCCGGGTCGGCGGGCTGCTTGTCCGGCCGGCCGCCCGCGGCCTTCGCGGGCGCCTCGATCCGGAGACGTACGGCGGGGCCTACCTGCTCGGCCTGCGAGGGCTCGCCGTGATCGCACACGGAAACTCCTCGCGAGTGGCGATCGCCAACGCGATTCGCCTCGCGGCACGTGGGGTCGAGCACGACGTCGTAGGTCGGCTCGCGCAGCGGCTTCCGGAAAGAGTGTTAGCATCCGCGCGCTCTGAGACCCCTGGCAAGTGAGGTGAGATGGCGGCATCGCGAGAGGAAGTATTTGAGCGCGTCAAGGAAGTCCTGACGGAACAGCTCGGGGTCGACGAGAACGAGGTCACCGAAGGCGCCTCTTTCCAGGAGGACCTCGACGCCGACTCGCTCGACCTCGTGGAGCTGATCATGGAGCTCGAGGACCAGTTCGGGATCAAGATCTCGGACGAGGACGCCCAGAAGATCCAGACCGTCGGGCAAGCTGTCGACTACGTCGCAGCGCACCAGTAACCGCGCCCCGGCCGGCCGCCCCGACGAGCTGACCAGGCTCATCGAGGAGCTGCCTGAAGACCGGCTGGACAATGTCTTCACGCACAGCTCGTGGGCACCGGACCGCACGTCGTCCTACGAACGGCTCGAGTTTCTCGGTGACAGCGTGCTCGAGCTTGCGATCGCGCGTGCCCTCTACGACCGCTACCCGGATTTCTCGGAGGGACGCCTCGCGAAGATCCGCTCCCACGTCGTCTCGCGGGCCAGCTGCGCGGTGGTCGCGCGGGAGCTCGGGCTCGGGAAGGTGCTCGCCGAGCGCGGCGCCGACCTCGTGCCCGAAGAAGAGCTCGTCAAGCTCTCACGAAACCGGAACGTCCTCGCCGCGCTGCTCGAGGCGTCGCTGGCCGCGCTCTACCTGGAGCATGGGTTCGAGTCAATGGAGAGCGCCGTCGTGGCCGCCTTCGACGGTCGGATCGCCTATGCCCTGAATACCCACGTCGACCACAAGACGGAGCTCCAGGAGGAGCTGGCGCGCCGGGGCCGGCAGGTCACCTACTCGGTCCTCGACGTACAGGGCCCGCCGCATGATCGAACCTTCAAGTGTGCTGCCGTGATCGACGGCGTCGAGGCCGGCGTCGGCACGGGTCGAACCAAGAAGGCCGCCGAGCAGGCCGCAGCACGCGAGGCGCTCGACCAGCTTCTAGAAGCGGCGTAAGGCACCGCGGTCGACCTGCCTTCTTCTCGAACGTACCGCTGTAGGATCGCGACCCCGGCCGAAAGGAGGCCCGATGGCGAAGCTGATCAACTGCGCCTGCGGGGCGACGATCCGCGGCGAGAGCGAGGACGAGGTACTCGACAACGCCGAGGAGCACGTTCGCACGATGCACGCGGACACGGCCGACCAGTTCCCGCGCGAGACTCTCGCGGGCATGGTCGAGGACGAGTAGCCGATTCGGAGCGGGGCGCGGCCAAGTCGCCGCGCCCCCTCTCGCCTTTCGCCGCGCTCTTGACGGCGCTCGTAGCGGGGAGTACAACCGGAGCTCCGCGGGTCGAGACCGGGGAGGTGGGCTGTGAGAGTGCTGGCGTTCGTTGCGCTCGCCGCCTGCCTCGGGCTTCTTGCCTCGACGCCGCCCGACAGAGGACTCGCAGTCGGGCCGCGGCCGGTAGCGCAGGCGACGATCCTCAAGTTCGTGCCCGGCGGCTCATTGGCCGTGCCGACGTCGCTGGCCGGCGGAACACTGAGCTTTGACCACCTCACCGGCGGGGTCGCCGCCGATACGGACGGCACGGTCTATGTCGGGGCCTGTGCCTCGGACTTCAAGAATCGGATCGTGGTCTTCGACAAGGACGGTAAGTACGTCCGGGACTTCGAGGCCGGCAATTGCGGTACCGGCGAGCCCGTGCGGATCGCCGTCGGCCCCGACCACCTGCTGTATGCGACGCGCATCGGGCCGAACAACGAGATCGGC
>JBARRQ010000053.1:0-25616 GCA_049644305.1 Gaiellaceae bacterium
GCGCTCGCCCGCCCCGCCTGACGAGGAGGGTGCCGAGCCGCCCACGGCCTGGAAGCTGGGCGGGTTGGGGAGCTCGCGCACCGGGCGCACCGGGGGCGATCTCAACTTCCCGTGAGGAGGGCGCGGCCGGGGCGGCTCCGGCCGCGCCTGGGAAGGGAGCTTGGTGGTCGAGGAGGCCGGCGCCTTGACGGCTCCGGCCGGCGACGAGGGCGCGATCGCGCCCGAGGCGGCCTTGTTGGCGAGGCGCTCGGCCGAGGCAACCGTCTCGTTCGCCATCTCCTCGGCCTTGGCCGCGGTCGCATAACCCCCCGCTTGGGCGGCGCCAGCCTCCTGGAGCGCAGAGGAGACAAGTCCTTGAACCTGGACCGGTATGCCAGGGGCTGGGCCCGCCGCGCGGGCCGGAGCAACGTGGCCGGAAAACACAACGGCCGCGGCGCAGACACAGGAAAACAGCGGAATCTTTCGTCCAGAATCGTCCAATCCGCGCTTGTGATGCGTCCGGTCGACAGGCGAGCCGCTCGAGCTCAACGCCATCGCCTCCACGCCGGCCGTGCTCCGCCGAGCCAGCTCGAGATCACCCACAAGAGGAGCGCACCGAGCAGCGCGATGGCCGTCAACGACAGCGTGCCCGGCCCGCCCGCAGGTTGATCGGCCGCCGGCGAGGCCGGCAGGATCGAGCCCAGG
This sequence comes from Gaiellaceae bacterium, assembly GCA_049644305.1. Classification (GTDB taxonomy): domain Bacteria; phylum Actinomycetota; class Thermoleophilia; order Gaiellales; family Gaiellaceae; genus AC-32. The sequence continues at coordinate 685 of JBARRQ010000053.1, forward strand.
CGCCCGAGTGCGTCCGCACCGAACCAGTCGGAGGATCTTGCGCTCCGCAAGGGTCGGGTCGCGACGCGTGTCGCAGAAGGCGCCCGAGCGGCCGCCGCCGGAAATCCGGCGGAACCAGCGGCTGCGGCTCCGCTGCTCGGCCGCCCGAGCGTCCTTGGCGCGTCACCCTCGCCCCGCTGCGGCGTGCGCGCGCTCGGCCGAGGCGGCGACGAACGGCCGTCCGCGGCCGTCTGTGCGTCAGCTGCCTCGGCGAGCGCAGCGCCAGGCCGCAGACCCCGGGAGAGAGGGACCGCGGTCATCGGCGTGTTCTCATCTGAAGATCCGTTTTGAGCGCTCTGGGCGGTCACCGCCGCGTTGTCGGCGCTCACGCCGACGGCGGTGACGTTCGTCTGGGAGACCGGTCCATTGTTTCCGGGACTGTCGATCCGAACAGAGACCACGATGTTGACCGGCTGGGTCTGCGCGGCATTTCCGCTCGCACTCGCATCCTGGGCGGTCGCAGCCTGCTGGCCCGTCCCTGTCTGACCGTCTCCGCCTGCCTGGGTCGTCGAGCTGTCGTTCCCCGCTGCGACCTCCCCGACCGCGACGTTCGACTGCGAAGTCACGCCGTCGTTCCCGGGACTGTCGACCCGCACCGTGACGACGACGTTCACAGGCTGCGTTTGGGCCGCCGCGCCGTCTGGGGTCGCAGCCTGGTCGGTCGTGCCCTCCTGCGGGATCCCTGCGAGGGCGTTGCCCGCGGCGAGCAGCGTTACGAACGCCACGCCGGCCGCGAGAGAGAGACGTCGCGGTCGGACAAGACGGGGAAGATGCGGTATGGCGGCAGTTTTCACACGCGTGTGAAAGGCTTTGGTCTCGTAATTCACGCTAACACAGTCCGTCCATCTTTTCCACAATGAATTGCGCTCTTCAAGCAAAGTTAACCTCGTACAAACATGGCCAAACTATTGCGATTTCAATTTGGAACACAATTTCATTGGACGGAGAGATGACCAGGGCTGGACGTAGGTCCGGCGACCGTTGCAGGCAGGAGGAACGCGCGGCGGATGGGCTGAAAATCGCGATTTCAGAGAGCTTTGGAGCCGATCGCGGATCAGAATCGAAAACTGCGCTACAGTGAGCACGAAACCGGTTCTGGCGTGACCCGGGGGAGGGCACGATGCCGCACCGAGCCGATCAAAGCGACCTCAAACCTGCACAGCGTCTCGCGCTCGCTGCCTTGAGCGGCGGAGAGCGCGAGGAGTTGACGCGCGGGCAGTATCAAGAGCTCGCAGACGTGAGCCGGTCTCAGGCGGCCTATGACCTCGCGGAGCTGGTCGAGCAAGGCCTTTTCGAACGGATTGGCGCCGGCCGCTCGACGCGATACCGCCTCAACCGCAGGACGCAGCCCTCGCAGCGTCGCTGGACGAACGAGCGCATCCGTTCCGCCCTCGTCGATTTTTGCGGCGAGCGGAAAGCCTGGCCTTCACCCGCCGAATTCAAGGCCGCCGGCCACACAGATCTCTACGTGGCAGCCAGCCGGTACGGGGGAATCGGCTTTTGGGCCTCGGAGCTCGGTTTCTCGCGGCAGGAGCGCGGGGCGCCTGAGCGACGGCCCAGGCCGGTCCGGACGCTCTTCCGCCCGGCGGCGGCAGGCGCCGGACTCGCCGCCGCGGTCTTCGCAGCCGCAGGGGCCTTTTTCTATCCGTGGCATACGACGACGGCACACGTCGTCGCAGGGCGACAAGCGACCCATGAGCCGCGGGCAACTCATGGTTCCTCCGCGGCTAAGTCCCACCGGGCGGCGGCTGCGACGAGGACACGACAGTCAAGACCGTCACATCAGCGGGCGCGGCGCACGACGCCAACGCGCTCCTCATCCGCGATCGCATACGCGCAGGAGGCCTCGACTCGGGTCGTCTCGCGGGCAATGCAGCCGCGCCCACAACCGACAACCGCCTCGGCAGCTCCGGCACCCCTTCCGGCGCCTTCGGCCGGGTCGACGCCGCCTGCTCCCCTACCCGCGCCGTGAGCGCCACGTGGCGACCTCATTTGCAGCGAGTTAAGCTTCGAAGCCAGGAAGCGACCGGTTAGAGAGAGGCCATGCACAGGTGTCCGACTCCGTTGCTGCGGCGGATCAGGACCCGGGCCTCGCGCGGCCTGAGGCCGCCGGCCTTCTGGCATTCCTTCGCGCTCGCGATTCTCGCGGCGCTGGTGCTCTGCTCCTCGGCGGGCGCCACCGGGCCCGAAATCTCTTTCTCGTTGACCGGTACGCAAGGAGACAACGGCTGGTACAGGTCCAGCGTAGGAATCGTCTGGGTCGTGAACGGCGGAATGGCCCTGAGTGGCTGCCAGTCCACGACGTTGCTCGCGGATACCCCGGGGAGCACGCAGGAGTGCACGGCGAGCGACGGCGCGATCACGAAGTCGACCTCTGTGACGATCAGGATCGACAAGACACCGCCGACCGTGACGACGGCGACGCCGGAGCGCGCGCCGGACGCCAACGGTTGGTTCAACCATCCGGTCTCCTTCTCGTTCTCGGGAACAGACGCTGGATCGGGGATCGCGGGCTGCTCGCAGGTGAGCTATGCCGGCCCGGACAATCAGAATGCGGCCGTCACCGGCACCTGCCAGGACAAAGCCGGCAACGAGGGCTCAGCCACGTTTCCACTGAGGTACGACGCCACGCCTCCAACACTGGGAAAGGTCACAGTGACGAGCGGAACCGCGGCGGACGTCCTCCGCTGGAGCTCGTCGAGCCCCAGTGACACGGTGGTTGTGCAGCGGCGCGCCCGCGATACGAAGACGGAGGCGACCGTCTTCCGCGGCAGCGGGAGGAGCTTCACGGACAAGGGAGCCCGGGGCGGCCTCGAGTACGTCTACTCGGTGCAGGCGTTCGACCAGGCCGACAACGCCTCGAAGGCAATCTCCGCGGTCGCACTGCCCCGGGTGTTGACCCTGCGCAAGACGCCGTATGTGCCTCGTGCCGCGCAAGATCCGATCCTGCGCTGGGAGGCGGCCCCAGGCGCGAGCTACTACCACGTCCAGCTCTTCCGCGCCGGGAAGCGGATCCTGGCCGCGTGGCCCAACCGCCCGGAGCTGGGGCTGCCGGCAACGTGGAAGTGGGCAGGACATCGGTATCGACTCGCGCCGGGGCTCTACCGCTGGTACGTCTGGGCGGGTCTGGGGCGGCGGTCGTTCGCGCGGTACCGCACCATCGGCACAGGCCGTTTCGTAGTGCCGCAGCGGTAGGTACGCTCAGCGCGTGCGCAAGCGGCTGGAGCGGGCAGTTCTAGGGACGCTGATGAGCGTCGTCGCCTTCGTCGTCGAGCGACGGCTCGTGAAGGCTCTCGCCCGCCGGCGCTAGCGGCCTCGCAGAAGGTCCAGCAACAGCACGAGCGCCAGCGCCGCGCCGGCACTGCCAAGTGTGAGGGGCACCCAGCGCTCCACGTGCTGTGCCGCCGCCGTGGTGCCGCACGCGACGAGCGCGGAGCCGGCCGTGATGGCCAGCGCGAGCCGCCGTGCGGCTGCGCGAATCGTCCGCTCGAGCGGGGAGATGCCCCGCACGTCGACCTGGAGCCGCCTTCCCGGGCGCGCACCGCTGATCCGCTCGAACGACTCGATCAGCCGCTCGGCGCGAACCTTCAGCTTCTGCACGTCGTAGAAGAGCCGCTTGGGCTCGACGCTCGCCTGTGCGCGCGAGAGCAGGTTGCGCATCAGAAAGCGACCGACGACCGAGAACGGATCGAGCTCGGGGTCGAGCTGGGTCGCCGTCAGCTGCATCTGGGCGAGCGCCTTGCCGGTCAGCACGAGCGAGGCCGGAAGCCGGACGCCGTGGTTGGTGGCGGACTGTGCGATCTCCTGCAACAGCGGCCCCAGCTGGATCTCGCCGAGCGAGGTATGCCGGTAGCGGCGCAAGAGCTCGCCCAGGTCCGCCTCGAGCCCGGCCGCGTCGGCGTGCTCGGCCTCGGGGCCCGCCATGATCAGGACGACCTCCGTGAGGAAGGGGACGTCCTCCTGCCAGAACGCGAGCAGGAGCAGCAACAGGTGGCCCCGCATCTCGGGTGTCAGCTCGCCGACCATGCCGAAGTCGAGGAAGAAGACGCGCCCGTCCGACCAGAGCATGTTCCCAGGGTGCGGGTCGGCGTGGAAGAAGCCCTCGACGAGGATCTGGCGGTAGTAGAACTCGAGCAGCTCCCGAGCGACCTCGTGCCGTTCCGAGCCGGCGGGCATCTGGCGCACCGGGACCCCGGGGATCTCCTCGAGCACGAGCAGGCGGCCCGTGGTGAGGCCGTCGTAGACCCGCGGCGCACCGAGATGCGGGAAGTCGCCCAGGGCGGAACGCAGCCGCTCGACGTTCGCGGCCTCGAGCTTGAAGTCGAGCTCGCGCCGCAGCGAGTCCGAGAGATGCTCGACCGCCGCCGGCACGTCGACGACCTTCCGGAGCGCGTCCCGGTTGGCGGTCTTCTCCGCGAAGAGCTCGAGCAGGCTGAGGTCCCGGAAGATGTCGTCACGCGCTGTGGGGCGCTGCACCTTGGCGACCACTCGGTCGCCGTCCTCGAGCACGGCGCGGTGAACCTGGCCGATCGTCCCCGCGGCGAGCGGCTCGGGGTCGATTCGCGCGAAGACGTCCTCCCAGGGAACGCGGAGCTCCTGCTCCATGACGCTAACGACCTCGGCCTCGCTCATCGGCGTGACCCTGTCCTGGAGCGCGGCGAGCTCTGCGACCGCTTCGGGGGGAAGCAGGTCGGGCCGAGTCGAGAGGATCTGACCGAGCTTCGCGAACGTCGGCCCGAGCTCCTCTAGCGCCTCCCGCAGGCGTCGCGCCCGTGCCTCGGGTGGGTCCGAGTCGCGGCGCGCCTCGGCGAAGCCGTACTTGCCGAGAACGGTCGCGATCCGCGCCGCGCGGCCGAGGAGACGCTCGTCAGCCGCGGTCGTCACGCTTGATCCCGCTTCGTCTGGACGACGACGACGGTGCAGGGCGCATTGTGCGAGACGCGGTTCGGCACGTTGTGCAGGAGGAACTCCTTGCGGCCGCTCATCCCCACGCTGCCGACGACGATCACGTCGGCACGCTCGCGCCGAGCCGCCTCGACGATCGCCTCTGCCGGATCCTCGGCGACGACGACCGACGAGCGGGCCCGCTCGCCCGCAAGTTGCTGCGCGTGCTCGGCCAGCTCGCGGCCGGTCTCTGCGAGGACGCCGTCGTCGGAGAGGAGCACACGTAGCAGGAGCAGCTCGGCGTCGTAGCGCTCGGCCATGTCGGCCGCGAAGCGGACGGCGCGCTCCGCCGTCTCGGAACGGTCCGTCGCAGCGAGGATCCGTTCCACGCGTTCACCGTCGTCGCGTCGCCTCAGTCTCACTCGACTCTTCTACCACGTCGCTCGGTACTTGTAGGATCGCGAGCGGGATCGACGCAACGGGAGGAGCCAGGATGAACGTAATCGCAGGCATCGACGCCGCGCGCGAGCGGTGGAACGTGCTCGAGCATCCCTTCTACGTTCGGTGGGAGAAGGGCGAGCTCTCGCGCGACGAGCTCGCGCGCTACGCGGGCGAGTATCGGCACGCGGTGGTCGCCCTGGCGCGGGCCGCCCGGACAGCGGGCCTGCATGCCGAGGACGAGGCCGCGCACATCTCGCTCTGGGACGACTTCGCGTCCGCCCTCGACACGCAGGCGCGCGAGCCGGCGCCGGAGACCCGCGCATGCGCGAACGCCTGGGCTGCGGCAGAAGACGAGGCCGGCGCAGCCGCGATTCTCTATGCGATCGAGGCAGGCCAGCCGGCAATCTCGGAGACGAAGCTACGCGGCCTGGTGGAGCACTACGGCTTCGAGCCGGGCTCGCCGGGAACTGCGTACTTCAGCGTCCACGCCGAGCAGGACCACCAGCACGCCGCCGAAGCCCGGACGGCGCTGGAGGCCCAGGAAGACGAGCGCCTGGTCGCTCTTGCCGAGTCGGCTCTCGCGGGAAACTGGGCTCTCCTGGACGGCGTCTCCTGAGGGAAAATTAGAGCCGACCGGCTTCGATTATCCGCTCCAGGAACTGCTGCGTCCGCGGCTCGCGCGGGCGCGTGAATATCTGCTCGGGCGAGCCCTGCTCCAGGATCAGCCCGTCGTCCAGGAAACAGACCCGCTTTGCGATCTCGCGGGCGAAGCTCATCTCGTGCGTGGCGATCAGCATCGTCATGCCGCTCTCGCCGAGCTCGCGGATCACATCGAGCACTTCCCCGACCAGCTCAGGGTCGAGGGCGCTCGTGACCTCGTCCAGGAGCATCAGCTTGGGCCGCATCGCAAGCGCCCGCACGATCGCGACACGCTGCTGCTGGCCGCCTGAGAGCCGGTCGGGGTACTCGTCACGCTTGTCCGCCAGACCGAACCGATCGAGCAGCCTGGTCGCCTCGAGCTCGGCCTCGGCCCGCGGTTTACGCAACACCTGCGTCGGCGCAAGCGTGACGTTGCGAACCACGCTCATGTGCGGGAAGAGGTTGAACGCCTGAAAGACGATCCCGACTCGCCGGCGAACGCTGTTGACGTCGACGCCACGACCGCTGATTCGCTGACCGTCGAGGTCGATGCGCCCAGCATCGATCGACTCGAGCAGGTTGACGCACCGGAGGAGAGTCGACTTGCCTGACCCGGAGGCCCCGATCAGGCAGACAACCTCGTGCTCCTCGAGGGTGAGATCGATCCCGCGTAGCACCTTGTTCGCGCCAAAGGACTTCCGCACGCCCTCGAGCCGCAGCGCTTCGGTCATGCCAGGACGCCGACTGCCTGACGACGGCGGCGGTCGCGGGCGACGAGCCAGTCGGTCAACCGGGCGAGCGGGATGGTCAGGGCGACGAAGAGGGACGCCGCGGCCAGATAGGAGCCGTACGTGAAGGTCGCGTTCGTGTCGATCTGGGACTGGTTGAAGGCCTCGATCACGCCGAGCGTGCCGACCAGCGCCGTGTCCTTCTGCAGCCCGATGAAGTCGTTCAGGAGCGGCGGGATCACCCGCCGGACGGCCTGCGGGACGATCACGAACCGCAGCGTCTGGGCCCGCGAGAGGCCGAGCGAGCGGGAGGCGGCCTCCTGGCTCGGGTGCACGGACTCGATCCCGGCCCGGTAGACCTCGGCGACGTACCCGCTGTAGACGAGCACCAGGCCCACGGTCGCCCAGAACACGCGGGAGGTCGGGACCCAGCTGAGGGCGAGAGCGGGAGCGCCGAAGCCGAGCAGCGCGATCACGAGAATCGTCGGAACGCCGCGGGAAAGATCCGCGTAGACGATCGCGAGCGCCCGCAACGGGAAGAACGCCGGGCCCGGGAGGCTGCGCAGGACCGCCAGGAACAGGGCCGCGACGAGGATGAACGCCTCGGCGATCGTGAAGATCTTGACGTTGAGCAGGAAGGCGCGTGCGATCTCCGGGAACGAGCTCGAGATGTCGTGCCAGTCGAAGAACGTCCGCCGCACCTCCGGCCAGCCCGGCGAGTGTGTGACGACCACGACGATGATCCCCAGGAACACGGCCGTGCTGACGACCGCGATCGCAACGGCGCGGGCGCCCTCGCCCCCGAGGCCCAGTCCTCCCAGCAGGCGCGAGCCCCGGCCCGCTACTTCAAGATCGGCGCGCCGGTCGCCTTCGCTAGCCACTGGTGCTGGAGCTGCTTGAGCGTCCCGTTCGTGCCCAGCGTCGTCAGCGCCTTGTTCACGCACTGCACGAGCGAGTTGCCCTTCTGGAAGACGAGACCGAGGTGCTCACCGCCGGGCGGCGCTGCGAAATAGCCGAGGATCTTCGAGTTCGGCACCTGCGCCGCCGTGACGTAGAAGGCGGTCGGAAGATCGACCACGAGCGCGTCGATCTGCTTGTTCTTCAGCGCCTGCACCGCCCCGGCGTTCGTCGGGAACACCGACGGCTTCTTCGACGGCTTGATGTGACTCGTGATGTACGCATAGCTCGTCGTCCCGAGCTGTGCGCCGAGCCCGTAGGGCTTCAGCCCGGCGACGTCGTGAACCTTCGAGATCGGAGTCCCGCCGTTGACGACAACCGCCTGGTTGAGGTCGTAGTACGAGTTGCTGAAATCGACAGCCTTGGCCCGCGCGGCCGAGTACGAGGTCTGGTTGATGTCGAAGTCGAACGGCTTCTTGCCCGGCGCGAAGGAGCTGTTGAAGGGGATGTACTTCCACTTCACCTTCCCACGCGGGAACCCGAGCTGCTTCGCGACGGCGTAGGCGACCGCGGACTCGTACCCCTTGCCGCTGTACGGATCGCTGACCTTCCAACCGTGTCCGGGTGAGCCGCCGTACCAGGGCGGGTAGGCGGGATTGTCGGTGCCGATCGTGAGCGTGCCGCTCTTGACGAGGTTGAGCTGCGAGGGCGTGCAGCCGGAGCCGGACTTCGCGGCGGTGGAAGTCTTCTTCGTTCCGCCACACGCAACGGCGAGGAGGATCACCGGGACCACCAGAGCTACGAGGACGACCTTCCTCATGCCGCTACCTTCGCGAACTGCGGGATGATCTCCTCCCCGTACGCCGCGAGCGTCTCCTCCTGGCCTTTCGTCATCAGGTAGATGTCGAACTGGTCGACGCCGATCGACTCGAGCTCTCGCAGCTTCTCGGTGATCTGCTCCGCCGTGCCGAGCACGCAGAAGCGGTCGCAGATCTCGTCGGTGACGAACTCGCCGTGCTTGGCGCCAACCCGGCTGTGGTCCTTGTAGTCGTAGAACTTCCTCGTCTTGACGTAGTCGGTGAGCGCAGCCGGGATCTCCCGCGAGTCCTCGCCGTAGCGCTCGATCAGGTCCATCACGTGGTTCGAGACCATCGCGGGGAACCAGCGAACCTGCTCGCGCGCGTCGGCGAGATCGGCCGAGATGTGGCTCGGCGCGCAGACGATGCATTGCAGCGCATCGGGGTCGCGGCCTGCCTCTTCTGCCGCTTTGCGTGCGGTCTCCATGATCCACTTGATGATCTGTGGGTCGGCGAGCTGGATGATGACGCCGTCTCCGACGCGGCCGGCGACCCCGAGCGCGCGCGGGCCGTAGCCGGCCACGTGCATCGGGATCTCGGGCAAGTTCTTGCGAGCCCACTTGAGCTCGAGCTCCTTGCCGTTCCACTCGACGGGCCGACCGTTCATCAGGTCCTTGATCATCCGCAGGCGCCGCTCGAACTCGTCGACCGTCACCGGCTTGAGGCCGACGACGCGGCGCGACGAGTCGCCGCGGCCGATTCCCATCACCATCCGGCCGTTCGTGATGTCCTGCATCGTGGCGTACCAGCTCGCGGTGATCGTCGGGTCGCGGATGCCGGGATTGGTGACGCAATGGCCGAGCTTGATCTTCTCGGTCTGCGTGCCGGCGATTGCGAGGAGCGCATAGCTCTCCTGCCAGAGAATGTGGGAGTCGTAGGTCCAGCCGTGCTCGAACCCGAGCCGCTCACCCTTCTGCAGCACCTCGACGAGCCGCGTGTACGGCGGGTCCGGCAGGACGGTGACGCCGAAGCTCAGCATGTCTGTCTCCCGGTCGCAGGCAGGGGATTGAGCATACCGTCCCGAAATCCGCTCGGAAATGGCGTTCGCCTTCCTCGTGCTCGCGCTCGCCGCGGGCGGCGCGCTTCCCTTCCAGGCCGGCATCAACGTACGGCTGGCCGGGTTCGTCGGCGGGCCGATCCGCGCGTCGATGATCTCGTTCGCAATCGGGACGGTGGTGTTGGTCGTCGTCGCGCTGATCGCTACGCGCGGCCTGGTCGCGACGGGGCGTGTGGGGCACGTGCCCTGGTGGGGCTGGCTAGGCGGGGCGGTTGGGGCCGGCTACGTCGCCAGCACGGTTGCCGCCGCCCCGCGGCTGGGCGCGCTGAACCTGTTCGCGGCGGTGATCTTCGGGCAGCTCCTCTGCGCCGTCGTGCTCGACCACTTCGGCGTGCTCTACCGGCAGCACCAGCTGAGCGCCGGCCGATTCGCGGGAGTGGTGCTCCTCGGCGCCGGCGTAGCGCTCGTCCGCTTCTTCTAGGTCTCGCCGGCTACGCGCACGATCGTCTTGTCCGCTAGACGGTCAAGAGCTTGGACCGACAGCTCGAGATGTTCTTCCTTCGTGTCCTCGAGCCTCGTGTGCGAGAGACCGCGCAGGCTCTGCACGAACAGCATCACCGTCGGGACTCCCGCCCGAGCGACTTCGGCCGCGTCGTGCAAAGGCCCGCTCGGTAGACGGTGCGATTCGGCGGCGACCTCGCGGACCGACTCCTCGGCCAGCTCGATAAGCGCCTCGTCGAACAGGATCGGCTCGATGTTCCAGATTCGCGCCCACGCAACCTCGATGTTCTCTTCCTGCGCGAAGCGCTCCGAAGCCGCCTTCGCATCGTCGAGCATGCCGTTGAGCTTCCCCGCGTCGAGGTGCCGCTGGTCGAGCAGGCACTCGGCCGTCTCGACGACGGAGGTGACGATTCCCGGCTTCGTGACGACGCCGCCCATCGTGCAGACGGCGCCGTCGCCGGTGCGTTTCGTGATCTCCCGGATCTCGAGCTCGAGCCTCGCCGCGCCGGCCAGCGCGTCGCGCCGCTTGTCCATCGGCGTCGATCCCGCGTGGGCCGCCTGGCCGGTGAATGTGACCTGATGGCGCTCGACGCCAAAGGTCCCGAGCACGACGCCTAGCGGGAGCCCCATCGACTCGAGCACCGGCCCTTGCTCGATGTGCAGCTCGAGGTACGCAGCGGCGCCCTCCAGCTGCTTCCGCGCCTCCAACGCTCTGTCGAGGTCGACGCCGCTCGCCGCGAGCACGTCCGGGAGCGAGTTCCCGTCGGCGTCTTCGCGCCCACGCAGCTCGTCCTGGTCGTCCATCGATCCCGCCGCGGCCGACGAGCCGAAGAGCGATCGGCCGAAGCGCGCCCCCTCCTCGTCGGCCCAGTTGACCAGCCGAACAGTTGTCGCCGGCTTGCCGTACCCGGCCAACCGCCGCACGACCTCGACGCCCGCCATCACGTTCAGCGCGCCGTCGAGCCAGCCGCCGTTCGGCACCGAGTCGATATGCCCGCCGATCAGGACCGCGCGCTCCGAGGCGCCGCGCAGCGTCCACCACTGGTTGCCGGCTTCGTCGACCTCCTCCTCGAGCGGCAGCCCGGCGAGCCTATCCCGCAGCCAGCCGCGCGCCGCTTCCCACGTGTCTGTCCAGGCGACGCGCTGCGCTCCGTCCTCGTCGCCGGTCAACTCCTGGAGCTCGCGGAGCTCGGCAACCGTACGACCGGGATCGAGCACGCGGCGATCGTAAACCGTGGCGAATAGTGTGGTAAGAGATACGGCGATGGCGACGATGGCGGCTGAGCCTTCCGTCGAGCGCCGCGCCGCGGGCATTACGCGCGCGGCCGCGCGAGCCACAATGTTCGTCCTCGTCCTCGGAGTGCTCTGGTGTCTCTGGGAGGGCTACCGGTGGCTCTGGATCACGGCGGGCTGGAACTGGCCGTTCACGGTCGACTCGACCACGATGCCCCACATTCACGACGTGCTGCGCGCTCTCTTCCGCCGGCCGACCTCAGGCGTTGGAGACATCCTGCTCGTCCAGCTCCTTCGAGCTGCCCTGTTCACCGCTAAGGAGGCCGCGGTCGGCTTCGCGCTCGGGGCCTCGTTCGGCTTCCTGCTCGGGGTAGCGCTGTCGCAGTGGAGACTCCTTCAGCGCGGGCTCCTTCCGTACGTGGTCGCCTCCCAGACGGTGCCGATCCTCGCCGTCGCGCCGATCGTCGTCGTCTATCTCGGCAGCCTGCACGTGGCCCCCTGGTTCTCGGTCGCCGTCATCGCGAGCTACCTGACCTTCTTCCCGGTGACGATCAACACGCTGCGCGGTCTCCAGTCCACCGATCGTCACGCGCTCGAGTTGATGCGCTCGTATGCGGCAGGGCGCGCGGCGGTGCTCTGGAAACTCCGCATACCAGCGGCCGTCCCGTTCATCTTCTCGGCACTTAAGGTGGCGGCGACGGCGAGCGTCGTTGGCGCGATCATCGGCGAGGCCCCTTCGTCGATTCAGGACGGCCTCGGCGGTTACATCGTCAACTTCAACCAGTACTACAGCCTCAACCCGGAGAACCTCTGGGCGACGAACCTGGTCGCCGCGCTGCTCGGGATCGGCTTTTTCTTGCTGATCGTCGCCGCCGAGTCGATCGTCGTCCGTCGTGCGCCGGAGCACGTCGCATGAGTGTCGTCAGGATCGATGGCGTCGGAAAGACCTTCGACGGCGGCACGACGGCCCTGCAGGGGATCACTCTCGAGATCGAAGAAGGTGAGTTCGTCTCGCTGATCGGCCCCTCGGGCTGCGGCAAGTCGACCCTGCTGCGCATCATCGGGGACCTGATTACCCCGTCGTCGGGAGCCGTCCTTGTGAACGGCAAGCCCGCAGCCAGGGCACGCGTTGACCGCGATTACGGCATCGTCTTCCAGGATCCCGTCTTGTACGACTGGCGGACGATCGGGCGCAACATCTCCCTGCCGCTCGAGCTCTCCGGCTGGGGCCGAAGAAGACGTGCGGAGCGGGTGCGCGAGATGCTCGAGCTCGTCGAGCTCACGGGTTTCGAGAGCCATTACCCATGGCAGCTGTCCGGCGGCATGCAGCAGCGGGTCTCCATCGCAAGGGCCCTCTCCTTCGACCCTGCGCTGCTCCTCATGGACGAGCCGTTCGGCGCTCTGGACGAGATGACGCGCGAGCGGCTGAACCTGGAGCTGCTTCGGATCTGGGAAGCGAGCGGGTCGACGATGGTCTTCGTCACACACTCGATCCCCGAAGCGGTCTTCCTCTCGACGCGTGTGGTCGTGATGTCACCGCGGCCTGGTCGGATCTCCCGCGTCATCCCGGTCGACCTCCCTCAGCCGCGTACCGCCACCACACGCGAGGAGTCACGGTTCTTCGAGCTCGTGACCCGTGTGCGGGAAGAGCTGCATCTCGGCTCCGACCTCGATCGTCAGCTGGCCGAATCCTCACCTACGGAGCCGGCCTCGTGACAAGCGGCCCGGTCGCGGTACAGGCGGTCCCGCGAGGCAAGCTCGCCCATCGCGTCGGCCGCCGCGCGGCGGACTGGGTGCCGGCGCTCGTCGTGCTCGCGCTCGTCCTCGTGATCTGGCAGGAATCGATCGCGGTCTTTCACATCAAGAGGTTCCTGGCACCGCAGCCCACGGCGATCGCGCGCACGTTCTGGTCAGACCGGCACGAGCTGCTGAGCGCCGGCTGGTTCACGTTCCAGGAAGCGGTCGGCGGGTTCGGGATCGGTTGCGGTCTCGCACTGCTATTCGCGCTCGTGCTCGCGCGCTGGCGACGGCTCGGAAGCGCGTTGCTGCCCTACGCAATCGCGGGGAGTGCGATTCCGATCATCGCCTTCGCCCCGATCATGAACGCGTGGTTCACACCCTTCTCGAAGGGCTCCAAGATGGCGATCGCAGGGGTCCTCTGCTTCTTCCCCGTGCTCGTGAACACGTTGCGAGGGCTCACCTCGGTCCGACCGGCCTCGATCGAGCTGATGCAATCGTACGCGGCCGGCGAGATCGAGACATTCCGCAGGGTGCGGATACCCACCGCACTGCCGTTCATCTTCACATCGCTCAAAGTGGCAAGCGTCCTGGCCATGATCGGCGCTATCGTCGGGGAGTACTTCGGCGGCTCGTTCAACGCGCTCGGCGTTCTCATCAACAGCCGCAGCACGACGTTCCAGTTCAAGGAAGCATGGGCCGGCATCGGGGTCGCGTGCGGCTTCGGGATCGCCTTCTATCTCGCCGTTGCCCTGATGGAGTGGCTGACGCTCCGTTGGGTGCCATCGACACCCGAATGAGCTTGGTAGACAATGACCCGACGCGCAGCGAGACGAAAGGGGACCGGATGAAGCGGAGATATTGGGTCGGAGCCCTCGCCGCGGTGGTTGTGCTCGCAGCCTCGGGGTTGGGAGCCAGGACGACCGGTGCTTCGACGAAGTCGCAGAAGCTGACGAAGGTGACGCTGCAGCTGAAGTGGGTTACGCAGGCGCAGTTCGCCGGCTACTACGCGGCCAAGGCGAAGGGCTTCTACAGCGCACAAGGTCTGGACGTCACGATCAAGACAGGCGGGCCAAGCATCGTGCCCGAGCAGGTCGTCGCCGGCGGCCGGGCGGAGTTCGGGATCGACTGGCTGTCCAGCCTGATGACGAGCCGAGACCAAGGGGTCGACCTCGTGAACATCGCGCAGGTGTTCACCAAGAGCGGATTGACCCTCCTCACCTGGAAGGACACCGGCCTGAGCTCGGTCAAGAAGCTCAAGGGAAAGAAGGTCGCCAACTGGCTCGGCGGGAACGAGTTCGAAGTGTTCGCCGCCCTGTCGAAGTACGGCATGGACCCGGCGCACAACAAGGGCGTGACGATCGTCCAGGAGCCGTTCTCGATGGACTTCTTCATCAAGCGCCAGGTCGATGCGGCGTCGGCGATGACCTACAACGAGTTAGCACAGGTGCTCGAGGTGAAGAACCCGAAGACCGGCAAGCTCTACACGCCCAAGAACCTGAACGTGATCCCAATGCAGAAGGTCGGCACCTCGATGTTGGAGGACGGGGTCTTCACGACCGGCGCCTGGATCAAGAGCAAGGCGCACCAGCAAATTGCGAAGAAGTTCCTGGCAGCTTCGTTCAAGGGCTGGATCTACTGCCGTGACCACTGGAACTCGTGCGTCAACACCGTCCTAGCGAACGGGCCGGCGCTGCCGAGAGGGCACCAGACGTGGCAGATGAACGAGATCAACGCCCTCATCTGGCCCGCGAAGCTCGGGATCGGGATCATGGATCCCAGCTCCTACGCGCGCTCCGCCAAGATCGTCAAGACCTACGGCAAACTGAAGAAGCTGCCCGGGCACGAGGCGTATCGCACCGACCTCGCCAAGGCGGCGGACGCCATCCTCAAGCAGCAACACGTCAACATCTACGGGAGTAGCTGGCACAAGGCAGTCGTCCACGTGACGCCGGGGGGAAAGTAGAGGTCTGACGGCGGGGGACGCGCCCGCGCGCGTCTCCCGCCCCCGAAAGGAGCGCCATGTCGATCCTTATCAAGGATGGCCGCATCGTGACCCCGGCTGACGATTACGTCGCCGACATCTACGTCGAGAACGAGACCGTCACACTGATCGGCGAGTCGCTGGATCAGCCGGCAGACAAGGTCGTCGACGCAAGCGGCAAATACGTGCTCCCGGGCTGCGTCGACCCGCACACGCACCTGGACATGCCGTTCGGCGGGACGGTCACGATCGACGACGTCGAGTCCGGCCAGACCGCTGCGGCCTTCGGCGGCACGACCTGTCACGTCGACTTCGTCATCCAGCCGCGGGGCGCGACCTTCGCCCAGGCCCTCGACGAATGGCGCGCGAAGGCCAACGGCAAGCAGGTGATCGACATGGGTTACCACATGGCGGTCACGGACCTGGAGGAAGGCGGGACGCTCGAAGAGCTCGCCTCGCTGCCGGACCAAGGCATCACCTCCTACAAGCTCTTCATGGCCTACAAGGGCGCCCTGATGGTCGACGACACGACGCTCTTCAAGACGATGGAGGTCGCCGCCGAGACCGGCGCCCTCGTGATGGTGCACGCCGAAAACGGGGACGCGATCGACGTGCTCGTCAAGAAGGCGCTCGCAGAAGGCCACACAGAGCCGCGCTACCACGCGCTCACGCGCCCGCCCGAGACCGAGGGCGAGGCGACAAACCGGGCGATCCAGCTCGCCCGCGTCGCCGGCGCGACGCTCTACGTCGTCCACGTCTCCTGCCGTGAGGCCGTCGAGCCGATCGCGCTCGCGCGCGAGAAGGGCTGGGACGTCTGGGGCGAGACGTGCACGCAGTACTTCTTCGTGGACTACACGTTCCTCGAGCGGCCGGACTTCGAGGGCGCGAAGTACGTCTACACACCGCCACCGCGGGCGAAAGAGAACCAGGATGTGCTCTGGAACGCCGTCCGTCGGGACGTGCTCTCGGTCATCTCGACCGACCACTGCGCCTTCCTCTGGGACGGGCAGAAGACGCTCGGCAAGGACGACTTCTCACAGATCCCAAACGGCGCACCCGGTCTCGAGAACCGGCTCCAGATGATCCACGAATTCGGCGTGCGAGCCGGTCGGATCTCGCTCAACCGAATGGTCGAGCTGCTCGCGACGAGTCCGGCGAAGCTGTTCGGCCTCTACCCGCGCAAGGGAACGATCGCGGTCGGCTCCGACGCCGACATGGTCGTCTTCGATCCCGAGAGGCGGATCACGATCACCGCGACGAATCAGCATTCGAGGTCGGACTACAACCTCTTCGAGGGCACCGAGGTCACCGGCTCGCCTGAGGTCGTGATTCTGCGAGGTCACGTTCTGGTCGAGAACGACGAGCTCGTCGCTCAGCCCGGCATCGGGCAGTTCGTCGCGCGTGCCCGGTTCGGCCAGGAGCTGAAGGCCAGAACGGCCGCGCCGCTCTAAGACCTGTCCCCGCACCCCGAAAATCGGTGTCCGACACCGGTTTTCGTCAAGGTGGTAGTAGTGTCGAGAGTGGGTCTTTTTGTCGCCAGCTAGCGGGTCTGGGGGAAGCCCAGGTCGACCTTCGACGTGGCCGGGTCCGGCCAGCGGGACGTGACCACCTTGCCGCGCGTGTAGAACTGGATCCCTTCGGGCCCGTAAACGTGGAGATCGCCGAAGAGCGAGTTCTTCCAGCCGCCGAATGAGTAGTACGCAACCGGTACCGGGATCGGGACGTTGATACCGACCATCCCGGCCTTCACGTCGAACTGGAACTGCCGGGCGACGCCCCCGTCGCGCGTGAAGAGCGCGACACCGTTCCCGTAGGGATTCTCGTTCACGAGCCGCACCGCGTCGTCGTACGTCTCCACGCGCGTAATGCCGAGCACCGGCCCGAAGATCTCGTCCTTGTAGACATCCATCTCGGGCTTGACGTCGTCGAGCAGCGAGACGCCGAGGTAGAAGCCGTTCCCGTCCGGTACCGACTCGCGGCCGTCGGCGACGACCGTTGCGCCCTCGTCACGGCCACGGTCGATGTAGGAGGCGACCCTGTCGCGGTGCTCGCGAGTGACGAGCGGCCCCATCTCAGACTCGGGATCCATCCCGTCGCCGACCTTCACCTTCGGGAGCCGTTCCCGGATGGCCTCGACGAGCTCGTCCCCGGCCTGCCCGACCGCGACGAGCATCGACACGGCCATGCACCGCTCGCCCGCGGAGCCGTAGCCGGCGCTGACCGCTGCGTCCGCGGCCATGTCGATGTCCGCGTCCGGGAGGACGATCATGTGGTTCTTCGCGCCGCCCAGAGCCTGCACGCGCTTGCCGTGTGCCGTGCCCGTCTCGTAGACGTAGCGGGCGATAGGAGTCGAGCCCACGAACGACACCGCTGCGATGTCCGGGTGCTCGAGGATGGCGTCGACCGCGGCCTTGTCGCCGTTGACGACGTTGAAGACGCCGTCGGGCAGCCCGGCTTCCTTGAGCAGCTCGGCGGAGTAGAGCGAGGGGGAGGGATCCTTCTCGGAGGGCTTCAGCACGAAGGTGTTCCCGCACGCGATCGCCGGCGCCCACATCCACATGGGCACCATCGCGGGGAAGTTGAACGGCGTGATTCCGGCCACGACCCCGAGCGGCTGGCGAATCGAGTAGACGTCGATTCCCGTCGAGGCCTGCTCCGAGAAGCCGCCCTTCAGCAGCTCGGGAATCCCACAGCAGAACTCGATCACCTCGAGCCCACGGGCAACCTCGCCCTTGGCGTCGGAGAGCACCTTGCCGTGCTCGGCCGTGAGGATGCGGGCGATGTCCTCGCGATGCTCGTCGACGAGCTTGCGGATCCGGAAGAAAAGCTCCGTGCGGCGCGAGAGCGAGACCGAGCGCCACGACTCGAAGGCCCGCTTTGCGGCCTGCACGGCGTCGTCGAGCTCCTCGCCACTTGCGAAGTCGACCTGTCCGGTCTGCACCCCCATTGCGGGGTTGAAGACCGGGCCGCTGCGGCCGGAGCTCCCGGCCACGCGCGCGCCGTCGATCCAGTGGCCGATCCGCGTGATGTCTCCCCTTGCGGTCTGTGCGCGCTGTTCTGCGACCTCGGTCATGCCGGCCTCCTTCGAGTCGCTGCCAGCCTAGCGCGGTGGCGGTAGCATCGCGTCATGGCGGTCGAAGCGGGGCTCGACGCAAAGAGGATCAAGGAGCTCGACCAGCAGCACGTCCTCCACTCGTG
This sequence comes from Gaiellaceae bacterium, assembly GCA_049644305.1. Lineage (GTDB taxonomy): Bacteria > Actinomycetota > Thermoleophilia > Gaiellales > Gaiellaceae > AC-32. Next base: position 18,820 of record JBARRQ010000053.1, read on the forward strand.
GTCGGTGCAGAGCCAAATCTCGCCGCTGCCGGTCGCGGGCGCGGAAGGGCGGTACTTCTGGGATTACGACGGCAACCGCTACCTCGATTTCGCCTCGCAGCTCGTCAACGTCAACATCGGCCATCAGCACCCCAAGGTCGTTGCGGCGATCAAGGAGCAGGCAGACAAGCTGACGACGATCGGGCCGCCCATGGCACACGAGGCCCGCTCGGAGCTCGCGCGGCTGCTCGCGGAGGTGACCCCAGGCGATCTGACGATGTCCTTCTTCACCAACGGCGGCGCGGAGGCGAACGAGAACGCGATCAAGCTCGCGCGCTGGTACACCGGCCGGCACAAGGTGATCGCCCGGTACCGCTCCTACCACGGGGCAACTGCGGGCGCGATCACTGCGACCGGCGACCCGCGCCGATGGCCCGCCGAGCCCGGCATTCCCGGCATCGTGCGCATGCTTGATCCGTACACATACCGCTGCCCGGCCGGGCACCCCGATCCGTGCCCGGTCTGCTCGGGCGCGCCGCACCTGGAGGAGATCCTCCAGTACGAGGGCCCGCAGAACGTTGCCGCCGTGATCATGGAGACGATCGTCGGGACGAACGGCGTCATCGTCCCACCCGACGGCTACCTCCAGTCGATCCGGGAGGTCTGCGACCGCTACCGAATCGTCTTGATCCTCGACGAGGTGATGGCCGGCTTCGGACGTTCAGGCAAGTGGTTCGCCTGCGAGCACTGGGACGTCGTTCCCGACATCCTCACGGTGGCCAAGGGGATCAACTCCGGCTATGTGCCGCTCGGCGCGATGGTGATCAACGAGCAGATCGCCGACTGGGCGCACGACAAGTACTTCGCCGGCGGCCTCACGTACTCGGGCCACGTGCTCGCGTGCGCGTCTGCGATCGCCTCGATCGAAGCCTTCCAGGAGGAAGGCATCGTCGAGAACTCCGCGGCGATGGGCGAGGTGCTCGCGGCAGAGCTTCCGCGGCTCGCCGAGCGCCACCCGTCGATCGGCGAGGTGCGCGGCAAGGGTCTCTTCTGGGGCATCGAGCTCGTCCGTGACCGAGAGACGCGCGAGCCGCTCGTGCCTTTCAACGCGACCGGTGAGGCATTCGCGCCGGTGGCGGGACTGATGAAGGCGGCGATGGAGCGCGGCCTGTACCTGATGACCCACTGGAACGTGATCATGGTCTGCCCGCCGCTGACGATCACGCGCGACGAGCTCGACGAGGGCCTCGGCGTCCTCGACGAGGTGCTCGCGCTAACCGACGCCTAGGCCTTCGGCAGGCTGACGGCGAAGCGGCCGCCGTTGTCGTCCGGCAGGGCCTCGACGTCGCCCGACGCCGCGCGGGCTAGCCTGCGCGCGAGTGCCAGCCCGAGCCCGGCGCCGTCCCCGCCGTTGTCCTGTCCCGCCGTGCCCCGCAGCCCCGCCTCGAAGATTCGTTCTCGTTCGGACTCCTCGACGCCGGGGCCGTCGTCTTCGACGAGGAAGACCACCTTCGTCGAGTTGCGCGTGACCGAGAGGCGCACGCGGGTGCGGCCGTAGCGAACCGCATTGTCGACCACGGGTTGGAGCGTCCGCACCGCCAGCTCGTGGTCGACCCCTACGCGGACCGGAGAGTCCGGCTGCTGGACCTCGAGCGAGACACCTCTCTCCGAGGCGGCCGGCTCGGACGCGTCCGCCGCTTTCGCCGCGGCCTCGTACGCATCGGCGGTGCCTAGAGCAAGGCCGGCTTCCTGCTGGGCTGCCGCGACGAGCGCCTCGATCGTGGAGGCGACCTGCTTCGCGTTCCGGAGAACAACTTCGAGCGCCGAGCGGTACTCGGAGCCGCTCCGCTCCCGCCGGAGCGCCAGGTCCGCCTCCGCCACGATTCGCGAGACCGGCGTCCGCAGCTCGTGGGAGAGCTCGGCGGAGAACCGCTGCTCGCGCCGGAGGCTCGCCGCGATTCGGTCGAGCAGGCTGTCGAGAGTCGCCGCCAGCCGCGTCAGCTCGTCGTGTGGCTCGCCGAGCTCGAAGCGCCGGTCGAGACGGCGCTCGCTCCAGTCGTCGGCGGCCTTCGTCATGTCGGCGACCGGCCGGAAGGCAGCGGCCAGCACCCATCGCGCGGCCAGCGCAACCACGAGGAGGAGCACGAGTGCCAGCGCGAGCGAGTCGATCAGAGCGGTCCGCCTGGTTTGCTCGTACGGCCCGAGCGAGACGCCCGCGACCACCGTCCCCAGGCGTTTCCCGCCGAAGACGGCCGGCGCGGCGTAGAGGCGGACGTCGGCCTTGCCGACGTCGTGGAAGCGCGGGCTCCCGCCGGCGAGCGACCGTGCCGCGGCGTCAACCGTCCTCGAAGTGCGTGGCGCCTCGAGCGTCCGGCCTTGCGAGAAGACCCAGAACTGGGTGTCGCCGACCGCCTCGTCCGGCGTCTCCCCCATTGCCAGCCTGCCCTTGGTGGCCTTGAGCGCCCCGAGCTGTGTGGCGGCCCGCGCCCGGGCCAGGTCGCTCGCGTTGTGCGACAGGCTGCGCGCGAGCAGAAGGTTGAAGCCGACCGTCGTTGCCGCCACGGCCACGGCAACCGCGCCGAGCACAGCCAGGAGCAGGCGGCTCCGGATGCCGCGGACTCGGAGCCGGCTCACCCGAGTCTGTAGCCGACGCGGTGCGCGGTCACGATCTCCGCCGGCGACTCGACCTCGCGGAGCTTCCGGCGCAGCCGCGAGATGTACGCGTCGAGCGTGTTGTCGTGCACGATCGCTCCCTCGGGCCAGCCGGCCCGGACGAGATCGCGGCGCCGGACGACGTCCCCGCCGTCTGCCAGGAGCCGGCCGAGCAGGCGGAACTCCGTCGGCGTCAGCGACTGGGTACGACCACCCACCGAGACGGCGTGACGTGCAGGATCGAGCCGCAGCCCTCCGCGCTCAGGCAGCTCCTCGGGACGGCTCCTGCGAACGAGTGCCTGAAGCCGTGCCACGAGCTCTGCAAACGCGAACGGCTTGGTGAGGTAGTCGTCCCCGCCGGCTCTGAAGCCGGAGAGGCGCTCGACGAGCCCGTCGCGGGCCGTCAGAAAGAGCACCGGCGCTTCGACGCCTTGAGCGCGCAGCGCCTGGCAGAGGTCGCGGCCGTCGGTGTCGGGCAGGCCGATGTCCACGACGAGTGCGTCCGCGGGCGCCGCGACGGCGCGTTGGAGCATGTCGGCGCCGCTGCTCGTGGCCTCGGTACGGAAGCCCTCCTCCGCGAGGCCGCGAAGAAGGATCGCACGCAGCTCCACGTCATCTTCGACGATCAGGACTCGCGGTTCCATCACTCCTCTCGAAGGATCGAGCCCAACCGTAGCCGCGCAAGCCCCCGTGAGGCGAGTGCGACGGCGACTGCGCCGCCCAGCACCGCCGCACCTGTCAAGGCACCGAGGAAGGTCCACGGGACGGCAAGTCGGTCGGGAGGCGGGTCGAAGACGTGCTGGAGCATCGCCACGAGCATCTCGGCGAGGAGCCACCCGAGCAGCGCGGCCAGCGCGAGCGCCGCGCCGAGCACGAGCGCGGCCTCGCTCCAGACGAACGCCGCGACCGACCGCAACGAAGCGCCTAGCGCCGCCATCGTCGCGAGCTCATGCCGGCGTTCCGCCAGGCCGACGAGCACGAAGAGCCCGATCGCGGCAGCGGCGAGCAGAACCGCGAAGGCCTCCTCGATTCGGCTGATCCCGGCGAGGTCCACGGTCGTGATCGAGCTCGCCGTCTGTGCGGCCTGCTGCCGGATGTTCTTCACGACGGCGCCGGAGCTGCGCGTCGCGTCTGAAACTCGGTTCGAGAGCGCGATTGGGCTGGAGGATGCCTTCACGAAGACGACGTTCGGCCCCGGGTCGTGCGTGACGCTCTGCAGGTAGGCCAGGTTCGTGACCATGAACGAGTCGCGTGGAGCCGAAGGGAACTCCTGGACGATTCCGACGACGTGGAAGGGAGCCACGCGGAACGATCCCGTTTGGCGGTCGAGCACGCGAAGCTTCAGCAGGTCGCCGATTGCGAGCGAGTAGTCGGTGACGGTCTCACGCGAGACGAGGATGCCGTCGGGGCGCGCTTGCAGCCGCGACAGCATCTGAGAGGCGCTGCCACCAAGGAAGTACGAGTCGCGCAGCGTCGTGCCGTGCGTGAGCGTTCGGGCATCGATGCCGAATGTGTCCTGCAGATCCGCCCCGACATAGGCGTACGAATGGTCGACCGCGGTCGTCCCTGCGGCGCCGGGAACCTTGTCGATTCGGTTGACGAGCTGGTTCTTGGCGACGGCGCCGGGCGGGGCGTCGACGACGACGTCGGCACCGATCGAAAGCTGGGCGTCCACGCGGGTCTGCTGGTCATACGTGGCCGTGAAGACGCCGAGATTGACGCCGAATGCGAGCAGAAGCGCCGTCACGACGAGTCCACGGTTGATCGCCGCGCCCCGTCTGCCGGCGCTCGCGAGCAGGAAGCCGCCGGCACTGGTTGCTCGTTCACCGGCGACTCTCCGGGCGATCCAGGCGACAGCCCGCCCGCGTGCGCGCACGAGCAAGAGCGTCGCGCCCAGCCAGAGGAGCGCAGGAGCGAGGAACATGTAGACCGAGAGCGAGAGCGTCGGGTTCGAGTCCGGATTGACGACCGCGGAGAAGCCTGTCCGCGCCGTCAGCCAGTAGACGAGCCCGCTGACCCCGAGCGCGAGCACATCGAGGTAGAGCCGTTGCCAGAGCGGACGGCCGCCCCGCCGAACCGGCCGGCGCGCATCCGACACCGAGCCTCGAAACGCGGCGAGCCCGGCTCCGACACGGGCCGCGAGGGCTCCGAGGGAGGCGAGCACGACGCAGATCGCGAGCGTCACGAGCGCCCGAGTCAGGCCCACGCCCCCGGTGCCGCTCACGAGGAACCGCACGCTCAACAAGGCGACACCCGTCCCGATCGCGCCTGCCACCAGGCCGATGACCGCGCTTTCGGCGGTGGCGAGAGCGAGCAGGTCGCGGCGCGAGGCTCCCCTCGCCCGCAGCAGCGCCAGATCCCGCCGGTCTTTCTCCACGGTCCCGAGCGCCGCAAGATACGCCAGCCCGAGCGCGACGAGGGCTCCGGGCACTGCGAGCATGATGTAGAGCGTCTCCGCGTAGAGCGCGTCTCCGGTCGCCGTGTTGAGGCTGTCGCCGAGGTTGTCGACGAACTGAACCCGGCCCGGGAACGAGCGCTCGACGCGGAGACGGATCTGGGTTGCCCGCCTCAACGCGGTCGAAGGGCTGCCGCCGAGGGCACGCGGGTCGACCTGGGCCTGGACCTGCCACTGGGTTCCCGTCTGAGCCCCCGGGACCACGGAGGATCCGAGGCCGGCGGTCCCGATCGACGGAAGCGTCGGGGCGACCCGACTCGCGAACGTCTGGATAGGGAGGATCGCGACGTCGGCAGGAGGCTGCGCAGGAGCGGGGCCGGAGACCGGGTTGAGCGGCTGGAAGAGGACGTCGGCGGACGTCACGACCGCGATGCCGGAGACCCGGAACGAGAGCGGCTTTGCCCCTGGCCTTGGCGTCAGCGAGATCCGGTCGCCAGGTTGGGCCTGCAGGGTCGCCGCGAGCTGCTGATCTAGGACGATCGAGCCGGGCCGAAGGCCGCCGCGCAGGAACCTGAAGGTCTTGATCTGCGCGAGGTAGCCCGGTGGAACGGCGAGCAGGGCGCCGGAGGACGAGCGGATCTCGCCGACGGAAGCCTTGTGGGCGGTTCCCGCGAAGGGCGCTGTGGCCACGGGTGCCGCCTCGATGATGCCTGGCTGCTTTGCGACGCCACGCGCGAGCTGCTCGGCGACGCTGTACGAGCCGACCGGGCCTTGCCAGTCCAGCGGGACACTCCGGACCGCGCTCCCGGTCATCGTGCGGAGCGAGTGGCCGATGAAGATCAGCATCGCCCCGAGCAGCGCGACCGCCGCGGCCAGCACGAGGATCCTTGCCGCCGAGCGCGCCGGCGCCCGGACCAGCCCGCGCAGAGCCAGAACCGTCATGCCTCCACCGGCTCCATTGCGACCCGCCCGTCGTGCAGCTCGACCTCTCGCTCGAGTCGAGACGCAACGCCGGGATCGTGCGTGGCAACGACGAGCCCGAAGCCGAAGGTCCGTTGCAGCTCGTCGAGCAGCGCGAGCACCCGCGCACTGGTGTCCGAGTCGAGGTGGCCGGTCGGCTCGTCGCAGAGCAGCAGCCGCGGGGCCTGCGCGAGGGCGCGGGCGATTGCAACTCGTTGCGCCTCGCCGCCGGACAGCTCGCCCGGAAGCTGGTCGAGCCGTTCCGAGAGCCCGACCAGCGCGAGCACTTCCTCGGGTCCGAGCTGCGAGTCAGCCTCGTTCCCGGAGACGCGTGCGGCGAACGCCACGTTCTCGATCGCCGTGAAGTGCGGGAGGAGGTTCGCGCTCTGGAAGACGTAGCTCGCACGGGAGGTCCGCTCGACGACGCCCGAGGTCGGCTCGACCAGCCCCCCGAGAACATGCAGCAAGGTGGTCTTGCCCGAGCCCGAGCGCCCGAGCAGCGCAACGGTCTCGCCCTCCCGCACCTCGAAATCGACCCCCGCGAGGGCCGCCACCTCGGACTCGCCGCGGCCGAAGACGACGGAGACCCCGCGGCAGGCGGCCAGCACGTTCACGTGACGACTCTCCCGTCGCGGATCTCGACCACGCGGTCGGCCGACGCGGCAACCGCGGGCGAGTGGGTCACGACGACCACCGTGGCGCCGAAGTCACGGCGGAGGCGCTGGAACTCGTCGAGCACGACCTGTTCGTTGCGCTCGTCCAGCTCGGCGGTCGGCTCGTCGGCCAGGACGAGCGGCGCACGGCGGGCAGC
>JBARRQ010000054.1:0-19145 GCA_049644305.1 Gaiellaceae bacterium
AGCGCGACTACGTCCGCGGTCTCGGGCTTCCCTCCGTGTTGTTGCCGGAGAGGGCGGTCGACGGACAAAGCCTCATCGCCCTCTCGGACCTCGTCGTCTCGGCCGGCGGGACGATGAACCGCGAGGCTGTGGCGCTCGGGGTTCCCGTCTACACAACGTACGGCGGCCGTCTGGGAGGCGTCGACGAGATGTTGATCCGAGAGGGACGCTTGATCCCGCTCAGTGACCCCCGCGCCCTCGGGTTGGGCAAGCGCGACGGCGAGCGTGAACGGGTCCGCCGCGACCCGGCGACGCTGCTCGACCTACTTCTAGGCGGCCTGTAGCGTGGCCAGCACCTCGGCGCCGTAGCGCTCGATCTTCGCCGGGCCGACTCCAGGGACCGAGGCAAGCTCGCCAATCGTCTGCGGGCGCCGCTCGGCGATCTCAGCCAGCGTCGCGTTGTGGAACACCACGTACGCCGGGACCTCGTCGAGCTTCGACCGCTTCAGGCGCCAGCGCTTCAGCGCCGCGTAGGTTGCGTCGCTCGGCTCCTCCGCGCGGCGGGGCGGCGGTGCCTCGACGCCGAGCTCCGCGAGGAACCGGCTCGGCCGGCCGGCCCAGGTCAGCGCAAGGTGGCGCTTGGCACGCGTCATCCCGACGTAAAGGAGCCGGCGCTCCTCCGCGAGCCCCTCCGGAGCACGTAGCGACTGCTTGCACGGCAGCTCCTTCTCCTCGACCCTCGGGATGAAGACCGCTTCGAACTCGAGCCCCTTCGCACGGTGCAGGGTCAGCAGGTGGACGCCGCCTTCGGCGCCGTGATCGAAACGGTCCCGTAGCCACTCGATCCACTCCTCGACCGTGCGCGAGCCGACGTGGAATTCCTCCGCAAGCCGGCATAGACGCCTCAGGTCGCCCTGGCGCACCAGCTCGCGCTCGCCCAAACCGTCAGGCAGCGGCTCCACGAGACCTTGCTCACGAGCGACGCGGCGTACCTCCTCGGCTACCGATCCGAAGCCTGCGCCGCGGAGCCCCTTGAGCAGCTGCCGGGCACCGTCGCGCGCGAGCAGCGCCGCTCCCTGAAACGGAATCCGAGCCTCGCCGAAGAGCTCCTCGAGATCGGCCGACCGCGAGTTGAGGCGCATGAGCACGGCCATCTCCTCGTACGGAACACCCTCGCCGGCGAGCGCCCGAACGCGCTCGAGCACGAACGCACCCTCGTCTTCCGGCGACTCGAAGCCGCGCAAAACGGGCTCGGGGCCGTCGGCCTGCGTCGCCCGCAGCGTCTTCTCCGCCCCGCCGAGCCTCGGCACGAGCCAGTTCGCGAGCGCCAGGACTTGCGGGCTCGACCGGTAGTTCGCCTCGAGCCGCACGACTGTCGCGCCCGGGAACCGCTTCGCGAGACCGAGCAGCCACTCAGGCGAGGCCCCTGTGAAGCCGTAGATCGACTGGTAGTCGTCGCCGACCGCGCAGAGCTCTGCGCTCTCGCCGAGCCAGAGCTCGAGCAGGGACTGCTGAAGCAGGTTCACATCCTGGTACTCGTCGACGGTGAACGCGCGGTAGCGCTCGCGCAACGCGGCCAGCGCCCACTCGTCCTCCTCGTACATGCGCACTGCGAGCTCGAGCAGGTCCTCGAAGTCGACGAGACCCGAGTCCTTCTTGCGCCTTTCGTACTCGCGGAAGACACGTGCCATCAGGTCCGCCGGAATCGGCGGCTCATGACCTGCCAGGCCATGCCGGTAGCTCTCGGGCGTCAGCCGGCGGTTCTTCGCCCACTCGACCTCCGTTGCGAGGTCTCCGGCCGGCCGGAAGCGATAGGGCCGCGGCAACGAGTTGCCGATCTGGCGCAGGAGCAGCGCCTTCGTCGCGAGAATCCGGCCCGGACCTTCGCCCCGCGCGCGACGGAGCTGCGCCAGCGCTGCCGAGTGGAACGTCCGCGCCTCGACCCCGTCCACTCCGAGCTGCCCGAGCCGGCTCCGCATCTCGGCCGCGGCCTTGTCCGTGAAGGTGACGGCGAGGATCTCGTCGGAGCGAAACGCGCCGGAAGCGACCTGCCACGCGATCCTCCGCGTGATCGTGGTCGTCTTCCCCGAGCCGGCCCCCGCGAGGATGCAAACCGGCCCGCCCACCGCTTCGGCCGCGCGCCGCTGCTCGGGGTTCAGCCCGCCGAGGATCGTCTCCGCGTCCACCGAATCACCCTAGCCGCGGGCGCGGACGGGTCTAGCGGAGCTTCTGTCCCGAAAGCGTGTCTTCTTCGTCCGCGTGCACCGGGTCGCGCTGACCGAGGACACGCGGCGCGCGCATCATCGTCGAGAGCCGCGAGACCACATCGAGCGTCTCACCCTCGCGTACAAGCCGCTCGAGCTCGGCCAGCTCGTCGTTCAGCCAGGCAGCGTCGACGATCGCCCCGCTCACGCGCATGATCTTCGGGTGCGAAGTCGGCACCGCTGCCTCACCTTCGCCCCAGAGCTCTTCGTGCAGCTTCTCGCCCGGCCGAGTGCCGACGATCGCGACGTCGATGTCGCGCTCGGGCTCTTTCCCCGAGAGCCGGATCATCTGCATCGCCAGCTCGATGATGCGCACGGGCTCCCCCATGTCGAGCACGAACACGTCGCCGCGGCCGCCGATCGCGCCGGCCTGGATGACGAGCGACGCCGCCTCGGGAATCGTCATGAAGTAGCGGGTCATCTCCGGGTGCGTGACGGTAACCGGGCCGCCCTTGGCGATCTGCCTCCGGAAGATCGGAATCACGCTTCCGGAAGAGCCGAGCACGTTCCCGAAGCGGACCGCGACGAAGCGAGTCGTGATGTCGTCGCGCGCGCCGTACGCCTCGACGATCCACTCGCAGAGCGCCTTCGACTGGCCCATCACGGTCTTCGGGTTGACCGCCTTGTCCGTCGAGACGAGCACGAAGCGGTGCGCGCCGAACTCGACCGCCGCCTCGGCGACGACCCGTGTCCCGAGCGCGTTGTTCCGCACCGACTCGAGCGGGTTTGCCTCCATCAGCGGCACGTGCTTGTACGCGGCCGCGTGGAAGACGACCGCCGGCTGGTAGCGCTCGAAGATCTGGCGCATCTTCGAGCGGCTCTTGCAGTCCGCTAGCACCGGAACGCTCGGCGCGAATCCGCGCTCGTCCACAAGCTCGCGCTCGATCTCGAAGAGCGCCGTTTCTCCTTGCTCGACGAGGATTAGGCGCTGCGGGCCGAGCCGGGCGATTTGGCGGCAGAGCTCCGAGCCAATCGAGCCGCCCGCCCCCGTGACGAGCACGGTCTTGCCGCGGACATAGGCGGCGCTTGCCTCGAGGTCGACTTCGACCGGCTCGCGCCCGAGGACGTCCTCGACCTGGACAGGACGGATCTGTGTCACCAGCTCGCTCTCACCGGAGATCAGCTCGTAGAGCCCCGGCAGCGTCTTGACCGGGACATTGCCCTCGCGGGTGATCGTCACGATTCGCTGGCGAATCTCGCCTGAGGCCGACGGGAGCGCGATCAGCACCTCGTCGGGCTTGTTGTCGCGCAAGATGTGCGGCAGGTCCTCGGTCGTGCCGAGCACGCGCACGCCGTGCACGCGCAGGTTCTTCTTGCGGCGATCGTCGTCGATCAGCCCGATCGGCGTGTAGCCGAGCTGCCGGTTGCGCTGCAGCTCTCGAATCACGAGCTGTCCGGCGTCCCCGGCGCCCACGACAAGCACCTCCTTGCCCCGCGCGACGAGGCCGGTGCCCGGCCGCTCGATCACCGTTCGCGCGAGAAGGCGAGTACCGGCGACGAGACCGAGCAGAAGCAGCCAGTCCATGATCGCGACCGACCGCGGCAGCCGGACGTGGCTCACCGGCGACAGGAAGTACACCGTCAGGCCGGCGATCAGCGAGGCCGCCGTCACGCCGCGCACGGCCGACCACATGTCGCGGATCGACACGTACCGCCACCACCGGTCGTAGAAGCCCGCCAGCACGAAGACGACGAGCTTGATCCCGATCACGATCAGGATCGTCCGCCGGAAGAGCGTCTCGTAGTACGGCGGAACGCCACGGTCGAAGCGCAGCTCGAAGGCGAGGTACCACGCGAGCGCGATCAGCCCGGCGTCGGCGCCGAGCTGCCAGATTCGGTGACGGTTGATCTTGATCACCTCGCACTCCTGACCGGCACAGGCTCAGAAGCCCGAGGTTTCACGCGCGCACCGCCGACGCCTCCCGGATGACCGCCACGACCCGTTCCTGCACCTCGGGGGCGATCCCTGCCCACATGGGTAGCGCTAGGTTCTCGCGCGCCGCCCGCTCGGTCTCCGGGAGCGCGCCTTGCTTGTAGCCCAGATAGCCGAGCGCCGGCTGGAGATGGAGCGGGGTCACGTAGTACGAGGCGTGGCCGATTCCGGCCGCGGCGAGCGCCTCGTCCAGCCGATCTCGCTCGGGCGAGCGCACGACGTACATGTGGTAGACGTGCGCCGGCTCGTCGGTGGGCAGCTCGCAGAGCTCGCCGAGGCCGAGCTCCTCGTAGCGCGCCGCCGCCTCGCGCCGGGCGCGGTTCCAGCCCTCGAGCTCGCCGAGGAAGAGCCGCAGCACGGCAGCCTGGAGCTCGTCGAGCCGCGAGTTGTAGCCGATCGCCTGGAACTCCTTCTTCTCGCGCGAGCCGTGGAAGCGAAGCAGGGCGATCCGGTCTGCGAGCTCCTCGTCGTTCGAAGCGACGAGACCCGCGTCCCCTAGCGCGAAAAGGTTCTTCGTCGGGAAGAAGCTGAAGGTCGAGAGCACGCCCGTGCGCGCGGCGCCCTCGGCCCCGAAGGCCTGGGCGGCGTCCTCGAGGATCGGGATGCCGAGGCCGGCCATGTCGCCGAGAGGCATCACGCGCCCGAACAGATGCACCGGTATCAGGGCCCGCGTCTTGCCGGTGACCTTTGCACTGACGTCCTCTGGATCGAGGTTGAGCGTCGACGGGTCGATGTCGGCGAAGACAGGCGTCGCCCCGCGGCGGGCGATCGCCTCGGCGGTCGCGTAGAACGTGAACGCAGGGCAGACCACCTCGTCACCGGGGCCTATTCCGAGCGCGTCGAGTGCGAGCACGAGCGCGTCGGTGCCGTTCGCCACGCCGACCGTCCGAGGGACGCCGAGGTATGCGGCCGCCTCGCTTTCGAACGCCTTGACGTTCGGGCCGAGGATGAACGTCCCCGACTCGAGCACCTCCGCGATTCTCTCCTGGATGCGCGGAATAAGGCGTTCGTACTGGGCCTTGACGTCGACGAGAGGGATGCTAGGCACGAGGGGTGAGTGTAGAGGAGCGGCGCTTCAGTACCAGGTACAGCGCCAGTAGCACGGCTCCTGCCACGACGGCTACCTCGACGTAGTCGAACGCGTGGTGGAACCGCTTGTAGCTCGACCCGGCGGCCCACCCTACGCCGGCGAGGGCGAAGCACCAGACCGCGGAGCCGGGGATCGTCAGGGCCGTATACCGGCCGAGCGGCATCCTGAAGATCCCGGCCGGAATCGAGACGAACGAGCGGACGACCGGGGTCACCCGTCCGAGCAGCACGGCCCAGTCGTCCCAGCGGTCGAACCAGCGCCCGGCGCGCTCGAGGCGTTGCGGGCCGAGGTGCAGCAGGCGCCCGTGGCGCTCGGCGAGCGGCCGGCCTCCATATCGCCCGATCGCCCAGCCGGCGACCGAGCCGAGCAGGTAGCCGATCGTCCCGGCGAGCGCCATCGTCACGAACGCCCACGCCGCCGTCGAGACGCGGGACCCGAACAGCACGACGTGCTGGGCGGCGAACGCGCCCGACGCAAGCGCACCGGCGTACACCATCACGAGCTCGCTCGCAGCCGGAAAGACCGCGTCGAGGGCCATCAGCGCGAACACGGCGTAGACGCCGTGATTGCCGATGAACGACGTGACGGAGCCCGTCAGGGAGGCGAGCACGCGCGGGAGTCTAGGCGGACTATCTGCGAGAGACGCCGAACGACTGCGCCAGCACGACCGATCCGTAGGTGTTCTGGGCGAGCACCTTGAAGACGTAGCGCCCTCGGTAGGCGAGCCGCCCATTGCCGTATCGGCCGTTCCAGCCGAGCGTTCGGCTGCCGGGGCTCAGCTGCGTCGGGCGCAGCGTTCGAACCACCACGCCGGACTGCGTCAAGATCGCCCCGGAGACGCGCGCCGCGTGCGCGAGGCGGAAGCGGGCGACGATGGAGTTCCGGCGACGCGCGCGCAGCCGGGCCACATTCGGCGAGACGCGGAGGAAGCCGAGCGTGTCGTTCACCCAGAAGGCGCGCTCGACGGAGGACGTCCGCCCCAGGTCGTCCGTGGCGCTCACGACCCAGCGCCACTGTCCCAGCGTGGCCTGGGCCTGCCGCTTCGCGCTGGGGCTCGACGGCCAGGCGACCTTGTAGCTGCCCGGGAGACGGGCGCCGGAGATGTTGTAGGTGGCCGTCCCGTCAGGGCCGATGATGCTCGCGTTCACGGTCGAGGGACGTACGACCTTGAACGACAGCGCCTCTTGCTCGTCGATCCCGTCGCCGTTCGGCGAGATCACCGGCAGCGAAGGCATCGGCGCGTAGACGCCCGTGTACATGACGGCAAGCGTCTCGGCCACAGCCCGTTCTCCCGTCGGATCGGACGGCCGGTTGAGCAGCTTCCCGTCGAACGCCATGGTCGACGAGCCGCCGGAGTCGAGGGCCGAGCCGGTCACGACGCCCAGCCGAACCATGGCCTGGGCCAGCTCGAAGTTCGTCATGCCGACGCTGTAGCCGGGCTGCCTGCCGTCGACCACGACGAAGACGATCTTGCCGTCGCGGCGCTGGCCGATGCCCGTGCGGGGATCACGCGGGGCGATCTGCGACGGGAGAAAATCCTCGCCCGCGGTGTACACCGCTTGCCCGTTCCTGACGACAACCGGGCCCCCGCCGAGAGCGTGGACGATCCCGGCCGCCGGCCAGTCCGGCGTGAGGGCCAGATACACGTGGACGACCGTCGGCGGCGGCGCCTCGGCGACGAGCTTCGCCGCCTGTGAGCCGTGCGCGACGAGCACCGCGCCGTCTCTCGGGATCGGCGTCCCACCGCCGCTCGTCTGCGTGAGCACCGTGCCCGCGAGATCCCCGCCGGTCGTGGCAGGCGGGAACGGCTCGAGCACGACCTCCGCCGCGCCGGGCAGCAAAGGCGTGTTGGAGCCCCACGCAGGAGTGAAGAGCGCGGTGCCGTCACCATGCGGCGGCTGGTTCAAGCCGGTCACGGCACGCCGCTGCCCGAGACCCTGCCAGTAGCCGTAGAGGGCGACGCGGTCGACGCTCAGGTTGCCACTCGAGGAGATGCCGATGCTCGACCGCGTCCGGTAGGGCTGGCTCTGCAGGACGCCGTCCTGCATCAAGATCCCGCTCGGGTGGCCGTCGTTCCAGTTGAAGAAGTCCCCGTTCACGCCGGCAACCGTGGCCGAGTCCGAGACGTCCTTCTCCATCGAGGTCACGCGCTCGCGGCCGAGGATCGTCCCGTTGGAGAGGATCGGCCTGAGCGAATAGAGGCCTCCCGGCCGTGGCGCCGTGAGCACGTGGAGCATGACCGGGCCGTGCACGGTGAACTGAACCTGGCGCGAGTAGGTGACGCCGGGCATCAGCACCTGCGTGCCGGCCCGCGCAGGCACGGCAACGGCTGCGGCCAGACCCAGCAACAGGGCTCCGGTGACGACTCGTCGGAGCACGACCCCAGTTCACGGTAGCGGAAGTCCGAAGCGGAGGGAACAATCGGCCCATGAGACGGATCTTTCTCCCGCTAGTGGCCCTCGTCGTCCTAGGAGGCGGGATCGCAACCGCGATCGTGCTTGGCACCCGCTCAGGCCCGGGACATGCCCCCAGAGCGGCAGCCATAACCCACGCGACGCGGCCGCCGTCGCCTTCAGCCGGGTCAAAGCCTCGCCTCGTGCACGGCCCGCACAACAGTCCCGTTCCGATCCTGATGTACCACGTCCTCGGGGTCCCGCCTGCGACTGCGCCTTACCCGGGGCTCTTCGTGAAGCCCTCCGATCTCGCGGCGCAGGTGCGCTGGCTCGCCGGGCACGGGTATCACGCGGTCACGCTCGGGCAGGTGTTCCGCTACTGGAGGGATGGTGTCGCGCTTCCCCCGAAGCCTGTCGTGCTCTCGTTCGACGACGGCTACCTGAGCGACTACACGGTCGCCCTGCCGACGTTGCGCCGCTTCGGCTGGGCGGGCGTGCTCAACCTCGTGGTTCACAACGTCACGCCGGGTGACATCACCAGCTGGCAGGTGCGGCAGCTGATCGCGGCGGGCTGGGAGATCGACGCGCACACGATCTCGCACGTGGACCTGACCGGGCTGAGCCCGGCGCAGCTACAGCGCGAGGTCGCAGGGTCCCGGGGCGACCTACGGCGGATGTTCGGGCAACCCGTCGATTTCTTCTGCTACCCGGCGGGTCGCTACAACTCGCAAGTCGTCGCCGCCGTCCGCTCCGCGGGCTACCTGGGCGCGACGACGGTCAATCCCGGTCTCGCTCGGCCGGCTGACCCCTTCACGCTGAACCGGATCCGGATCGACTACAGCGACGGCCTCGGCGGCTTCGCCGCCAAGCTGCGCCGGTTCTAGGAGGGTTTGGCAGAACCTCGCTCGTCGTCGGGATGCGATGGCCGTTCCGAGGCAAGGACGCAGGGAGTGCCCGTAGTGGTAGCTACGGCGCGACCGAGGACGCCGGCTCGGGGCGGACAGCGCGGCCCGACGGCTCAGACTAGGTTTCGCCAAGCCCTCCTAGTTCCAGACTTTGACTTCGCGGTAGAGCGTGTCGCGCTGGACCGGAGTCTTGCCGAGCGCCTTGATCGCGCGGACGAACTCGTCGGTCGTGCTCCGGTGCGTCGTGCCGGCGGCCGAGACCACGTTCTCCTCGATCATCACGGAGCCGAGGTCGTCCGCGCCGAACTGCAAGGCAACCTGCCCGATCTTCATTCCCTGCGTCACCCACGAGGACTGGATGTGGTCGACGTTGTCGAGGTAGATCCGCGACACCGCCTGTGTCATCAAGTAGTCGAACGAGGTCGGCAGCGCCTCGCGAGGGACCTTCGCTGCGAGGCGCGTCCCGTCCGGCTGGAAGGTCCACGAGATGAACGCACGGAAGCCGTGTGTCTCGTCCTGGAGCTCGCGGATCCGCCGCATGTGCTCGATGCGCTCGGCAGGCGTCTCCACGTGGCCGTACATCATCGTGGCGGTGGTCGACATGCCGAGCCGGTGAGCGTGGCGCATGACGTCGAGCCACTCTGCCGTCCTCGTCTTCTTCGGCGCGATGATGTCCCGCACGCGGTCGACGAGCACCTCCCCGCCGCCCCCGGGGATCGAGTCGAGACCCGCGTCGCGCAGCCGCGAGAGCGTCTGCCAGACAGTCATCTTCGAGCGGCGGGCGATGTGCTGGACCTCGGGCGGCGACAGCGCGTGCAGGTGAATGGGGTACCGCGACTTGATCGAGCGGAAGAGGTCCTCGTAGTACTCGATCGCGAGGTCGGGGTGGTGGCCGCCCTGCATCAGGACGCCGGTGCCGCCGATCGAGAGGGTCTCCTCGATCTTCTTGAAGATGACCGGCTTGGGCAAGAGGTAGCCCTCGCGCGCGTCTCCGGGACGCCGGTAGAAGGCGCAGAAGTCGCAATCCGTGACGCAGATGTTCGTGTAGTTGAGGTTGCGGTCGATGATGAAGGTGATTCGCCCGGGATCCGTGCGCCGGGCGCGGAGCTCGTCCGCCGCCTTGCCGACCGATACGAGGTCGCGCGACTGGAGGAGGCTCACCGCCTCGGCGTCGTCGATCCGCTCGCCGTCGAGCGCCTTGTCGAGGATGCTCCTGACGGAGGTCATACCGTGACCTCCTCGTGCACGAAGCGCAGCTCCGGGACGGCGTCGAGCTCGCCCGCGTCGCGGGCCAGCTCCAGAAACGTCAGCAGGCCGGCGCGCTCGCGTGGGCCGAAGCGGTAACGCAGCTTCTCGAAGTACCGCGCGAGGAAGCCGGCCGGGTAGCCGTAGCGGTCGCTCGCGTCGTAGGCCAGCTGCTCCGGCTCGGCGCGGGCAGTGCGGACGGAGTCGACGAGCGCCTGCTCCAGGTCCGCCATCCCGGGCGGAGTCGGCTCGGGCGAGGCCCAGACTGCAAAGACCATCGGAAGCCCCGTGCGCTCGAGCCAGAGACGGCCCAGGTCGTAGTGCGGAGTCGGGTCTTCGAAAGCGCTCTTCAGGGCCGCGTCGCCGATCAGGAGCTTGGCGTCGGCCTCCTCGCCCAGCGGGACGTGGTCGGCTTCGGGGAGCAGGACCTTCGTCAGGACGACTGAGGTCGCGCTTTCGGGGGTGACCGCGACGCGGCGTACTTGCTCCAGTGGGACTCGCGACACGAGCTGGATCGAGTCGACCGCGCCCTCCGAGGACACGCAGAGCCGCGGCAGCAGACGCAGCCGGTCGGCGTGTCGCGCCCACTCGATCGACGAGATCGGGGCCAGGTCGAGCTCGCCTTCGAGCAGGCGGCGGTTGAGCTCGGTCGGGACGCCATGGAGCTCCTCGACGTCGGCTTCGAGCCGGTAGAAGACCGGCGCCATGTTCACGTAGGAGATGCGTCCGAGCCGGATCACGGCCGCCGAGCCGCCCCGCTCACCATCGCGCCAGCTCGTTGTACAGCGTGTCCCGCTGGACTGGGATCCGGCCGGCGGCGCGAATCGTGCGCACGAGCTCCTCGATCTTTTGCTCCGTCTCGGTGCGCGCCCCGGCAGCGTGGAAGATCTCTTCGCGCACAACTGTGCCCTGCACGTCGTCGGCTCCGAAGTGGAGCGCGACCTGGGCCAGGGGCAGGCCCATCATGATCCAGTACGCCTTCACGTGGGCGACGTTGTCCAGCAGCAGGCGCGAGACGGCGATCATCTTCAGGTCGTCCGAGCCGACGGTGTGCATCCAGCCCCGGCGCTCGAAGACGGTGTTCTCCGGATGGAAGGCGAGCGGGATGAAGGCGAGGAAGCCACCCGTCTCGTCCTGGAGCTCGCGCAGGCGGAGCAGGTGGTCGACCCGCTCCTCGTAGGTCTCGACGTGGCCGTAGAGCATCGTGCAGTGGGTCGGGATTCCGAGCCCGTGAGCCGTGCGGTGGACGTGGAACCAGATGTCCGGGTGCTCCTTGCCGGGGGCAACGAGCCGGCGGACTCGATCGGCGAAGACCTCGGCGCCGCCGCCGGGCAGCGAGCCCAGGCCCGCCGACTGCAGCTCCCGCAGCACCTGCTCGTGCGAGAGCCCGGACAGCGTGGTCATGTGATGGATCTCGCTCGCAGTGAAGAGCTTCAGATGAGCGTCCGGCAGCGCTTCGTGCAGCGCTCGGACGAGATCGACGTAGTAGGAGAAATCGAGGTGAGGATGCTCGCCGCCGACCATGTGGATCTCGGTGAAGCCGGTCAGCTCGCGCTGCCGGAGAGCGTCCTCGACAAGCTCCTCGACCGACCAGAGGTAGGCGCTTTCCTGCTTCGCCGTGACGGCGAAGGCGCAGAATTTGCACTTGACCCGGCAGATGTTGGTGTGGTTGAGGTAGAGGTTCTGGACGAAGTAGACCTCGTCGCCGCCGCCGCGCTGGCGGCGAGCGAGGTCGGCCAGCTCGCCGAGCGCGAGCAGGTCGTCGGACTCCATGAGGGCAAGGCCCTCCTCGAAGTCGAGCCGCTCGCCCGCCTCCAGCTTCTCGCGAACCGGCGCAAGCGTGTCGAGCGCGATCGCCATCAGGACTCTCGGTCGACGACGGCGTCGGTCAGGGCCTCGAGCTGTTCGCGCCGGACGTGCCCGTCCAGGCACGATCGGGCCCGGCGCGCGTAATCGAGCGCGACGACGCGGGCACGGTCGAGGGCGCCGCTCTCGGCCACCCGGATCAGCGCGCCGTCGAGGGGGCCGCCGGCGAGCGCACGCCGCACCGCGTCGTCCTCGCGCGCGGCCAGGATCAGCGGCAGGGTCGGAGTCCCCTCGCGCAGGTCTGTGCCTGCGATCTTGCCCGTCTCGATCGTCTCCCCGGTGCAGTCGAGGATGTCGTCGGCGATCTGAAAGGCGATGCCAAGGGAGAGCCCGAATGCGCCTAGGCCTCTGTCCCCACGACTGCCGAGCAAACATGCAGCCTCGAACAGCTTCCCCGTCTTGAGCGCGCAGCGCTCGAGGTAGCTCTCGACGGTCGTATCGGGATCGCGCGTCTGCGCGCGCTGGAGCGCCTCGCCCCGGGCCAGCGCGAGCGTCGCGCCGGCGAGAAGGCGCACGGCCCGCTGGTCGCCTGTCGCCGCCAGCTCGGCGAACGCGCGCGCGAATAGGTAGTCGCCCGCGGCGCGTGCGGCCGCGTCTCCGTGCCTCGTCCAGGCCGCCGCCCGGCCGCGGCGGTACTCCGCGCGGTCGATCAGGTCGTCGTGAACGAGGGTCGCCGTGTGAACGAGCTCGACGGCGGCGCCCGCGGGGAGCGCGGAGTCGGTCCTCGCTGCGGTGAGGAAGACGAGCAGCGGCCGCAACCGCTTGCCGCCGGCGGTGAGCGCCTCCCCGCCGACCGTCGCGACCAGGCCCGGGTGGGCGGTCACCGCAGCGGCGAGCCGCTCCTCGAGGCCGGCGAGGTAGTCGTCGAGCCCCGGGCTCTCGCGGATCGTCGCCAGCGTCACGGCGCCACGCCGGTGTGGAGGGCCACGATGCCGCCGGCGAAGAGGCGGTAGCGGACGTCTTCGAAGCCGGCCGCGCGCATGAGCCCGGCGAGATCATCCGGGCCGGGGAAGCGGCGCACGCTCGCCGGCAGATACGAGTACGCCGAGCCGCCGGGTAGGAGCTTGCCGAGGAGTGGGACGATCCCGTCGAACCAGAGGCGGTAGAACGGTGCCAGCAACCCGCGTGGGCGCGTGATCTCGAGCACGCCCAGCCGGCCGCCCGGCCGAAGGACGCGTCGCAGCTCGGCGAGGCCGCGATCGAGATCCGCGAGGTTGCGAACGCCGAAGCCGACGGTCGCGGCATCGAACGTCCCGTCCTCGAACGGCAGCGCGAGCGCGTCGCCGCGGACCCACTCGATGTCGCTCGACTTGTGCCGCGCACGCGTGAGCATCCGCTCGGAGAAATCGAGCCCGGCGACCCGGCCGCCGGCCCGCGCGCAGGCGAGCGCGAGGTCACCGGTGCCGCAGCACGCGTCGAGGACGCGATCGCCCGGCAGCACGACCGCAGCCGCGGTCAGGTTTCGCCAGCGCCCATCGAGCCCGGCGGTCATGACGCGATTCATCACGTCGTAGACCGGTGCGATCCGGTCGAACATCGCCCGGACGGCCTCCGCCGTGAGCGTGCCGGCTTCAACACTCATTTCTCGCCCCAGCGCGGCACCAGCTCGTGCTCCAAGCCGAGCTGGTCGAGGCAACGGCCGACGACGAAGTCGACGAGGTCGCCGACCGAGCCGGCCCCCGCGTAGAAGCCCGGCGCGAGGAAGAGCACAACCGCGCCCGCCTGCTTGACGCGGAGCATGTTCTCGAGGTGAATCAGCGACAGCGGCGTCTCGCGCGGACAGAGGACGAGCTTGCGCCCCTCCTTCAGCGCGACGCTCGCCGCCCGCTGGATCAGGTTCGACATCGCCCCGGAGGCGATGGTCCCGAGCGTTCCCATCGAGCAGGGACAGACGACGTAGGCGTCGACCCTAGCCGAGCCGCTCGCGTACGGCGCGTGCCAGTCGCGCTCGTCGTAGAGCGTAACCGCCTCGCGCACCGGCTCGACAAGCCGCGCCAGCGTCTCGTCCTGGGAAAGCCGCGCGTCGCCGTAGAGCTCCGTTGCCAGCACCTCGACGCCGGCGCGCGACGCGCACACGCCGATCTCGCAGCCCGCACCGACGAGCGCCTGGAGCAGGCGTGCCGCGTAGGGCGCCCCGGACGCGCCTGTTATCCCGAGGAAGACATGCACGGCCGGGCTACTTCGGGCCCTTCGAGGCCTCGAGAAACGCGGCGAGCTTGCGCAGGTTGTCCTGGCCCAGCGCGGCGAACGACGGCATGGGCGACCCGGGGTTCACGCAACTCGGGCACTTGAGGTGGTCGATCTGGAACTTGAGGCCCTTCTTCTTCGCGCCCTCAGCCGAGAGATCCGGGGCGCCGAGGTTCGACGAGCCCGTGCCGAGGTAGGTGTGGCAGCTCGTGCAGCCGGACTCGGCGAACAGGTTGGCGCCGGAGACCGCCTGGTTGTTGGCCGCGAACCCTTCCTTCGTCGCCCAGCTCGGAACCGCGGCCTTGATCTCGCTCGCGATCGCCTCCTTGGCCGTTGCGCCCTTGTACGTGAGGACGCCCATCGAGAGCACGACCAGCACGGCCGCCACGACCGCCACGGGTCGCCGTGAGAGCCGCCGTTCGGTCCGGAGGTCGAGGAACGGGAGCGCGAGCAGGAGGATCAGACAGATCGTCGGAATGCCGATCGTGGCGAGGATCACCGACTCCGGCCACTTGAAGATCCGCAGCAGGTCGAAGAGGAAGTAGAAGTACCAGTCCGGCCGCGGCACGAACGTCCTCGTGCCCGGGTCGGCCTTGGCGCCGTAGAGCGCGCCGAGAATGTGCGTGTACTTCCAGATCACCGCGAGGCCGACGATCACGCAGACCACGACCAGGCTCATGACCGTGTCGTGGAACATCGCGTAGGGGTAGAAGGGCTTCCCCCGCTTCTTGACGTCCTCCTTGTAGCGCTGGAACCCGGCGCGCCGTTCGTCCAGGGAGCTCATTCTGACGGCCTCCCGCGCAGGCTCGAGGCGCGCGGTCGCGGCTGGACGAGGCCTGTCCTGGCCGGCGGCGGCACGGGCTCGGGCTCACCGCCTGCGGCTTCCTTCGACCACGGCGGCGAGGAAACGCCGAGCCGCACGACGAGGTACAGGTGCAGCCCGATCAGGGCGATGAGCGCGCCGGGGATCAGCAGCATGTGAATCGAGTAGAAGATGGAGAGCGTGTTCGAGCCGATCTCGGCCCCACCGCGCAGGAGCGAGGCGAGGAACGGCCCGACAAAGGGCGCGGTGCCGTTGATGTTGATCGCTACCACCGTCGCCCAGTAGGAGGTCTGGTCGAACGGAAGCAGGTAGCCCGTCAGCCCCTCGAAAAGACCCGTTGCCAGCAGGAGCACGCCGACGATCCAGTTCAGCTCGCGCGGGTACTTGTAGGCGCCGAACAGGAAGACCCGCCCCATGTGCAGGAACATGAGGATGATGAACACGCTCGCGCCCCACTTGTGCATGCCGCGGACGAGCCAGCCGAGCGTTATGTCGTTCGTGATGTGCTGGATCGAGTCGTGCGCGGTCTTCGGGTCGGGCTTGTAGTACATCGCCAGGATCACGCCGGTGACGAGCTGGACGAGGAACGCCGTCAGCGTCGCCGAGCCGAGAGTGTGGAACCAGCTCGTGTCGCCCGGGACCTTGCGGAAGAGGAAGTAGCGGACCCCGCCTACGAGGCCCGAGCGCTCCTCCAGCCAGTCGAGCGGGTACAGGGCCGCGCGCTCGAGCTTCTCCCGGCGGGCTGACTTGCGCCGAGCCATCAGTGCGGAGGCTGCAAGGGGTAGAGCCAGGCCTCTGGGCCGCTCACGTGCTGACCCGGCCCGGTGAGGGTGTAGCGCTTGATCCGGGCATTTGCGCCGGCGCCGACGACCTTTCCGACGCTGTACGTGTTGCCGAGGATCAGGTGGCCGTTGATGATCGAGAACTCGTAGCGGTCGAGACCCCGAACCGGGGGCCCGGCGGTGCGGTTCCCCTCCTGGTCGTAGGTGCCGCCGTGGCAGGGGCAGAGGAATCCGGCAGCCGGCAGTGTCGGAATCAGGGTCACCTGGCCGTTCTTCGTGTTCACGTTCTTGGACTTGGTGTCGAAGGTCGGGCCCCCCGGCTGAACGGGGCAGCCGAGGTGCGCGCAACGGTTGGAGATGCAGGTGAAGCTCGGCTTCCCGTTGAGGAGGCCGTTGTTGCGGATGAAGGCGGTGCGCCGCGATATCTCGCCCTGAGACGGATCGCGCAGGAACGTGGCGACGATGTACTGGCCCTCGGGGAAGTCGGTGATCGGCCCGATGTCGACCGAGTGGCCGTGCTGCTTCAAGAACGCAGGCAGCACTGCAAAACCGATCGCCGGCACCGTGACGATGCCGCCGATGATCCCGCCGAGCCCGAGCGTCGCGCCTTCCAGGAAGACGCTGCGCGGGAATCGCTCGGCCGGCTCGGGCTTCGGCATGGCCGCCTCTCCGGCGTTCGCGGGGCCGGCTCGGGCCTGAGGCGGCTGCGAGGGCTCAGCCGGTACCGGGGCGAGCGCCCGCGACCCGGTGACCACTTCGCGTGCCCAGAGGAACCCGAATATCGCGGCGATACCCGCACCGGCGGCGGCCGCAGGCCAGCTGACGATAAGGCCCACGAGAAGGCAGACCACCCCGACGGCGAAGCCGACGGGCCACAGGCTCGGCGGCGGCGTCTGCCGCTGTTCGTCCCCCCGCGGATCCTCCACCCCGGCGCCTCCCCTTCCGTTGTGTGAGCGCTTCTAGCGGGACGGATTCAATCGTCGCAGGTTTGTCCCGTCAACGACGTAACAGTTGGCGCAACGCACTCGTGCGGCGGCCGTCCTCCTCCGGTCCGGTGTCGAGGCCGTACTCGACCCAGCGCTCGTCGACCAGTCGTTGGACCTCTTCGCTCATCTGGATCTCCGCGGGCCACGGACGCGCTCCCTCCGCCGGCCCCTTGTGCGTCGCGTCGAAACCGATCTTGCCGCCGTAGAACTGCAGCGACGGGGCATGGTCGAGGTGGTCGAGCGGTCCCTCCGATAGCAGGACGTCCCGCTTCGGGTCGACGTTCGCGCAGACGCGGAAGAAAACCTCCTCGTAGTCGTGCACGTCCACCCACTCGTCGACGACCACCACAGCCTTCGTCAGGCTGAGCAGGCCGAGCCCCCAGATCGCGTGCATCACCTTCTGCGCCTGGCCCGGGTAGCTCTTGCGGATCGAGACGAGGCAGCAGTTGTGGAACGCACCCGCGACCGGGAGGTCGTAGTCGACGATCTCGGGAACGCTCATTCGGATCGCCGGCAGGAAGATCCGCTCGGTCGCCTTGCCGAGCCAGGCGTCCTCGGCCGGCGGCTTGCCGACGACGATCGAGGGATAGATCGCGTCGCGGCGCATCGTCACCGCATCGACGTGGAAGACCGGGAATGGCTCAGGCGCCGTGTAGTAGCCGGTGTGATCGCCGAACGGGCCCTCGCTCGTGAGCTCGTCTTTGGAGATGTGGCCCTCGAGCACGATCTCGGCGTTTGCAGGGACCTCTAGGTCGACGGTCTTCGCCGGGACGAGCTCGACCGGCTCGCCGCGCAGGAACCCCGCCAGCATCAGCTCGTCGACGTGCTTGGGGAGCGGCGCGCTCGCCGCGTAGGTCGTGATCGGGTCGAGGCCGATCGCGACGGCGACGTCGAGCCGTCCGTCGGCGAGCAGATAGTCCGCCCGCCCGTCCTTGTGGATCTGCCAGTGCATAGCGGTCGCCCGCTCGTTGATCACCTGCATCCGGTACATGCCGACGTTGCGCCCGCCGGTGCGCGGATCCTTCGTGATCACGGCGGGCAGGGTGATGAACGGCGCCGCATCGCCCGGCCAGCACGTCTGGATCGGCAGCGCCCGAAGGTCAACGTCGTCACCGGTGAGCACCACCTCCTGCGCCGGCCCGCTGCGAACGCGCTTCGGCTGCGAGTCGGCGATCGTCTTCAGCTTCCGCAGGCCGCGCACCTTCTCGACGAGCCCCTGCGGAGGCTGCATCTCGAGCACGTCGCCGACGCGCTGCCCCGCCTCGTCCAGGCTCTCGACGCCCAGCGCGAGGCACATCCGGCGCTCGGTGCCGAACTGGTTGATCAGCAGCGGGTGGCGCGACTTCGGGTTCTCGAACAGGAGCGCCGGCCCGCCGGCCTTGACGACGCGGTCGGTGATCTCCGTGATCTCGAGGTGCGGGTCGACCTCGGCGGAGATGCGAACGAGCTCGCCCTCGCGCTCGAGAAGCCGGATCCAGTCGCGCAAGTCCCGCGAGGGCGCCATTTGCGGGAGTTTACGGCCCGGTTGTGCGCCTAGTGCCGGCGGTGGCGGAGCCAGCGGCTGAGCTCGCCGAGGGCGATCACGCCGACGAAGATCAGGCCCACGACCAGCATCGCCTCGATCACCTTCTTCCCTTCCTCGGCGGCAGTTGCCGCGAGCGGGGCTAGCAGTGCGAGAGGCGTCATCGCGCGCGCGACTCTATACCGACGCGGCGCCGGTGAGCGGCCAGCGCACGATCGACGGGCTCAGAGCCGGCCGCCTTCCACGCGGTGCGGGCGCCCGCTCCCTCGCCGAGGGTCGCCGCGGTCGCCGCCCACGCCTCGCCGTCGCCCGGCAGGCGGTCGGCCCGGAGCTGCGCGCACAGCGAGATCAGCGCGGCGAGGTCGGCCACCGCCTCGACCGTCCCCGCCTCGGCAATCCGCACCAGGCCGTGCGCGTACAGGTAGTCGCCGAGCAGAAGCGCGGTGTCCTCGTCCGCCGGAGAGAACAGCCGCGGCCGCCCGTAGTGGAGCAAGTAGCCCTCGTAGATCGTCTCGAGGCCGAGGGCATAGCGGTCCTGTGCGAGCGGCGAGAAGACGGGGTCCCGTTCGCGTTCGTCCTCCGGGCGCAGGGCCTCCTCCCAGAGATCGCTCTCACCCGCCGCCTCGTGCGCGATCGTCTCCCAGAGCCCGGCCGCTACAACCAGGACGCGACCTCCTTCGTCCAGTAGGAGACGACCACGTCGGCACCGGCGCGAACGATCGCGGTCAGTGACTCGAGCGCGGCCTGGCGTTCGTCGAGCCAACCTCGCGCACCCGCTGCCTTGAGCATCGCGTACTCGCCCGAGACGTTGTAGGCCCCGACGGGCAGGTCAAAGCGCTCGCGCGCCGCGCGGATGACGTCGAGGTTCGGGAGGGCGGGCTTGACCAGCAGCGCATCGGCGCCCTCGCGCACGTCGAGCTCGCATTCACGGAGAGCCTCGCGCACGTTCGCGGGATCCATCTGGTAGCCGCGCCGGTCGCCGAATGCCGGCGCCGACTCGGCCGCCTCGCGGAAGGGCCCGTAGAAGGCAGAGGCGTACTTCGCCGCGTAGGACACGATCGGCGTCTGCTCGAAGCCCTCCTCGTCGAGAGCGGCGCGGATCGCGGCGACGCGGCCGTCCATCATGTCGCTCGGGCACACGGCATCGGCTCCGGCCGCGGCGTGGCTGAC
>JBARRQ010000055.1:0-13057 GCA_049644305.1 Gaiellaceae bacterium
GAGTTGCCGTAAAGGCCACAGTGGAGGGGTTCTGGGGAACCGGGAGGTTCCCCACAGCGAGATCCTCGATCCGCGGATCGAGGCGAGCCTGGAAGAAGGGGGCTCGCGGGGGAAACATGGTTTCACCCGCGGGAGGGAGCCGGAGGCGAGCGACATGGCCGTAATCCTGCTGCCCTCGCTGCTCGCGCGCGA
Organism: Gaiellaceae bacterium; assembly: GCA_049644305.1. Taxonomy (GTDB): domain Bacteria; phylum Actinomycetota; class Thermoleophilia; order Gaiellales; family Gaiellaceae; genus AC-32. The sequence continues at coordinate 193 of JBARRQ010000055.1, forward strand.
AGCGGGCGGCACAGGGCGGTTCGAAAGCAACGCTGAGACCGTGCGCGACGCGCTGCGCGCGCTCCCGATCGCGGATCTCATCTTCGACGAGCGCGGCGAGCTGCGACCGCTGGTGAACGTCTACGTCGATCGCGCGCAGATGGACAACCTCGATACGCGACTCGACTCGGGCACCGAGGTTCGCTTGGTCGCGGCCATCGCCGGGGGCTAGGCGCTTCCGGTCCGCACGCGCTGGATCTGCGAATCGAGTCGCTGAGCCAAAGACGTGACCTCGGCGGCGACGTCGTTCGTATCGGCGCGGGTCTCGACCGCGATTCCCGCGAGTTGGCCCGAGCGGAAGGCGACCTGGGTGATACGGACTCGAATACCCGCAATTCGGACGGTGAGGCGAATGCCGATTGCGCGGCCGGCGCTGCCTCGCACCGGAAACGTCTGGGCGCGTTCCAGCGTCCCGCCCAGATTCAGCGGTTTTCCGACCAACTGACGCAGGTCGGCGAGCGACTTCCGCATCTGCCTCGTGACCGACCCCTCGTCGCGGTAGAGCTCCACGAGCGTCCCGATCTCCAGGAGGCCCGCTCCCCGAGAAAACGCGCCGGACATCTGGGAGCGGCTGAGGCCGAACTCGAGCGCATAGCCGGAGATGCGGCCGGCCTTCGCCAGCGAAGCCGTCGACACGAGCGGATCGAGGTCACTCGCGGCGCGCCGCTCATTCGTCAGGACGCCGGACGGCCCAACCTTTACGAATCTCGCGGCTTCCGGGCCGAGCGCGGCCTTCGGCAACACCATCGCCGAGAGCAGTGCCCGCGCGTCGGTCCTCGGCCGAGCCTTCGGGTGGCCTCCTCCACAGCCGGCGAGCAAGACCACCACCGCGGCGCCTGCGAATGCCCTTCGCAAACGCTCCTTCTCCCTAGCTGAGGGCCTTGCCTCGGGTTTCGCGGCCGAACGCCGCGGCCACCAAGCCGCCCGCGGCCATCACGATCGCGACGAAGGTGAGCGACCACGTCGTGCTGCCGGTCGCGTCCTTCAGGTGCCCGAAGATGTAGGGCCCGGCGATCGCGGCCGCCTTGCCGACCCCCTCCATGAGCCCGAAGGCGCTCGCGCGCAGCCTCGTGGGGAACAGCTCGGCGGTGTATGGATAGACCGCGCCCCAGGCGCCGAGGTTGAAGAAGCCGACGAAGAAGAGCGCAGCGATGTGGGCCGCGGGCGAGCCGGCGACCGCGAAGGCGTACGCGGAAAGCCCGCCGAGGACGAGGAAGGCAGCGAGCGTCGGCTTCCGTCCGATGCGCTCCACGAGCCAGATCGCCGCCGCGTAGCCGGGGAACTGCGAGAGCGCAGAGAGGGCGAGTAGCGCATAGACGTTCAGGTGGAACTTGTCGAACTCGACGACGAAGGGCAGCCAGAGGAAGAGCCCGTAGTAGGAGACGTTGAGGGCGATCCAGACGAGCGCGAGGGTCGCCGTGCGCCCGCGCAGCCGCTCGGCGAGGAGCTCGCGGACCGACGAGCGCGGCTCCTCGGACGTGCTGAAGACTCCGGGCTCGACGGGGCGGCCGGTGATCTCCGTCAGGACCTCTGCAGCCTCGCGGTTCCGCCCGTGCCGGGCGAGGAAATACGGGCTCTCGGGCAGGCTCCGCCTGACGACGAAAGCCATGAACGCCGGGAAGCTCGCGGCGAGGAAGAGCCAGCGCCAGCTCCAGCTCCCGCCGACCGAGTGCCCGAGAAAGATCCACGAGAGACCCGTCGCCAACAGCAAGCCAACCGGCCACCAGAAGTCGAGGAACACAAGCAGCCGCCCGCGGCGCTGCGGCGGCAGATACTCGGCGAGCATCGACGGGTCGACGACGAGCATTCCGCCGAGCCCCAGGCCGGCGAGGAAGCGGAACGCCATCACCGACCACGGCCCCCAGGCGAGCGCAGTGGCCGCTGTGAAGATCGCGTACCAGAGGATCGAGTACTGGAAGATCGCGCGCCGGCCGATGCGGTCGGCGGTGCGCCCCAGGACGAGCGAGCCGCAGAGTGAGCCCGCGAGCGCCGCGCTGTTGACGAGGCCCTGGAAACGGCCGTTCAGATGCCAGAGCTGCAGAAAGACCGGCGCGACGAAGCCGACGAGCAGGATCTCCATCGCCACGAAGGTCCACGCAGCGCCGGTCACGAGCACGGCCTTCTTGTGGAAGCGCGAAAGCCCGCCCTCCCGGAGGACTTGCTCCACGTCCCGGGCCGGGACTGCGATGTCGGCTGTCGTCATCTTCCGCTAGGTTTACGACTATGAGGCGAAAACCTCGGCAGGAGTCTACCAGCCCGCGGCCTGCCCATGTCACCCTGGCGGTCGTGCTCCAGGTCCGCGCGGGCCGGCTGCAGGTACTCCTATGGCAGCGGGCTCGTGAGCCGTTTCTCGAGGCGTGGTCCCTCCCCGGCGGGTACCTCGAGCCCGGCGAGACGCTGGAGCAGTCGATCCGGCGCCACCTCGCGGTCAAGGTCGACGTGCAAGAGGTCGCCCACCTGGAACAGCTGGAGACACTGAGCGACCCGAAGCGCAACCCGCTCGAGTGGGAGCTGGCAACGGCCTACCTCGGGCTCGTCCCCGCCGACGTCGACCCGGCCGTCCCCGCCGACACGCGCTGGCACACCGTCTCGCGGCTGCCCGAGCTGGCGTTCGACCACCGTGCGATCACGCTTGCCGGACGCGAGCGGCTACGGGCGAAGCTCTCCTATACGAACTCCGGCTTCGCGCTTGCCCCGCCGGTGTTCACACTCTCCGAGCTGCGCGAGATCTACGTGGCCGCGCTCGGACACGAGGTCTCGGCGACGAACCTCCAGCGGGTGCTCCTGCGGCGCGGCGTGCTCGAGTCCACCGGGGAGCGCCGAGAGCCGGGCCGCGCCGGGGGGCGCCCCGCCGCTCTGTACCGCTTCCGCTCGCGTCGCCTGGAGATCACCGACCAGTTCGCGGTACTCAGACCCCCCGGCTGAGGGATGACCGCGACCCGAGACAGTCATATCGTCAGGCAATTCGTTGGGGAACGAAGAAGGGATGGGGTCTTGCGGCGGAATCTCTACAGCGGCCTGGCCGTGATGGCGGGCGTCACGCTCGCGTTCGTGGCGGTGGTCTTGACGCTCGCGCTCAACCGATGAAACGAGGCGCGTAGACTCGCGCTGTGAGCTTCAGCGCGGAGGACGCGCGCCAGATCGGCGAGCAGATCGGCATCAACTGGGACTCGGCTCCGTTCGACGTCGAGCAGTTCCGAACGGGCATGGACGTCGAGCTCGAGCACGGCCTGCACGATTCCGCGACCAACGTCACCAACGACGACGCGGTCGTCACCGGCAAGATCGCGCTCGCCCACTTGAACGAGTTCCCGGACTACTACACGCGCCTCGAGCGGATGGAAGAAGACGCGAAGCGCGAGCACGGATCGGCGTAGAATCGGGCCCATGGGAATCGGCTCCTGGTGGAAGAGGCTGATGAAACGCGAGGACGACGCAGCGCTCGAGCACGCCGAGGAGCGCTCGTACGAGACAGCCGAGGAGCGGCGCTACACGTCGGGCGATTTCACCGGGCTGGAGACGGACGAGCGGGCCGCGCGGTCCGTCCGCGAGGGGAACATCGGGGACGTCGAGCGCCTCGCCCAGGAAGACGAGTAGAGCTAGGAAAATGAGCCGTTTGGCCCATTGACGTGGGCCCTGCGGCAGGCAGGCTCCCTGGTTCCCCGCTGGCCCTTGTGAAGGGTCAGCGGCCATGGCGTTCCTGCCCGCCGGCTACGCGCTCGCTGGGCCGGTTGCCAAGCGTGATCGGCATGTCGACCGAGCTCTGGATCGGCGCCGTGGGGAGCGTCGTCGCGACTGCGCTCGTTCTCTCCGTCCGCGAGATTCGAGAGTTCCGCGCGCGGCCGGCGGGCGAGACGGCACCGGCGCTTCAGCCGTAGTCACCGCGCATAATCCGGCGAGCGTGCTCGACCCCGACGTCGCCTCGGTCCTCCTCGCCGTCGCATTTGCCGGTGCGCTCGCCCTCCCGGGCCTGCGGAAGGCGCTGCGCCGGGGTGAGCGCTACTGCGTCTCGTGCGGACGGCGCGTCCTGCTCGGCCAGCGGACATGCGACTGCGACGACTGAACCGGGAGCTTCCGAGCCGCCTCGACCTCCGAGTCTTCGCGGGCTACTGCATCGCGGCGGCCGTCTACGTCGCGATCGGCGTCGCGGTGACCGACTTCTTGCTCTCGTTCTGGGTCGGCGTCGCCTACGTGGTGGTGGCCGCGTGGCTCGTCCCCACTGCCGTGAGGCGCTTTACGTGGGGCGACACGACATGAGGCGAGACTCTATGGGTCGGAAGGTCCGCCCGTGAGCTGGGCCGCGCACGACCTCGAGCCATATGCCTTCCAGCGGCACCTGAAGCTGAAGGTCGCCTTCGTGCCGCTGCTGATCGGCTCCTACTCGCCGGACATGATGACCAAGTGGTTCGTCTACGGAATCCACATCGGGCCGTGGAACCTCAAGGCGTCGAACCCGGCTCAGTTCCACCGCGGTTGGCCCGGGTTCGGCTTCACGCATTCGTTCGTGTACGGCCTCGTGATCGCGCTGATTCTCTGGAAGGGCTTCGACAGCAAGCTCTGGGCGGTCAGCTTCCTGATCGGGCAGTGGGCGCACGCGCTTACGGACGCGGGCGACACCGTCGGCACGATGATCCTCTTCCCGTGGACCTGGCACTTCCATCTCAACGCCTGGGCCTACGCGGGCCAGACGGGTCGAATCACCGACGCCGCCGCCTACTTCAGCGGCCTCGGCTGCATCTGGGACGCGGTCTGGATCGGCTACGGGCTCTACTCGTGGCGCGTCATCACGGGCGCCTTCTTCGACAACTACGTCTACAAAGCCGACGCCTTCTGGCCCTGGGCCAACCGGTTGGTTCCGCGCGGCGCGCTGCTCGCCGTCTATCGGGCCGCGTTCTTCTACGGCACCTCGCGCTGGATCGCCTGGACGATCTGGGCACACGTGATTCACCACTACCCGTACGACCTCAGCTGGGGCGGCCCCCACTGGGTGCACGCAGCTCACCCCTGAGGCGCGGCGCCAGTCAGGCCGCCCTGGGGCGAAAACTGTGTAACCATCCCGATATGAAGCGCGTTCTGATCGCTTCCGCGGCGGTGGTGGGTGCGTTGGCGCTGGTCCCGCAGGCGCTCGGCGGGATCGCCGAGATCCGGGACGCGCAGGGACGGCTGGTCGGAAACGGTGGCTCGGGGTCGTTCGGCAGCGTCAACGACGCCGGCTGGACCCTTCGCTATGACTCCGCCTCGCGCAGCGTTCGCGGCGTCTCGCTCCGCGGTGTCTCGCTCGCCGGAGGGCTCGTCTACGCGGAGCGGGTCTTCGTGCCGGCGCACGGCCTGCGCGGAGCCCGGGTCGAAGGTCTGCAGGTCAACGGGCATGCTGTGGCGGCGCAGGCGAACACGCTCGTCCCCCTTGGGCCGGCGAGCTACCTCGTCGTCCTCCAGGAGGCGGTGGTGCCGGGCGAAGGTAGCGGCGTGGTCGGACTGCGTCTGGTCTCCGGCGATGCCTCGCTCGGGATCGACCCCGGGACACAATTGCTCGTCGGACTCGCGCGGGCGGCCCAGCCGCCTGTCCACTACCGGCAGGCGCGGCTCTCGTGGCTGGCGCTAGGGGTCTCCGGGCACGGCGTCTACACGGAGGACCCGGCTTTTGCCGAGGCGCTTGCCCTGCCGACGGGCGGGACGAGAGGGGAGCGAGCGGTTGCGATCGCCGAGCAGTTCCTCGGCATCCCGTATCGCTGGGGCGGTGCCGACCCCTTGACGGGCTTCGACTGCTCGGGCTTCGCGATGTACGTCTACGCGCAGCTCGGCATCAGCCTCACCCACTACACGGGCTCCCAGTGGTTCGAGGGCGTGCGCGTGCCGTGGGACCAGCTCCAGCCCGGCGACCTCGTCTTCTTCGAGCCGACCGCGCGGGGGCCCCAGCACGAGGGCATCTACATCGGCGGTGGTCAATTCATCCAGGCGCCGCACACGGGGGACGTGGTCAAGATCTCCTCCCTGGCCGAGCCCGCGTACCTCTTCAGCTTCGTCGGCGCCGTCAGGCCTCTCTAAGACGGAGCTCGGAGAAGGCGAACCGCCGGAAGCCGAGTTCGAGTCACCTCGAGAACGTCCCACTCGCCGGCCCGCTCGTGCTCCGCGACCAGGCAGGCGAGGCGGTAGGTTCCGAGAGCGTCAGCGGTGAACGAGAAGGACGCCGACTGCCCTGCAGCGAGCCCCGCGCGGGGGTTCGGCGAGGCGGCGCCCGGGAAGGCGGGGCGCGCGCTGCCGGCACCCCTGACAACCGCGCACGAGTGGCGCTCCTTCGAGCGTGTGTTCTCGCACCGGACGGTGACCCTCCAGCCCCGCGGCACGCTCACGAGCACTTCTCCCTTCCCGTAGCCGTTGAAGTTGAAGCCGTTGTAGACGTCGTTGTAGCCGGGGACAAGCGTCACGGTCACGGCTCTTTGCCCGGCCTTGTGCGAGAGCCAGCCGTTCAGAGGCAGGCCGGAAGGAGAGCTACTGCCGCACCCGGTCAGGATCCCCACAAGCACCGCCGCCGCTGCGCTCAGCGAATGCTTAGAGCCGGTTTCGAACTGAGCACAATCGGGTCGGCCGGTCATTTCAGACGGACGCACGAGCAGAGCTCGCGCGTCCTGATGTCGGCATCGCAAGCGACGCCTAGAGGCGTGCCGCGGCAGCTGAATCCTCGGCCGGCACCGCGACGACGGTGCGAAAGCGGGGCAGGCAGAGAGCGAAGATCGTCGCCGAGCAGGCGGCGTTCGTTCCGTTCGCGGCCACAGTGCAACTGCCGCCGTGCGCCTTTGCGATCGCATCCACGATCGCCAGCCCGAGGCCAACGCCGCCCTGCGCGCGCGTCCGCGCGACATCGCCCCGCGCGAACCGGTCGAAGATCCGTGCGGCAGCCTCCGGCGCGATCCCGGAGCCCTCGTCGGCGATCTCAATCGCGACCTCGGGGCCGAGCTCTTGAGCGCGCAGCTCGATCGCGTTGCCCTCTTCCGTGTACTTGACCGCGTTCTCGAGCAGCGCGTCGAGCGCGATGCGCAGGGCCTCCGGGTCGGCCGTCAGCGAGCCGCGCACCATCGGGCCCAACCGCCACAGGCGCGGCGCCACCTCAGACCAGCGGATGAAGACATCCTCGAGGAACGGCTCGAGGTCGACCTCCTCGGTGACGAGGAAGTCTGGCTGGTCGGCTTTGGCGAGGAGAAGCAGCCGATCGATGATCCGCTCGATCCGCTGCAGCTCGTCGAGTGCGATCGTGACCTCGGGAGACGAGGCCTCGTCGAGCCGGTTCAGCACCTCGAGGTGGCCGCGCGCGATCGTCACCGGCGTCCTCAGCTCGTGTGACGCGTCGTGCAGGAAGCGCTCCTGCCGGGCGAGCAGCGACGTCTTCTCCTTCGCTCGTTGCTCGGCTGTGCGGAGCGCGTCCTGGCGACGGCGCGCGTGCCAGACCATCGCCAGGAACATCGCCGACATGAGCGGAACTTCGAAGAGCTCGCCCCAGAGCTGAATTCCCTGGAACGCGTCGATCAGGATCAACGAGCCCGTGCTGGCGATCACGGCGAACAGGACTCCGGTCGTCGCCTGGGCTCCCCAGACACGGAATCCGTAGACGAGCGTCAGGCTGATCCAGACGAAGTGGAACGGGATCGTCTCCCAGCTGGGCCAGAGGCCCATAGCGACCAGATTCGCGGCGGCGAAGAACCCCCAGGCGAATTCGACGTTCCTAAGCCGGAGAGAGGCGATAGCCCGCATTCCGGACCGTCTCGATCGGAGTCGTGGGACCAAGCTTCTTGCGCAGGCGCCGTATGCAGACCTCGACGACGTTCGAGCGGGGGTCGAAGTGGTAACCCCAGACATCAGCGAGCAGGCGCTCTCGGCTGACGACCTCCCCGGGTTGCTGGAGTAGGCGATGCAGCAGCCGGAACTCCCGGTCCGAGAGCGCCACCGTAACGCCGTCGAGCGACGCTTGCCGCCGTGCCAGGTCCAGCACGATGTTGCCGACCCGCAGGACGTTGTCGTCGCCTTCGCCGTTACCACCGTTGTGGCGCAGGTGGACCCGCACGCGCGCAAGCAGCTCGTCCAGGGAGAAGGGCTTCGCGAGGTAATCGCGGGCCCCCAGTTCGAACCCGCGCAGCTTCGTTGGTAGATCGGAGCGCGCCGAGAGGACCAACACCGGAAGCTCAGGGCGGTTGCGCTGAAGCTCCTTCAGCACCCTGAGCCCGTCCAGACCGGGAAGCAGCAGGTCGAGGATGACGAGGTCGTAACTCTCGTGCAGCCCGCGCTCCAAGCCGCTCTCTCCGTCGTCGCTGCCCTCCACGGTGAACCCCTCGGCGGCTAGACCCCGCGTGAGAAAGGCTCGGATCCGGGGCTCGTCCTCGATGACGAGGATCCGCATGGCCAAGCGACCATACAGAACGCGGAAATGACCTGTAGATGACCAACGGGTGACACTTTCGTCATCTACGGGACGCGCGGTCTCCATGTGGGGTATAGCTCGCCCGCCGATGCGAATGCTCACGCGGCTGTCGGCGGTTGTGCTCGGCGTCGTGGTAGGGGCCGCGCTCATCGCCTACTACGTCGTCGGCTATCTGATGGCGACCCCTCCGGTCGTAGCCGCGACCGGCAAGCCGCCGGTCGTTCAGCTCACCTTGCAGACCGTTGCGTCATTCGGCCACCAGCCGCATCCGGACTGGGTGTCGTATCTCGCGAGGAACCCCGCCGGAAAGTGGGTGCACTCGACGGTCCTCCGTGTGCCTGCCTACTCGCTCGTCAAGATGACGATCCTTCAGTTCGACACCGCCACGGGCCTTCGCAACCCCTTCTGGGGCCGGGCCGAGGGCACCGTCGGCGGCGTGATGACCGTCGACGGAAAACCTCTCCGAGAACTGAAGCCCGACCTCGCCTCACACACCTTCGCGATCCCGGACCTCGGCGTGACCGTCCCCCTCAAGGGCGTGGCCTCCAACGCCAAGAACCAGTGCAGCGCCGCTCCGTGCACCCTGGCGCAGGCACACGTCACGATCACGTTCTCCTTCCGCACGGGTAAGCGCGGGTCCTACCGCTGGCAATGCTTCGTCCCTTGCGCCGCCGGCTTCATCCTCGGCTTCGGCGGCCCCATGCAGACCCTTGGCTGGATGGACGGGGTCCTCGAAGTCGTGTGATCACGGTCGCGGGACAACGCCTTCCCCGCCACGGCCTCTGGATCGCGGTGACCTGGCTCGTGCTGACGGCGGTCTCCGTGCCGCTGATCGTTTTCGTCCTCGGGCCGCACCTGCCGCCCGGCCGGATGACCGCTGAGGCCGGCGCCCAGAGCGATGCGAACACCGTGCTCACGGCCCTCCTGGTGCCGCTCTTCCTGCTCGTCGTGGTGGTCATCGGCTACTCGCTGGTCGCCTTTCGCCAGCAAGGCGTTGTCATCGAGGACGGCCCCCCGCTGCGCGGGCATGCGCCGACGCAGACGACCTGGCTGTTGCTGACGTCGGCGATCGTGATCGCGCTCGCTATCTGGGGTAGCTACACGCTCGTCCAGAGCTCACGCGGGGCGGGAGGCGGCCAGGGACCGTCGCCGACCGAGCTGCCGAAGGGAACGCAGACGCGGTTGCCCATCCAGGTCATCGGCCAGCAGTGGGAATGGACGTTCCGGTACCCGAGCCTCGGCTCGTTCGAGACGCGCCACCTCGCGCTCCCAGTCGACCAGGTTACCGAGTTCCACGTCACCTCACTCGACGTCACACACTCGTTCTGGGCCTACGGCCTTGGCGTCAAAGCCGACGCCGTCCCGGGCGTCGACAACATCGCCTTCGTGAAGCCGGAGAAAATGGGCTCCTTCACTGTTCGTTGCGCCGAGCTCTGCGGTCTCTGGCACGGCCACATGTATCGCACCGGCTACGTCTTGAGCCGGAGCGGCTTCGACGCTTGGGTGGCCAAGGAGCGCGCCGCAGACGCGGCAAACCTCAAGGACCTGGTGCCCTACAGCCGCACCTACTACCCCGATCCGCTGCATCGGGCGGGCTGAGATGAGGGAGACGGGGTGACAGCAGTGACCGGGATCGAGCGCCGACCGCTCTGGCGAGGCGTGATCGGGTTCAACCTCCTAACCGCGCTCGTTCTGGGCATCGGCGGATTCTTCCTCGGCACCTGGATCGGCGGCCAGATGGCGATCGGGCACAACTACCTGCTCAAAACGGATCAGAACGACGTCGGCCTGTTCATGGGCTACCTCTTCGGAACGATCGGCTGGCTTGCCGGCCTCGGGTTCTTCAACTATCCCCTCGCGCGGCTGCTCGGCTGGCCGGCCGGCAAGTACGTCTATGAGGAGGGCACGTACGTGCCGACTCGTTGGCCGGTCGGCAGGTACGAGAAGGGCGGCGGGATTGGCCAGTACTTCCGGCTTTCGACAAACCACAAAGTGATCGGCATCCAGTACTTCTTCGGCGTCGGCATCTTCTTCTTCATCGGCGGGCTCAACGCGATGCTGATGCGGACAGAGCTCCTCAGGCCGACGGAGCACGCGTGGCCGGCCGGGCAGTACATAACGCTCGTGGGCCTACACGGGACGATGATGATCATGATGACGTCGGCCTTCATCGTGGGGCCGTTCGGCAACTACCTGCTTCCGCTGATGATCGGGGCGAGGAGGATGGCCTTCCCGCGGATCGAGGCGCTGACCTTCTGGCTGACGCCGCTGGCCGGGCTCGTCCTGATGTCCGCGATCGCCGGCGGCGGCTTCGCCACCGGCTGGACCGGCTACGCGCCGCTTGCCGACCAGGCGCGCGCCGGTCAGGACGCCTACATCTTCGCCTTCATCCTCATCGGCGTGTCCCTGACGCTGCTCGGGATGAACCTCCTGGCGACGGTGCTGACGATGCGCGCCCCCGGGCTCACCTGGTCACGGCTGCCGATCTTCGTCTGGGCCGTGCTCTCGACCTCCATCCTGATGGCCCTCGCGGCGCCCGTGCTGGTTGCGGCGCAGCTGATGAGCGTGATGGACCGGGCCGCGAACACCGGCTACTACATCGCGAGCACGGGCGGCAGCCCCTACCTCTACGAGAACCTCTGGTGGTTCTTCGGCCACCCAGAGGTCTACATCCTTGCGTTGCCCGGCTTCGGAATCGTGCTCGAGATCCTTCCGGTCTTCGCCCGCAAGCCGCTCTGGGGATATCGCCTGGCCGTCGCGGGCATGCTCGGCGTGACGCTGCTCAGCTTCATGGTCTGGCAGCACCACCTGTTCGTCAGCGGCATGAACTCGAGCCTGCGACCCTTCTACATGTTCACGACCGAGCTGATCTCGATCCCGACCGGCTTCATCTTCCTCAACGGGATGGGCACCCTCTGGCGTGGCCGCATCCGGTTCACGGTTCCGATGCTGTTCGCACTCGCGTTCTTCTTCAACTTCCTGATCGGCGGGCTGTCGGGGATCTTCCTCTCCGATGTCCCGAGCGACGTCACCACCCACGGAAGCTACTTCGTGATGGCGCACTTCCACTACACGATCATGGGCGGGCTCGTCTTCGCGTTCTTCGCCGCGACGTACTACTGGCTGCCGAAGATGCTGGGCGTCGTCCTCCACGAGGGCCTCGGGAAGATCCACTTCTGGCTCATGTTCGTCTTCTTCAACCTGACCTTCTTCCCACTCTTCGCGGCCGGCTTCGTCGGCATGCCGCGGCGCGTCTCGACCTACGCTCCGGGCCTTCAGATCCTCAACGACTTCGTCTCCGCCTCCGCCTTCGTGCTCGGCTTCTCGATGCTGATCTTCCTCGGCAACCTCGTCTATTCGCTCGTCTTCGCGCGAATCCCGGCGGAGAAGAATCCGTGGCAGTCGCGGGGGCTGGAATGGCAGGTCCCGACGCCCGTGCCGGTGATGAACTTCGAGCGCATACCGGTCGTCAACACGTCTCCTTACGAGTACGGGGTCGAAGGGGCGCCACCGGTCGCGAGCCTCGCGCCGGGGGCCGTCCCGGCGGCGGGCAGCTGAGATGGACGCCTACCACGCCCCCGCCGACGCCACGGAGCCACCCGAGGTCTTTGCGCAGAACATGGCCGTCGGCGCCCGGATCTGGGCAGCCGGAGTCGCGTTCTTCTTCGTCTCGTTCCTGTTCGCGTTCTTCTACCTGCGCGCCCTCAACACGAACGGGAAATGGAACGAGCACCACCTCCATCCTCCTCTGGCCTGGGGGATTCCGATCCTCGTCTGTGTCCTCGCGAGCGTGTTGGTTTACGCGGGCGCAGTCTGGTCGCTGGCGAACGGCCGCGCCCTCTGGTGGCGACTGGGCGCGGGAGCGGCGCTTCTGCTCGGGCTGGCGGCGCTCGGCCTTCAGGCCGCGGAGTATCCCGCCCTGAACTTCGGCCCGGGAGACGGCGGCCTGGCGAGCGTCTTCGTCGGCTGGACCGGGCTCTACGCCGTGTACGTGCTCGGAACGATGTACTGGCTCGAGACCCAGCTCGCCCAGACGATCCGGGGCGGTGACGCGACGCTGCCGCTGGTCCGGGCGTCGGCAGAGGCGCTGCGGTTGAACTGGGCGGTGCTCGGGGCAGTCGGGGTAGTCGCGTTCATCCTCCTCTACGTCGTCAGGTAATGACCGATCTCGCTCCCGGCCCCTGGCTGCGCCTGACCGCGCTCGCGGCTGCGGCTGCGTGCTGCGCGGCGGTCGTGAGCGGCTCCCTGCAGCTCGGTGCGGCGCATCGCGTGCTCGCCGCCCTCGCGCTGCCGCCCTTCTGCGCACTGGTTGCGGCGGCCTGGGTCGCACACCGGCGGCTGCTCGGTCCGGCTGTGGCGGCTCTGGTTGCGTTCCTCGCCGCGGCGCTGGTGCCGCCGCGGCCGGCGCACCTGGCG
>JBARRQ010000056.1:0-12895 GCA_049644305.1 Gaiellaceae bacterium
TGCATCGGCGCCAGAGGCCGCGTGAGGTCCTGCTCCGGCGTTCTGCCTGCCGGCCGGTACCCAACACCGACGTATAGAGAGGAGAATTTGATGAGCGCGTACGCGATCGTGAACCTGAAAGAGGAGGCGCCGCACCGAAATCGACGAGGGTGCGCGCCGGCTCGGTGAGCTCGCCCTCGTCGACGGCGAGGGGCGGATCGGCCCGCTCGACACTGTTTTCTACAACACGCTGCTGGACGAGAACGCATCGAGCCACATCGCGCTCGGCAACGGCTTCCCGTTCCTTATCGAGGACGAGGACCGCGAGCGCGCCAACGTGAGCGTCCAGCACATCGACTTCATGATCGGCTCGCCCGAGCTGGACGTCGACGGCGTCACCGCCGACGGCGAACGCGTTCCCGTGCTCCGGAACCTCGCCTGGCAGCTCTGACGATCTCGTCCGGAGTCATGGCGTCGGCGATTCACCGACGAGCGCTCCAGGCTTGCGATGGCGCTGGCAGCTACCGACTTAACACCTCGGCTTCAAGGACTCCGAGAGACGAACCGAGGAGGGGTTGGCCCCGCGCTACGCAGCTGGGCGTCCTAGCCTCGCTTCCAGTTTCGGAACTACACACTCGCGCGGGCGTAATGCGACGGCCGCATCGCGTGACGGTACGAGGGACGGCAAACGAACGCGCGAGGAAAATCGATAATGAATCGTCTACAACTAGCGAGAGCTTGGCGGACGGACCTGCCTCGCGTGGTCTTGCTCTTGCAGGCCGGGAATGCGTTCAGCTGGTTCGGCTATGGGTTGATCCTCCCGTTCGAGATCATCTACCTGCACCAGTTCCGCGGCTTCTCGACGGCCACCGCCGGTTTGGTGCTTGGCGCGATCCTGGGAGCTGGCACAGTCGCAACACCGCCCTCGGGAGCCCTGCTCGATCGCTTTCGCGCTAAGCCGATCCTGATCGCTGGCAATCTTGCGAGCGCGCTTGGCTATGCCGGCTTTGCGTTCGTCGACCGACCGTGGCAGGCGTTCGCTTGCGCGGTCATTGGCGGAGCCGGGGTCGGCGTGACCCGCACCGCGAACAAAACGTTGCTCATCACTATGATAACGCCAGAGCAACGTGTTGCGTCGTTCGCGCTCGGCCGAGCGGCACAGAATCTCGGCCTCGGTCTCGGCGCGGCGATCGCGGGTTTCGTCATCTCCTCGGCACAGGATCTGCGGTCGTTTCAGGCGCTATATCTGTTCGACGCGATCACGTACGCGGCGTTAGCGCTGGTCGTACTTGCGGTGATACCGAATCAACGCGCCGCGGCGGCGGACACCGGCACCGGGGAAGGAGGATTCCGCGAGGTCGCCCGCGATCGGAGGTTCCTTATCGTCATCGCCGTGAACCTCGTCCTCATCATCGTCGGCTACGCGCTGTTCGCGAACATCTTGCCGCCGTTTGTGAAAGCGCATACACACGTCGGCCCCGGTGCAATCGGAATCCTCTTCGTCTTCAACGCCTTCTTCGTCGCGATCGCGCAGGTCCCCGCAACGCGTCTCTTCAGGCGGATGCACCGAGCGCGAATATTCGCAACGGCAAGCGGGTTGTTTGCACTTGCGCTCCTCGGCGTATTGCCGGCGACGCTGATCCATTCCGAGCTCGGGGCGGCGGCGCTCCTCTGCGCCGTCGCAACGGTGATCGCAATCGGCGAGTGCGTCCACTCGCTTGTCCTCGGCCCGCTCGTCGCCGACCTCGCTCCTCCGCATCTCCTCGGCCGCTATATCTCGGTCTTCAGCCTGATGGTGACCGGCGGCTTCGCGATCGGCCCGGCCATCGGTGGGGCCGTGCTCGCGTACTCACCCAACGCCGTCTGGTGGGGCGGCGCCCTCGTCGCGGGAGTGATCGGCGCCGGCGCTCTCCTCGCCGGCGATCGCATCCCCGACAAGCCACTAGCCGCGACCGAGCCAAAGGCCCCGCCCGGCAACCCTATCCCTGACGCCGTATGACGCTCGTCGAGCCCACGTCCGGCTGATGCCGCGCCGGCACGCTGTCCTCGCGCTCGTCGTCGCCGTCTGTTGGGCAGTGAACTTCGTCGTCATCGACATTGGCCTCGAATCGTTCCCGCCGCTTCTCTTTGCGGCCCTGCGCTTCGAACTGATCGCCTTCCCAGCGGTCTTAACCTACTTCGCCGAGAGCCAACTCCACGAGATGTTCAAGGGCATGGAGCGGCAGTCGAGCGAGTTCGTCAAAATCGAGGCCGGCCCGGCTCCGACGCGGAAGAATCGTCCGCCCCTGGCGGAGCCGGACGACATGAAGCGCGTTGATTTCGCGTGCCACCCAACCGAGCCGGTCAAGGTCCGCGAGGATTGGAAGGATCCCGTTCACTGCCTCGTGTGTGGTCGAGCAACGGACTGACGCCGAGCACATGACTGTGGCGCCCAGGCGTGCGCTGTGCCGATCTCACCCGGGCCAGCCGGCTCGACGCGTGCTCATCAGGGTGTCGCATCCGCTTCCGAGCGCTGCAAAAATGGATCAGGTCGGTGACGAAAGTGGCTACGCGCCGACCGCGACGAACGCGGCCCAATACTCCGGATGCCCGTAGATGCCCGGCTCGTCGTCGGCAGTAGCACCGGAACGACGCCGGCCAGGCAGTTCGCGCGTCTCGGCACGGCCGCGAAACTCTGCGGCTAAGGCCGGATGCTCCGAGAGAAAATCAGCTTCGGCAGTCTCGGTCAGATCGCGCAGCCAGAGCTGTGCGCGCCGCAGGGCTGTGGGTGGTGACTGACCCTTCTGGAAGATCTCCTCGTACAGGCGGATCATGAGGATCGCAGTTGCCGCGTCGTCGACAGGCCAAAGGCTTGCGACCGCACACGCCGCACCGGCGATGATCATCGTCGTTCCAATGGAAATCGCCTCATCCGGAAGGTCGTCGAGCCGCGACACCGCTGACTGACAGGCCGAGACGACGACGAGGCGGGCATCGAGTTGCGCGAGTCCCGCGATCTCGTCCACAGAGAGCGGGCCATCCGACAGCAAGACGAATGCGTCGGCAGCAGCGAAGAGCGGTGCGTGCGCGTGGCACGCGAGGTGAATGAACGTCGCGGAGGCAGCACGTGCCTGCAGGAACTGACGGTCTGCCGAAGCAAACGCGCAAGCGACGCTGCCGTCGTCGAAGAAAGACGAAATCTCCGTGACTTCCGGTCCTGTTGCCGGAAGATCCTGAGTCGGATCCGCCACGGCGACGAGCGTCCGCGGCGAGGTTTCGGTGGCCACGGCCCGCAGCAAGCAAGCGCTAGCGACCATGGCGGCAGGCGCGTATCGAACGGTCAGGTAGTCGAGTAAGCAGCAGGTTCTTCCGCCGTCTTGCCACGTGGCGGCATGCAGCGGTGCAAGGGCTAGTGGCCCGCAGACAATCATCGTGCAGCCAGCAATGCGGCGTTCGCTCAAGAGGTTCCAGAGCGGGCGAGCGATCGCCTCGCCAAGCCACGGCAGCAGTTCGTCAAGGACAGGACCGAACTTGTAGTCGTCATCGTCTGGCCCTGAGATCCCGAAGAGGTAAGAGGTCGGTTCGCCTACCGCTCCGTCGGCTTCGTCGGGTGGCGCCACGGCTGCGCCGACCATCAGGCGCATGATGACGTCGGTGCTGGTTACTCCGTCGACGAACGCGGAGGACACAGACGTTGCGTCGTCGTCGGCCGTGACGGTTACGAGAAGTGTCCCGAACGGCGTCGGGTTCACGTAGATAACTGGCCAGTCCAGTTCGGCCGCGGCTGTCAGTTCCTCAAGGCGCGCGCCGGCACCGAAAGACTCGTAGCCGGCGACATCGCGAATCGCGCTCACGACCTCTGCGTACGCTCGTGATGCAACCGCTGCGTCCTCGCCTAGCGGTGAGCTGCCGAGACGCGCAGCGGCGGCGACGTATGCGTCTCGCAGATTCTCGGGAAGCGCCGCAAGGCGAGGATCGTCCCTGCGGGGGTCGATGCGCCGCCTGATCTCGCGCGCGCGGCCATTTTCGAGCACGAGCGCAGCGCCCCCCGCGTCTCCTGTTCGTGCGATCGCATACGCCGCCCACCGATAGACGTTTCCCGCACGCCGCTGCTCTTCGTTGCTCGACGCGCGCTCCAACTGCGCATAGAAGGTCACGTCAGCTGCGGCGACAGCGTCGCGGAACACGGCCGTCGCCTCATCCCAGCGACCAGCGACCGCAAGCTGCGTCCCCAGCCGACCGGCCACCGCGAGGCAAGCGCGCGGCGCGTTCGTCGGGCGGAGGATGACGAGCGCCTGCCGACCGGCATCGATCGCAGCTGCGACATCTTCCTGCAGCGTCAACGCTTCGGCGAGATCGGCCAGCGCTCGTCCGTGATAGACCTGCTGCGGGGCGTCTTCGAGGCACGCGCACGCGCGCTCGAGTTGCTCTCGCGCGACAGACAGCACTTGCGCATCCACCTCGGCCGGGAGCTCGTCACCGGACTCCGCCGCGTCGACCATGTCCTCCACGGTCGACTGAGCAGCGCGTAGATACAGCCGGCCAAGACCTTGGTACGCAAGGCCAATCAGCCACATCTCGGGTATCGCTTCGGCCGCACGAACTACGGCTTCGTAGGGCTCCTTCGCTCGGTCTGACACCCCGCGCGCGCCTCGGGTCAGTTCGAGTTGATCGAGCGCGTCACCGAGATTCAACTGCGAGTACGCCCAGTCGACGGCGTCGCGCTCGAGGCTCCGGTGGCTTAGCGCGCGTTCGCACGCATCGACGGCCTCCCGCAGATTGTCGATGCGCTCGCCACGAACGCGGCGCATCAGACCGAACGCCAGGTTCGTATCGACCATTGCGGCAAGGTCCGGAACGTCTCCACCTGCGACCTCCACAACCGCGAGCCTGAGCAGTTCGACGGCAGCCTCAGCGTTATCGGCGAGATCGCCGCGCAGGCGGTCGCTATAGGCGAACGCGAGGTGCATCAGCACGCTTCCGAGCGCCGGACCCGGCGGCGCAAGAACCCGCGCTCGCTCGAGCTCTTCGATCGCGGTTTCGACATCTGCGCTCCGCTCGGCGGACTGCCGACGAAGCAAGGCCAGGCCGCGAAGCTCATGCAACATCGAAACGCCAGCGCCGAGGCCGGCCGCTGCTGCGCGCGGAATCGCGGACTCGGTCAGCTCGAGGACCCTTTCCACGTCGCCACGGTCGAGCGCTTCGCGGACAGCGCTCTCCTCAGTGGCGAGCTCCTCCCCCGCAGCCGTCGCTTCTTTCAGTCCGCGCTCGTACTTGGCCCACACAACGTCGACGTCCGCGTCTGTCGCATCAAGAAGCGAGAGGAGGCGCGCGAAGCCGACACCGTAGCCGGGTGCAGCGGCAAGCTCGCGAAGCTGGTTCTTGACCAGTGGCCCTGCCAGCTCGGGGCGGACGGCACGCAGCGCGCGGAAGTCAGCGGCGCTGCGCAAGGCGAACAGCTCCTCCAGGATCTCCTCGTTGAGGCCACCATCCGAGGCGGCTCGGAGCGCGTCGTCGGCCTCTGTCACGTCTTCCCTGCGTTAAGCGCCACAACGTGAAGCTACCGGGAGATGTGTCGCCGATGACAAGAACGCTCGGTGCGATCTCGGAGCTACCCTGCCTCACACGGGTGACGAGCCCGGACGCGACCCGGGCGCAAAAGTGAGTGCGAAGGTGCTCTAGGAGCCCGTCGACGTCACGAGCCGGCCGCGGGATGGACGTAGCCAGTACGGACAACAGAAGATGGAGCCTTTATGGAGCCCCGTGGTTGCAACCGGTGGCAAGCGGTGGCAAGTGCTAAGGACCAAAAAGCGGGGGAAATGAGCGAAATCCGTTGCCCTCGGCTGCCACCGGTTGCCGCGAGAGTACATGGTAAGGAGGAGCATTGCGCCCGCTAGCGCGCACTAGCGACCGACCTCCCTTCTGAGAAGGAGGGGGTCGACTGTTTCTACGCTCTCGCCGCGCGCTATTTCGTACTGCAGTCCGGACACAGGCACTGGTCGCAGCCGCAGCCGGTGCATGCCTTCCGGATCATGGCTCGATTTTACTCGATTGCGGATCGGGCCAACGGCGGGGGCATCCGCCGAAGACCTGGGCGCGCAGTGACGGTATTTCGCCTGCCCCCGCGCGCGCTACGCGGACACGGCGATGCCGGGCTGCGGCACGATCCGGATGTAGGGCTTGGGCGAGTCCCACTCGCCGAAGATCTCTCTCGCCTCGTCGTCGGAGACGGAGCCGGCGATGATCACGTTCTCACCGTGTTGCCAGTTCACCGGCGTCGCGACCTTGTGCGTCGCGGTTAGCTGCAGCGAGTCGATCACGCGCAGCACCTCGTCGAAGTTGCGTCCGGTCGTCATGGGGTAGACGAGGATCAGCTTTATCTTCTTGTCCGGGCCGACGACGAAGACGTTGCGCACGGTCTGGTTGTCGGCCGGGGTGCGTGCCTTCGGATCGCCCGAGGTCTCGGCAGGCAGCATCCCGTACAGCTTGGAGACGTTGAAGTCGGCGTCGCCGATGATCGGATAGTTCGGTGCGTGTCCCTGCGTCTCTGCGATGTCCTGCGCCCAGGCCTCATGGTCGCCGGTCGCGTCGACGGAGAGGCCGATGATCTTCACGTTTCGGCGCTCGAACTCCGGCTGGATCTTGGCCATGTAGCCGAGCTCGGTCGTGCAGACTGGGGTGAAGTCCTTCGGGTGCGAGAACAACACCGCCCACGAGTCGCCGATCCAGTCGTGGAAGCCGATCCTCCCTTCGGTCGTCTGCGCCTCGAAATCCGGTGCTGTGTCGCCGATCTGCAGCGCCATCTGGTTCTCCTTCCGTCGCGGGCCTGACTCGGGGCGAGGTTACGCCCGTAGGACCCATCTCACAAGGCCATGTTCGCGATGGGCGCTATCGCTCGTGCCAATGGCGCGGTCAGTTGGACGCGGGCTCGACCGTACGCAGCCGTCGGAGGCGGCAGCGCTCGCGGACGACGCAGGGACGCTCCAGTGTGCGCACGGTCGGCACCGCGTCGGCGGGCAGTTTGCGCTCCTTGCCGGCGAAGTCGGCGACCAGGTCTGCGCCGCTGCGATAGTGCTTGCGCACGTCGTGGTCGTCTACGGCCTCCTCGAGCAGACTCTCCTCGGCGATGGCTGCGTCGACGGCCGCCGCGGCGGCGTCAGCGAGGCGGAAGAGCGGTTGCCCGTCGATCTCGCAGACGACGCGCCCGTCGACCTCAACCCACGGATCAGGCCGGATCACCTGCAGATCGAGCACGAGCCCGCCGGGCTTGACTGCGGTGACCATGTTGCGCAGGACGTGCACGACGTCCTCGGGCTCTACTCATCAGAGCGACCAGGAGAAGACGACCAGGTCGAACGAGTGCGGTTCGATCTCGATCTGCTTGCCCGAGGCGACTTGGTAGGCGACTCGGTCGGCCCATGCCGCCGGCAGGAGGCGGCGTGCCCGCTCGACCGCTTCGGCGTCGGGGTCGAAGGCCAGTACGCTGGCCGCCTCTGCGGCGATCCCAAGAGTGAGCCGGCCGTCGCCGCAGCCCAGCTCCAACACGCGCTGGTCGCGGAAGTCCCCGAGGCGGTGCAATGCCGCGATGTGCTCGCCCTCAGGATCGAGCACGCTGTTCACAGGCGTGAGCGCGCTCAAGGACTTGCCTTGTACGCCTTGACGGTGGTGCCGCGGGCGCCGAACTTCTGCGCCTTGCGCCGGGTGTCTTCGAACTTGGAGCGGGCGTAGGTGTCGACGAGCTGGCCGGTCTCGATCCGCTCGAAGCCGTGACGCTCTAGGAGCTTGGCGTACGCTGCTTCCAGCAGCGCCCCGGCAATTCAGCCGGTCCAGAGGTCGATGTTGCGTCGTCCCTCGGCGCTGACCGGGTTCTGGATCGTCACGTCGGCGATCTGGATCCGCCCACCCGGTGTCAGCACGCGGGAGATCTCCGCGAAGACGGCGTCCTTGTCGGGGATCAGGTCAATCACGCCGTTCGAGATCACAACGTCGAAGCTCGCATCCGGGAACGGCAGCTGCTCCGCCTCGCTCTCGACGAACTCGACGTTCGCAGCGCCCATCTCGGCGGCGGCGGCGCGCGCCTTCGTCAACATCTCGGGTGTCATGTCGACCCCGGTGACGTGGCCGTGCTCCCCGACCATCTGCGCGGCGACGAGCGAGTCGGTGCCGGCACCGCTGCCGAGATCGAGCACCCGCTCACCGGGCGCGAGCCGGCCCAGCTGCCACGGATTGGCGACCCCGGCGAAGGAGCCGACGGCGGTCTCGGGCACGTTGACAAGCTCCTCCGGATAGCCGAGGTCTTCGGCCCAGGGCCGACCGGTGGGGAAGATGAAGTCCTTCTCAGGTTCCTCCGAGACGGAGGCGTAGGTCTTCTTGATCTCGCTCTTCAGGACCTCGACGTCGATCTCTACCTCAACAGCCATTTGCCTCCCTCGCGTCAGTAACTGAAGACGGTAGCGCTCTCGCCGATCCATTCCCAGAGCGGGCTCGCGCCGGCGAGGCGCGCGTTCGGCACGAGGCTCGTCTCCTCGAGCTGGCGCGCGCTAAAGCAGATCGGGCAGACGAGCAGCTCACCGCCGCCGTCGGCGAACTGCTGAAACAGGCGCGAAAGCGGCGGGCAGCCTTCGCACGCCGTCGCCTCCGCGTGGCCCGGCAGTCCGAGCCTGACGGCCTCCTTCGTCAGAAACATCGCGACCGGCTTGCCTTTCTCGAGCGCGGCGCCGCCGACGAGAAACGCAACCGTTACTCGCTCCGCGTCCTCGAGACCGGTGGCCAGGTTGATCACGACCTTGTTTGCGTTCGCCATCGTTGACCTCCTACACGTCGTATGCGTCAGCGGCGATCCGTTGCCGGAGATCGCCGTCGCTGCGCTCCATCTCCGGATGGTCGCGGTCGACGTGCTCGCGCGCGAGCCGGAACAGCTCCGCGTCGTCCGCTCCCTCGAGGTGATGACCGCATGGGCACTCTATTGCGCGCATCTCTCCTCCTTCCACATCGAAGGGTCCGCCTGACCTCGACCCTACGAGGTTCGCTTCTATCGGCCAAGAGGAAGTTGGCGATACCAGCCATCGTCGGAGGCGAAGTCGCGAGCGGGTCGGCGCCTGCCAGCGCGTCGCCGCGACGAGTAGTCCACTCGCGGCGGTAAGAGCGGCCACAAGAGCGATCGCCGCAGCACTGCCGAGCGCGTCGGCGGCGAAGCCGGCGAGGAGTGCCCCGAAGACGAAGCCTGTGTCGCGCCAGAAGCGGTAGACGCCGACGACCGTGGCGCGATCGCGCGGCTGCACAACATCGGAGACGGCGGCGATCAGGGTCGGATAAACGAGCGCAGTGCCCAGGCCGAGGAGCGCGGCGGCAGCGAGCGAGGGTGCGAACGCGCCGCCGCCCGCCACCAGCAAGGCGAGTGCGCCCGCCTGTACGAGCATGCCGAGCACGATCAGCGGCTTCCGGCCCACGAGGTCCGAGAGCCAGCCGGTAGCGAGCTGCAAGACGCCCCAGAGTCCGGGATAGACGGCGGCGATGACTCCGATCCTGGTCGCGCTCGCTCCGTGCGCGGCGAGGTAGAGCGGTACTAAGCCCCAGGCGAGCGCGTCGTTCAGATTGTTGACGAGCCCTGCCTGCGAGCAGGCCCGCAGCACCGGCTGCCGCACGCTCGCCTCGGCGAACGCGACCCGTAGCGACACAGCCTCCCGCTCGCCATGGCCCGCCTGCTCGTGCGCCACGTGCAACGCCGTGTCGCGCACGAACACGAAGGCGATCACCGTCCCGGCGAGCGCGATCACGAGCGCGCCCGCCCAGACGACCGTGCGCGGAGCAATGCTGGCCGCCAGGGCGCCGCTCGCGAACGCAGTCGCGGCGAGGCCGAGGTAGCCGGCCGATTCGTTCAGTCCGAGCGCGAGCCCGCGCCTCGCCGGGCCGGCGAGGTCGATCTTCATCACGACCGTCATCGACCAGGCGAGCCCCTGGTTCGCGCCCAGAAGGACGTTCGCTGCGACGATCAGCCACCAGCTCGGCGCGAGTGCGACGAGCGGCGCGACCGGCAGCGCGAGCAGCCAGCCGACCACGAGCAACCGTTTGCGGCCGATCCGGTCGGCGAGTGCACCTGCACCAAGGTTCGCGAGTGCTTTCGCCCCGCCGAAGGCGACGACGAAGGCGAGCACCGCCGCGTGCGAGGCGAGATGGAAGTCGTGCTTGCCGACCAACGGCAGCACGCTCCGCTCCAGCCCGACCATCGCCCCGACGAGCGCGTTCAGGCCGACGAGCAGGCTGAACTGCGCGGTGTTTGCGCGCAGCCCGACCCGAACGCCGCTCACGCGCGCGCGGCTGCGATCCCGGCGCGGTTCGCCCTGACGATCGCCGCCTGACTGGCAGGCGGCGGCGGCACGTCGACGAGCAGCTCCCGCACAAACGCCTCCACATCGGCAGCGGCGAGCGCCCGGTTGTGCGAACGCTCGAACCCGATCGTCGAGAACGGATTGCCCGACAAGGAGCGACCGCAGACCGAGCCAGCGTAGTGACTGGGCAGCACAAGCACCCCATCGGGAAGCTCGAGCAGCCGCCGCAACGTCGCGTACAGCTCGCGTGCCAGCGGCTCCGGCTCGCCCTGGGCATGCAGATCCGGCCGCCCGACATCGCCGACAAGGAGCGAATCGCCGGTGAAGACCAGCCAGGGCTCGCTGTCCCCGCGGCGCCGGTCCGCGACCACATAGGCGTTATGCGCCGGCGCATGTCCCGGCGTCGCCAGCGCGCGCACGTGCGTGTTCCCGAGCGCGACCTCTGCGCCGTCGTAGAGCTCCTCGTGTTCGAACTCGACCCCCGCTCGCGCCGGCAAGTACGCCGTCGCCCCCGTCGCTCCGACCAGAGCCGGCAGCCCTGAGACATGATCCGCCTGCACATGCGTCTCGAACACGGCGACGATCGGCGCTCCGGCGCGTTCGGCCTCATCCAGGTACGCATCGACGAGCGCTTCGTGCGGATCAACGACGCCAAGCTTCCGTTCGCTCAGGCAGCCGAACAGATACGACGCGCATGCTGTCTCCGCATACAGGAACGGACGCAGAATCATGCTCGCAGGCTACGGCGGCGCTGATGATCACGCTAGACGAAGTTGCCGATAGCTGCTATCGGTAGACGATATGGCCGCGACCAGCACCCTGCGCGAGCTCTGGGACACCACCCGGATGCGCCTCCTGGTCGAAATCGACCGGCAGGGAAGCGTCTCCGCCGCGGCCGCCGAGATCGGCATCGGCCAGCCGAGCGCGAGCCAGCACCTGCGACTGCTCGAGGCCGCCGCCGGCCAACGGCTCGTCGAGCGCACGGGACGCGGCAGCCGCCTCACCGACGCCGGGCACGTGCTGGCCGCCCGCGCCGCCCAAGCGCTCGCCAGCCTCGACGCAGCGGAAGAGGAACTGGGTGCGATCGCCGGCCTGCAGACCGGCACGATCCACCTCGGCGCCTCGACCGCGCCGGGCGTCTACCTACTCCCCGACACGCTCGGCTGCTTCCGCCGGAGCTATCCCGGTGTAACCGTGGAAGTCGAAGTCGCCGCCAGCGGCGAGATCCTGAAGCGGCTGCTCGCCGGTCGCGTCCAGCTCGCGCTCGTCGGCGCGACCACAGCCGACGAGCGGATCGAGCTCAAGCCATTCCTCGAGGACGAGATCGTCGGCGTCGCAAAGCCCGGTCTAGCGCCTCTCAAAAGGGGCGCCTTGGCGCCGGCCAGGCTGACCAAGTTCATGCTGCTCGCGCGCGAGCCCGGCTCGAGCTCTCAACGCGCCATCAACGAGGAGCTGCGCACGATCGCGATCAAGCCGGCCGGCGTCTGGGAGCTCGGCTCGAGCGAAGCGATCAAACGAGCCGCGCGCGAAGGACTCGGACTCGCCTTCCTCTCACGCTACGCCGTCGCCGAAGAAGTCGAACGCGGAGACCTCGAAAGCTTCCGCCTCGCCGGACGCCCGCCACTCGTGCGCCACTTCTCCGTCGCACGACTCGCAGGGCGCCCCCTCTCGCCGGCCGAACGAAGCTTCGTCGACACGCTTACGACCTGCTGCGCGAAACAAGCCGACTACGCCGCGGCCTGCGTCGGTGAAATAAGAACCCGCAGGAGCCGAGCCGCAGCGCCGTCGCAGCGAGAAGCGGCGTCCGCGATTAGCGAGAGCTGATCGCTAAGCATCGGCCCTGTCGGCAACGTGCGGCGCAGGCGACTGCGTGTCTGTCCTCGTGGCCATGCTCATCCCCCCGGCCTTCGTGTCGGCCCCGGTACTTGCCGCGTGGTCGCCCGACTACGACGGCAAGGGCAAGGCGTGGGTTCGCTCACGCGTCGAGCGGTAGCCGCTGAAGCAGGTCATCCACGCGCGCGAAGCCGCCCTTCGCTCCTTCCTCGACGCCGTACTGCATCGTCGTGTCGCGCTCCTCGGTCGTCGCGAAGCGCATCGTCTGCGTCAGCTTCGTCCGGTCGCCCAGATCCTCGAACTCGAGCGTCTGCAAGTGGTTCTGGAACGTCTGCACGAGCCGCTCGGGCGCGTCGACCTCGCGGAACTCGCCCTCGACGACGCCGAAGGCGGTGCGGAAGCGGTACGTGCCGCCGGGACGGACGTCCATCTCCTCGACGACGGTGCCGTCGCCCCACCATTCCGGGATCAGCTTCGGGTCGGTCCAGACGGAGAAGACATGCGCGCGCGGTGCGTCGAAGATCCGCTGGACGCGGATCTCGAGCTCGCTCGGGGTGGTGACGGTGGTCTCGTTCATCTCAGCCCACCGCCTTCTTCACGAGCGCGCGGATCTTCGCCTCGTCGGCTGCGGTCAGCTTCGTCAGCGCGAAGGCGACCGGCCACATGGAGCCTTCGTCGAGCTTCGCGCTGTCGTTGAAGCCGAACATCGCGTACCGCTCCTTGAACTTCCCCGCGTTGCGGAAGAAGCAGACGACCTTGCCGTCCTTGGCATAGGC
>JBARRQ010000057.1:0-3225 GCA_049644305.1 Gaiellaceae bacterium
CGCATCTTCCAGATGCTCAAGTACCGGACGATGGTTCAGAACGCGCTCGAGCTGGCCCCGCAGCTCACCGCAGATCCATTTGGCGTCGTCGAAGGCGATCCGCGGATCACGCGCCCCGGGCGGTTCCTGCGCCGCACGGGCCTGGACGAGCTGCCGCAGCTGTGGAACGTCCTCCGCGGGGAGATGAGCCTCGTCGGCCCGCGGCCCGACCTCGTCGAGCAGGTCGCGAACTACACGGACCACGACCGCCGCCGCCTCAGGGTCGAGCCCGGCATCACCGGCTGGTCGCAGGTGAACGGGCGCGAGTCGATCGGCTGGCCCGAGCGGATCGAGCAGGACATCTGGTACATCGACCACTGGTCGCTCGGGCTCGACCTGAAGATCCTGGTGCGAACGTTCACCGAGCTCGGCCGCTCCGGCGAGCGGCCGGTCGAGGACACGATGAACATCGAGCGCACACGCTCGCGCACCCAGGTCAAAAGATGAAGCTCGAGGAGGTCGAGCCGGAGGCCTGGAACGGCCTGCTGTCCGACCTGGGTTGCGACGACGCCTACCTGCGCCGGGAGTACGTGGAGGCGGCTGCCGTGCTCGATCCGGGCGAGGTCGCGCTCCTCCACGCCGACGGTGTGGTCTTTCCCTGCATCGTCCGCGAGCTGGGCGAGATCCGCGACGTCTGCGGCCCGTACGGCTTCGGCGGGCCCGTCGCGCCCGGCGGCGACGCGGCGCGCTTCTACGACCTCTACGAAGCCTGGAGCCGGGAACGCGGGATCGTCACCACGTTCTCCTGGTTCCACCCGCGCTTTGCCAACCACCGTTACGCGCGGATCCACGTCGAGTCACGCGCCGGCACCGTCGCCTGGCGCCTGGATGAGGGCGACCTATTCGAGCGGCTGCACCGTCACCACCGCCGCGCCGCGCGAAAGGCGGAGGCCACGGGCGTCGAGACACGCGTCACCGTCGCCCCGGCCGATCTCGAGCCTTTCGCCCGCCTCTACGAGCAGACGATGGCCGAGAAAGGCGCGACCGGCTTCTACTACTTCCCACAGGACTACTGGCCCGCTCTTGCCGCGCGCCTGGGGGAGAACCTCGTTCTCTTCGAGGCGATCCAGGAGGGCACCGTCCGCGCAGCCCTGCTCGGCCTCGCGAGCTCTCCTTGGCTGCACTACCACCTGGGCGCCTCGGAGCGGAGCGGCGGAGCAAACAACCTGCTCTTCCTCGAGACCGCCCGCTGGGCGCGGGACAACGGCTTCACGCGCTTCCACCTCGGCGGCGGCGTGGGCGGCGCGGACGACTCGCTGCTCGAGTTCAAGCTCCGCTTCGACCCCGGCGGCCTGATCGAGTCGGCCGTCGGCAAGGCCGTTCACAACGAGAACACGTACCGCGAATTGACCGGCACCGCGGGCCTCGACGGGTTCTTTCCCGCGTATCGCGCGAACCCCGCTACCGTGAGCGCGTGATCCTGAAGGCGCTTTTCTGGGCGAGCCTCGGCGGGCTCGCGTGGACTCACGTCGGCTATCCAGTCGCCGCTGCAGGCCTGCGCCGGCTGCGTGGACGCGAGGTCGCCAAGGATGAGATCACGCCGAGCGTCGCGCTGATCGTTCCGGCGCACGACGAGGAGGACGTGATCGGCCCGCGGCTCGAGAACCTGCTCGAGCTGGACTACCCGCAGGAGCAGCTCGAGCTCGTCGTCGCCTCGGACGGCTCGACCGACCGGACCGACGAGATCGTCGCCGCGTACGACGGGCGCGTCCGGCTCCTGCCCTGCGAGCGCGCCGGCAAGCTCCCGGCGATGAACCAGGCAGTGCGCGAGACCGACAGCGAGATCGTCGCATTCGGCGATGCGAACGCGACCTGGGCACCGGACGCGCTCCGCAAGCTCGTGCGCAGCTTCGCCGACACCGACGTCGCCTACGTCTGCGGCCAGGTGAGCTTCCAACGGCAGGACGGGACGAACAAGGAGGGCGTCTACTGGCGATACGAGCTCTGGCTCAGGGAGAGCGAGTCCGGCCTCGGCTCGATCACCGGGGGCAACGGCGCGATCTACGCCGTCCGCCGCTCGGACTACGTCGAGTGGCCGTTCGGGCACGACCTCGGCTTCCCGAACCTGATGGTGCAACGAGGCCGCCGCGCCGTCTACGAGCCCGAGGCGCTCGCGTTCGAGAAGCCTTCCCGCGACATCGAGGACGAGTACCGCCGCAAGGTACGCATGCTGCCGTGGTCGTGGCGCCACCTGTTCGAGGCTGGAGGGCTGCGCGGCGTGCCGCCGATCTACCTCGCGGAGCTGCTCTCGCACCGCGTGCTGCGCTACGGGAGCGGCTTCCTCCACCTGACGCTGCTGGGGACGAGCATCGCGCTCGTCAACGAGGGCCTGCCGTACCAGGCGGCGCTGGCGGCCCAGGGAGCGTGGCTCGGGCTGGCCGCCGCCGGGAAGCTCCGGCTGCCCATCCCCGGGGCCGGGCTCGCGTACTACTACCTGCTGATGAGCTGGGCGACGGTCGTCGCCCTCGGCCGCTATCTGCGCGAGGGCGCTCCGCTGATGTGGGAGAAAGCCGAAGGGACGCGCTGAGGCGCCGCTTGCGGTGCCGAACTCAGGACGCGCGGGCTTTGCCCGTCCGTCTGTCTGAACTGGGCGGTCGAAGCGATCGGCTCAGAGGCAGCCGCGCTAGGCTCTAGCCGGACCGGCTTCTAGCCTCTTTTCGTGCGCCGTCTCGGGGTCACATTCCTATTGCTGCTGCCGCTCGGCGTTTTGGCCGCCTGCGGGGGGAACAAGCACGCGCACACTCGCCCGGCTTCGGCCGTCGAGGCGGCGAGCAGGCCCGCGGAACCCTCGTGGGTGCACGTGATCGTGCGCGACGGCGATCTCAGCAAGCCCGTACGCGGCGCGCTTGTACGCGTCGACGGCCGTCCCGGCCGGACCGACCGCCAGGGCGTGGCGCGGATCAAGGTCCCGAGCCGCGGACGGCTCGCCGTGACCGTGGCCAGCCCGGGCTACGACGTCTACGACCAGCGCCACCAGTTCAACAGTCGCCCCACCGTCGCAGTGCGCGTCTTCCAGACGAAGCTGCAATGGACGATGTACGGCGCTTCCCCGACGCGAACGCAGTCGCAGCCGTACATCCAGGTCCGCCCGCCGTTCCGGATCGTCTGGAGCCGGGCCGTCGGCGCCCTGATCGAGTTTCCGGCCGTCGTGGCCGACGAGGTCGCCTTCGTCTCGAACTTCAACGG
>JBARRQ010000058.1:0-9287 GCA_049644305.1 Gaiellaceae bacterium
GTCCGGCTCGTCGAAGTGAACCTCGTCACGCTTCAGGAGGACGACGAGCGTCTCGGCCGGGCGCGACAGGCAGCCGACGCCGCGGCCGCCGCCGCCACGCAGGCCTTGGACGCTCAGCCCTGACGACCCTGATCGTCCTGTACTTCGTGGGCGCCCTGGCGGTGACCCTGGCAGCGGCCGCCTTCTTCGCGCGCCGCCTTGACCGAGTAGGCCTGCGGCTGGGCCTGCCCGAGACCCTGCTCGGACTGCTGACCGCGCTCGCCGCGGATGCGCCGGAAGTCTCGTCCGCGATCGCGGCGCTCCTCAAGGGGGCCCGCAACGTCGGGGTCGGCGTCGTGCTCGGCTCGAACGTCTTCAATCTGGCCGCGATGGTCGGGCTGAGCGCGATCCTCTGCGGCGGGATTCGGATCAGGCGAGAGGCCCTTGCCGTCGAGGGCGTCGTCGGGGTCGCCGTCACGGTGATCGCCGGTGCGCTCGTCCTGGAGCTACTCGGAGCCTGGGTGATGCTCGGGCTCCTCGCCGCCGTGCTGGTCCCGTACCTGACGCTGCTCGGGCTCGGGCCGGCGCGCTCGCCGCGTCCGTTCCGCCGCTTCTTCGGTCAGCAGCACCGGCCCGACCACGTCCTCGCCCACGGGGAACGGGTGCTCATGCCGGCGCTGACGCTCCTGCCCGCGCTCGCGATCATCGTCGCCGGCAGCACCGGCATGGTCGACGCTGCGCTCAGGCTCGCGCACCGGTGGAGCGTGCCGGACGTGATCGTCGGGATCCTTGTCCTGGCTGTGCTGACGAGCCTTCCGAACGCGCTCACCGCCGCGCGGCTCGCGTTTCAGGGCCGAGGCTCGGCGCTGGTCAGCGAGACGCTGAACAGCAACACCGCCAACCTCCTCTTCGGCGTCTCTGTGCCGGCGCTCTTCGTCACGCTCGGCTCGACCTCCGCGCTGACCGGGTTCGACCTCGCTTGGCTCCTCCTCATGACCCTCGCGGTGCTGGCGCTGCTGGCTCGCGGCAAAGGCGTGGGGAGGTCTGAGGGCGCCGCGATACTGCTGCTCTACGCCGTGTTCGTCGCCGTGCAGATCGCCGTCGAGTCAACGTGATCGTCGCCCACCTGGACCTGGACGCCTTCTTCGCCGCCGTGGAGGAGCTCGAGGCGCCGGAGCTGCGGTCCCGCCCGCTCGTGGTCGGCGGAGATCCCCACGGCCGCGGCGTCGTCGCGACCGCGAACTACGTCGCGCGCGGGTTCGGAATCCACTCGGCGATGCCCTGCGCCGAGGCGCTCAGGCGCTGTCCCCACTCGGTCTTCCTGCGCCCGCGTCACCGGCTCTACAAGGAGTACTCGCGTGCGGTCTGGGACGCGGTGCGGGAGGTCGTCCCCACGGTCGAGCGGACCGGAATGGACGAGGGCTATCTGGACGTCGGCGAGGTGGCGCCGGACTTCGGGCGCGCGCGGGCTGTCGGCGAGGCGGTGCAGGCTGCCGTGCGGGGGGCGACGAGCCTCTCCTGCGCGCTCGGCGTCGCCTCGTGCAAGGTCGTCGCGAAGATCGCGAGCGACCGACGCAAGCCGGGCGGGCTCACGGTGGTTCCGGCCGGACGGGAGGCGGCGTTCCTCGCGCCGTTCGACGTCCGCCGGCTCCCAGGCGTGGGGCCGCGTGCCGAGGAGCGCTTGCGCCGTGCCGGAGTTGAGACGATCGGCGCGCTCGCCGCGCTCCCCGACGAGGCTCTTCGCCGGCTGCTCCCCGGGAAAGTGGGCACGTTGCTGTGTGACCGGGCCCGCGGCATCGACCCTCGCACGCTCGAGCTCTCTTCCGAGCCGGTCTCGGTCAGCGCCGAGGAGACCTTCCCCCGGGATGTGGCCGAGCGCGAGCGCCTTCAGGAGGAGCTCCGCCGTCTTTCCGAGCACGTTGCCGACAGGCTCGAGGCCGTGGGCCAGACCGGCCGGACGGTGACGACGAAGGTGCGCTACCCGGACTTCTCGATTCGCTCCCGCTCGACGACGCTGCCGGTCGGGATCGACGACGCGGAGCGGATCTGGGAGCTCGCCTGCGCGCTTCTCGACCGCGCCCTCGCAGACCGTCCGGGAGCGCTGCGGCTCGTCGGCGTCGCGGTCTCAGGCCTAGACGCGCACCGGCAGCTCGAGCTCGTCTAGCCGAGCCCCGGGCGACGCCTTAGCTCTCTTCGGTGCTCCAGCGCGCGACGTCGCGGATGCTGACGATCCCGATCGTGCGCTCATCCTCGACGACCGGGATGTGGCGAAACCCGTGCTCGAGCATGATCTCGGCCGCCTGGGCAGGCGTCGCATCTCTCGTCAACGTGATCGGATCGGCCGTCATCCACTCGCGCACGCGCGCCTCGCTCGTGTGCACGCGTCCCGCGACGGCCCGCGTCAGGTCGCGCTCCGTGACGATCCCGATCAGCCTGCCGTAGTCCGAGACGACCGCCGAGCTGACGCCCAGCTCGACCATCTTCTGGGCCGTCTCCCCGATCGTGTCCTCCGGGGCAACCGTCAGGACGTCCTGGGTCATCATGTCGGCGAGCGTGGTCAAGGCCCGAGCGTACCACCGTCGCCTTGAAATCCCTCTTCTGCGGCCTGCGCCAGGGCGATGGCGCCCAATACACCCGACCGGGAGCCGAGCGCCGGCAGCGTGACGAACTCGGAGATCCGCTCGCCCATGAGCGCGTTGTCGAAGTATCCGTTGACGAGCTCCAGGATCTCGCGGTGGACCAGGGGCAGGAGCCCCGGCCTGCTCATCACCCCGCCGCCGATCACGATACGTTCCGGGGAGAGCACGCAAATGACGGAGACGAGGCCGAGCGCGAGGTAGCGCGCCTGGAGCTCCCATGCCGCCTCGTCGGCGAGCTCGGCGGCCGGACGTCCCCAACGCGCCTCGATCGCGCGGCCTGACGCCAGTCCTTCCCAGCAGTCGCCGTGGTAGGGGCATGTCCCCGGAAACGGGTCTGCGTCGAGGTCGTGCGGAATCCGCATGTGGCCGAACTCGGGATGCATCAGGCCGTGCAGCAGCCGCCCGCCCGCCATCCCGCCGCCGCCGATTCCCGTGCCGACGGTGAGGTAACAGAAGGTGTCGAGAGTCTGGGCCGCGCCCCAGCGGTGCTCGCCGAGCGCGGCGGCATTGACGTCTGTGTCGAAGGCGACCGGTACCGACAACCGCCCGCGAATCGCCTGGCCGACGTCGGTGTGCGCCCAGCCGGGCTTCGGCGTCGTCGTGATCTGGCCCCAGGTCGGCGAGGACAGCTTGCCGTCGAGTGGGCCGAACGAGCCGATTCCGACCGCGTCAACCGGCCCTTCGCGCTCGAAGAAGGCCACGACCCGGTCGATCGTCTCCGCCGGCGTCGTCGTCGGAAGAGTCGTCGTAGCCCGAAGCTCTTCCGGGCCGGTGCCGATGGCGCACTCCCACTTCGAGCCGCCCGTCTCGATGCCGCCGTACACGGGCATTTCAGGCTCGCGCCCCGCACGACCTGCGCACGATGAACTCTCCCGGCAGGACGACCACGTTTCTTCGCGCCGGTCCCCGCGCCTGGATGCGCTCGAGCAGGATCTGTGTGGCGAGCGTGCCGAACGTTCCCGCGGGCTGCTCCAAGGCGGTGAGGAACGGATACAGCCGCGACGCGTACTCGATGTCCTCGAAGCACACGAGAGCGACGTCGTCCGGGACCTCCAGCCCGGCATCGCGAACCGCTTCGATGGCCCCGAGGGCGACCAGGTTGTTGACCGCGAAGACCGCGGTCGGCCGATCCTCGAGCTCGAGCAGTCTCCCCATCCCGGCGTAACCCCCGGCCGGGTCGACGGCCGTGTCGACCGCGACCAGAGCTGGATCGAGCGGGATCCCGGCCGTCGCCAGCGCTGTCTCGTAGCCTCGGCGCCTGTCTCGCGCCGTCGAGACCGCTTCTGTCTCGACGATGAGGCCGATCCGGCGGTGTCCGAGCGAGATCAGATGCTCGACGAGCTGCTGCGCGCCACCGACGCTGTCCCCGAGGACCGCGTCGCATTCGAAGTCCGGGAAGGTCCGATCCACGAGCACGACCGGAACGCCGAAATTCTCGAGCCGCCGCAGGTGGCTGCTCGAACGGTTGTCGACGGGCGCGATCACGATCCCCTCCACCCTGTGCGCGATCAGTTCCTCCACGACGTCGCGCTCGATGCTCAGGTCGCCCCGGGTGTCGCAGAGGATGACGCGGTAGCCCCCGCGGCGCGCGACGTCCTCCGCGGCGCGCACGACCATCGTGAAGAACGGATTCGCGACGTCCGGCACGATCACCGCGAGCGTCCCGGTCCGCTGGCGGCTCAACCCTCGCGCGAGACGGCTCGGCACGTACCCGAGGTCGGCGATCGCGTCCTCGACTCGACGACGCGTGTCCGGCCTCACACGGGCGCTCTGGTTGATCACCCTGGAGACCGTCATCGCAGACACCCCGGACACGCGGGCGACGTCCTTGATCGTCACGTTTGCCGAGTGTGCGCGCATCGCTCTCGTGGTATCGGTACCACAAAGATCTCCCTTCTGTACAGAGCCACCGGCTTGACTTGGCGGTCTCAGACGTGTTATCGGTAACCAATTCACCGCCCTAGAAGGGGACAAAGGGAAGGGAGGCACGACATGCGTCATCCGCCGGGACGACCTCCGTGGAGGCCCAAGCGGCGCACGTTGAGGCTTACGCTCGCGCTCCTCGCTCTGGTCGGCTGTACCGCAGCCGTAGTCGCGGCCGCATCGGCGACGACCTCGAAGAAGGCCGCCGCCATCAAGGTCGGGCTGATTACGAAGGACGTCACCAACCCGTTCTTCGTGAAGATGAAGCAAGGAGCGACGGCGCAGGCAAGGAAGCTCGGAGCTCAGCTGAAGTACGCCGCCGGCAAGAGCAGCTCCGACAACGCCGGCCAGATCGCGGCGATCGAGAACATGACGACCCAGGGGGTGAAGGGCATCCTCATCACCGTCGCGGATGGGAAGGCCGAGAATCCGGCGATCGCGAAAGCCCGGAAAGCGGGCGTGCTCGTGATCGCGCTCGACTCGCCCACGACTCCGAAGAGCGCTACCGACGCACTCTTCGCCACCAACAACTTCACGGCCGGCGTCCTGATCGGGAAGTACGCCCGAGCGGCGACGAAGGGTAAGAAGGTGACGATCGCGATGCTCGACGAGCACGCAGGCTCGTCGGTCGGTGCTCTTCGTCACAACGGGTTCCTCAAGGGCTTCGGGATCTCGAACAGCAACCCGCAGGTCGTATGCGTGGGTAACGGGCAAGGCCAGACCGCTCCGTCCCAGACCGCGATGGAGAACTGCCTTCAGAAGAACCCGAACATCAACGTCGTCTACACGATCAACGAGCCGAGCGCGGCGGGAGCGTGGACCGCCTTGAAGAACGCCGGCAAGACGCAGGCCGCAACGACCATCGTGTCGGTTGACGGCGGCTGCGCCGGAGTTCGGAACATCAAGGCCGGGATCATCGACGCGACCTCGCAGCAGTACCCGCTGAAGATGGCATCACTGGGCGTCTCGGCGGTCGTCAGGTACGCGAAGACCGGCAAGAAAGCGCACGGGTACACGGACACCGGCGTCAACCTGATCGCGAAGAAGGCCGTGGCAGGCGTCAAGTCCAAGAGCGTGGCGTACGGCCTCGCGAACTGCTGGGGCTAGAAGGAGTCTCTCTCCTCGACCCGCGACCGGAGCCCTGCGCTCCGGTCGCGGTCGCCTCCGAGCAGTCTTAGGATCGCCTGAGCAGCGTGGCCAGCGAGTCCCCCGCAACCGTCCGAGCGATGCCGCTGCAGCTCGCTCGCCGGGTCCTCGGTGCGCCGGCGGTCGGGCCGTTGCTGGCGCTGATCCTCACGATGGTGTTCTTCAAGCTGAAGAGCGACCGCTTCCTGCAGACGCAGAACCTCTCGCTCGTGCTCCAGCAGGTGATGGTCGTAGGCGTGCTCGCGATCGGGCAGACGCTCGTGATCCTCACCGCCGGGATCGATCTCTCGGTCGGCACCGTGATGGCGTTCGGCCAGATCATCATGAGCAAGCTCGCGGTCGCGAGTGGAGTGGCGCCGATCCCCGCCATCGCCCTCGGGATCCTGACGTGCGTCGGTTTCGGGATGCTGCATGGGGGGCTCGTGACGCGCGTGCGATTACCGCCGTTCATCGTCACGCTCGGGACGCTCAACATCGCATTTGCGCTGACGCACGTCGTCTCGAACGACCTGACGTTCTCGCCGCTCCCGAGCGAGGAGCTCTTCTTCGGCCGGACGTTCAGGTTCGCCGGCGCCGACTTCACCTACGGCGTCGTCCTGATGGTCGTTCTCTACGCCGTCGCCTGGTATGGCCTCACACAGACGGCCTGGGGCCGGCACGTCTACGCCGTCGGCGACAACCGCGAGGCCGCGCGGCTGACCGGCATCAACACCAACAGGGTGCTCTTCGGCGTCTACGCGATCGCCGGTCTGACCTACGGAATCGCGGCCATGCTGCTCCTCGCCCGCACCGAGCTCGGTGATCCGAACGCGGGCCAGACCACCGAGAACCTGGACAGCATCACCGCAGTGGTGCTCGGCGGTACCAGCCTCTTCGGGGGGCGCGGCACGGTGATCGGGACGTTGATCGGTGCCATCATCGTTGGCGTGTTCCGCAACGGCCTGACGCTGATCGGCGTCTCGGCGATCTACCAGTACCTCGTCACGGGCATCCTCGTCATCCTTGCGGTCGCGGTCGATCAGCTGACGCACCGGAGGCGCGCATGAACGGGTCCAAGCCCATCCTCGAGGCGCACGGGATCGTCAAGCGGTTCGGTCAGGTCGTGGCCCTTGACGGAGCCGACTTCGAGCTCTACCCGGACGAGATCCTCGCAATCATCGGCGACAACGGCGCCGGCAAGTCGACCCTGATCAAGACGCTCTCTGGCGCATTGCAACCGGACGACGGCGAGATCCGTCTCGACGGCAAGCCGGTGCACTTCCGCTCCCCGCACGACGCGCGGAACGCAGGAATCGAGACCGTCTACCAGGATCTCGCCGTCGCGCCGGCCCTCGACATCGCCGCAAACATCTTCCTCGGCAGGGAGCGAAGGCGAGGCGGCTTGCTCGGGGTCCTGCTGCGCCTGCTCGACAAGCGGGCAATGCGGCGTGAAGCGGAGCGCCACTTCGCCGAGCTGAAGATCGGCGTCCAGTCGATCAAGCAGCCGGTCGAGGATCTCTCCGGCGGCCAGCGCCAGGGTGTCGCCGTGGCCCGCGCCGCAGCCTGGGCCAAGCGAGTGGCGATCATGGACGAGCCCACGGCCGCACTCGGCGTGAAGGAGACGCGCCAGGTGCTCGACCTGATCCGGCGGGTGCGCGATCGCGGGCTGCCCGTCATCCTGATCAGCCACGACATGCCGAACGTGTTCGAGCTCGCCGACAGGATCCACATCATGCGGCTCGGCAAGCGGGTGGCGGTCGTCACTCCGAAGACGCACACGATGCCGGAGGCAGTGGCGATCATGACCGGCGCCACGCGCGGCCAGCTCGAGCAGGCGCTCCACAAGGCTCCTCCGGAGGAAAGCGAATGAGCGTCGCCTGGGGCCTGCTTTCCACGGCAAGGATCAACCGGCCCATCATCGAGGCGGCGAGAGAGTCGAATCGGGTGGACGTGATCGCAGTGGCCAGCCGCGACGCGGCGCGCGCAGAGGCGTACGCGCGTGAGCACGGGATCGACCGGTCATACGGGAGCTACGAGGCGTTGCTCGAGGACCCGGACGTGGAGGCCGTGTACATCTCGTTACCGAACTCTCTGCACGTCGACTGGACGCTGCGCGCGCTCGACGCCGGGAAGCACGTGCTCTGCGAGAAGCCGTTCTCCCGGCATCCCGACCAAGTCGAGGAGGCGTTCGACCGCGCCGAGTCGACCGGCCTCGTTCTCTCCGAGGGGTTCATGTGGCGTCATCACCCGCAGGCCAACCGGCTGGCGGAGCTCGTCTCCGAGGGCGCGATCGGACGGCTGCGGCTGGTCCGTGCGGCGTTCAGCTTCCCCCTCGCCGCCGTCCACGGCCCGAACGACGCGCGCTTCGACCCGGACCTCGACGGCGGCTCTCTAATGGACGTCGGCTGCTACTGCCTGAGCGTGATTCGGCTTCTGTCAGGGGAGCCCGAGCGGCTGTTGGGACAGCAGGTCATCGGCCCCACGGGCGTCGACGTCTGCTTCGCGGCAACGCTCGCGTTCGGCGACGATCGCCTGGCGCACTTCGACTGCGGTTTCGTGCTGCCGTCCCGCGCCGAGCTCGAAGTCGTCGGCGAGGAGGCGAGTCTCTTCACCGCCGACCCCTTCCACATCCGCTCTCCGGGAATCGAGCTGCGCCGCGAGGGTGGCAGCGAGCGAATCGCGGTCGAGCGCGCCAACTCGTACCGGCTCGAGCTCGAGAACGTCTCCGACGCGATTCACGGCCGGGCCCCGCTTCTCCTCGGGCGTGAAGACGCGCTCGGCCAAGCGCGCGCGATTGAGGCCCTGTACCAGTCCGCGTCCGCCCAAGTCCCCGCGAACGACTGGAGCGTCTCATGACCTTCGTCCCCGCCCCCGACCGCTACGAGCGGATGCAGTACCGCCGCTCCGGCCGCAGCGGCCTGCAGCTCCCGGCCCTGTCGCTCGGCCTCTGGAACAACTTCGGGTACGACCATCCGTTCGAGACGGGCCTCGCCATCGTTCGGCGCGCGTTCGACCTCGGGATCACGCACTTCGACCTCGCGAACAACTACGGGCCGCCGTACGGCTCGGCGGAGGAGAACTTCGGCCGGATGATGGCGAGCGACCTCCGGCCCTACCGGAACGAGCTCGTCATCTCGACGAAGGCCGGGTACGACATGTGGCCTGGCCTCTACGGTGAGTGGGGCTCCCGGAAGTACCTGCTTTCGAGTCTCGATCAGAGCCTGCAGCGAATGCAGCTCGAGTACGTCGACATCTTCTACTCGCACCGGTTCGACCCCGAGACGCCGCTCGAGGAGACGATGGGCGCGCTCGACACCGCGGTACGGCAGGGGAAGGCGCTCTACGTGGGGATCTCGTCGTACTCGGCGGAGAAGACCCGCGAGGCGGCGGCGATCCTCAGCGACCTCGGGACGCCCCTCCTCATCCACCAGCCTTCGTACTCGCTGATCAACCGCTGGATCGAGCCCGAACTCCTGGACGCGCTGGAGGAGCTCGGCGTCGGCTGCATCGTCTTCTCGCCGCTCGCTCAGGGGATGCTGACCGACAGGTACCTGAACGGGATCCCGGAGGGATCGCGCGCGAGCCGCAAGAGCACGCTCTCACCGGAGCTGATCACGGAAG
>JBARRQ010000059.1:0-3070 GCA_049644305.1 Gaiellaceae bacterium
CGCCGGTCGAGCTCGGGCCCGACGAGGTGCGCGATCGTGGTCTTGCCGGAGCCAGAGAGCCCGGTGAACCACAGCGTGAACCCGCCGTTGCGGCCACGCTCGGACTGTGGGTGCTCGGCCGCGTAGAGGTGCTCGCTCATGTTCCTCCCAGTGGCGTGGTCACGTGGATCCCGCACTCGAGCTTGTCGGAGCCGGCCCAGCGCCCCGCGCGCTCCTCTTCTTCCGGGCTCGTCGGCCGGGTGCACGGAATGCAGCCGATCGAGCGGAAGCCCACGTCGTGAAGCGGGTTGTACGGAATCTCGTTGACGGTGATGTAGGCCCAGACCCGCTTCTCGTCCCAATCGGCGAGCGGGTGCAGCTTCCAGACCCCGTAGCGCTCCGACCACTGCACCTTCGGCGTGGCCGCGCGGCTGGGCGACTGGTCACGCCGGATGCCCGAGATCCAGGCGTCGTAAGGCTCGAGCGCCTCGAGCAGCGGCTCGACCTTGCGGATGTGGCAGCAGCGGTCGGGATCGGTCTCCCACAGGTTCGGGCCCTCGCGGCGGTGCTGCTCGGCAACGGTGATCACCTCGGGCGGCGAGAGCAGGCGCAGGCCGTAGCGCTCGACCAGCCGGTCGCGCGTCTCATAGCTCTCGCGGAAGAAGAGGTGCGTGTCGAGCTCGATGATCGGAATCTCGAGCTCGAGTGCGGCCACCATGTGGACGAGCACCGACGACTGCTTCTGCCACGAGCAGGTGAGACAGAGGCGCTCGCCGAACTCCTCGAAGGCCCAACGGAGGATGTCCTCCGCCTGCATCGACTCGAAGTCGAGCTCAGGCAGGGGCGGAGCGCTGGCCACCCAGCAGCACCTCCTTCAGCGTGTCGCCGCGCAGCCCCAGGCGCAGCGTCTCCAGCGGGATCACTTCCTCCGGCGGAATGTTGCCGAGGTTGACAGACGGGCCGAACTGCTTGATGAACCACGCCTGCGCCGCCTTCGACGGCGCTTCGAAGATGACGTTCACGGGGCCGATCTCGAGCGCGATCTCCCCGATCAGCTCGGCGCGCACACCGCCGGACGAGTCGAAGATCCCGGCCGTCCCGCCCTCCCGAGCCTCGGCGATCACCTTCCACGCTCCGGCCTCGAGCTCCTCCCGCAGCCACTGTTTCCACTCGTCCGCGGTGTACTCGACGCTCGAATCCTTCGAGCCCACTTCCGAGAGGACTGTGAAGTCGCGCGCGAAGTCCGCGATCAGCTCGAGCTTCCGCTCACGCGGAATGTCGATCGTCCCGTCCGAGAGCTCGACGTGCGTGAGCCCGAGCTCCTGCAGCCACGCCTTGTACTCGTCGAGCTTGTCCTTGGTGTAGACGACCTCGAAGAAGGTGCCGCCGATCACGACCGGCTTCTCGCGCAGAACGTCGAGCTTGCGCTCCAGGTTCCGCGTGACGACGGCCGTGCCCCACCCGAGCTTGATGATCGAGATGTGGTCGCCCGCCGTCTCGAGGATGTCCTCCCACGCTCGCGGGCCGAGACCCTTGTCGATGACGTGCGTCAGTCCGTGGTGTGGCTCAAAGTCGAGCATAGAGCTCCTCCAGCTTCTTGCGGGCGGCTGTCTGGACGTCGTGATAGAGCGAGTTGCCGTGGGCGTCGATGCCAACCGTCAGCGGGCCGAAGTCCTTGACGCGGAACTTCCAGAGGCACTCGGGCATCAGGTCCTCCCAGGCCACCTCCTCGATCTCCTCGATCTGGGTCGTCTCGAGCGCAGCCGCGCCACCGACGATGGCGAAGTAGACCATCCCGTAGCGACGCATCGGCTCGATCGCCTCGTCCGGGAACCCGCCCTTGCCGCAGATCGCGCGCACCCCGTAGTCGCGGCCTAGCGGCTCGGTGAAGCCCACCATGCGCGCGCTCGTCGTCGTGCCGATGCAGACCGGCTCGTACTTGGTGGTCGAGATTCCCGGATTTGGAACCGGTCGACCGGTCATTTCAGACGGAACCGCGGGCGAAGCCCGCTGTTCTTGAGGGTCGGCACCGCTAGCGGCGCCTTGGTCACCGACTTTCTTCACGCCCGGAGCCGTATGCAGCAGAAACGCGCCGCGCAGGTCCATCGGCGGCTCGACGCCCTGGTCGAAGATGCGGACGTGCGTCCGGTCGCGGATTCCGATGATGTGGCCCTGGACGACCACCTCGTCGCCGGCACGGAGCGCGAGGATCTCCTTCTCGTCCGCGATCGGGAATGTCACCTCGCGGCGCGCCATCAGAACTCCCTGTCGTAGTCGACCGTGCCGTCGGCCGCCACGTGGGCGGACGCGCGCCGAGCGGCCCAGCACTGGTAGTTGACCGCCACTGGGTTCAGCGTCATGTGCGTGTCCGCGTGCTCGACGTGGACGGCGAGAGCGGTCACGTCGCCGCCGAGGCCCATCGGGCCGATCCCAGTCTCGTTCAGGAGCTCCAGCAGCTCGCGCTCGAGCTTCGCAACCTCGGGATCGGGGTTCGCCGTCCCAACCGGGCGCGCGATCGCCTCCTTCGCGAGATACATCGCGTAGTCCGCCGAGCCGCCGATCCCGACCCCGACGATGCCCGGCGGGCACGGCCTGCCTCCCGACTCGACGATGGACTCGAGCACGAACCGCTTGATTCCCTTCACCCCGTCGGCGGGGGTGCACATCTTCAGGAAGCTCATGCTCTCCGAGCCCGAGCCTTTCGGAACGCACTTGACGTCGAGCCCGTCCCAGTCCGGCACGAACTCCCAGTGGACGATCGGGAGCCGGTGGCCGGTGTTGGGCCCCGTGTTCTCGCGCGTGAGCGTGTGCACGGCGTTCGAGCGCAGCGGGTGCTCCAATGTGGCTCGCTCCGTGCCCGCCTTCAGCGCCTCGTAGATTCGCGCCGGGTGGAGCGGGAAGTTCTCGCCGACGTGACACGTGTAGACCGCGATGCCGGTGTCCTGGCAGACGAGGTTGCCTTGCTCGTCGGCGATTTGGACGTTCTTCAGAATCGTCTCGAGCACGCGCTTGCCCGGCGTCGAGGTCTCGCGCTCTTTCGCAGCCGCCAGGGCGTCGCGAAGGTCCTGCGGGATGTCCTTCAGCGCCCAGA